>NZ_JBNPNH010000021.1:0-928 GCF_050314555.1 Candidatus Spyradosoma sp. SGI.093 | reverse complement strand
ATCCCAGAAGACGACGCGTTTGAGCGCGAGCGTTTCCGTTCCCGCGGAGTCAGATCTTTTCGTCTGCCAGTTTGTCATTTTTCTTTGTGCAATTCAGATTCAATGGAAATACAACACAAACAGGACATACACACCATAAAAATGCACCCCAGTGTGATACCTGCCATGCGAAGATGCACACTAAATCTTCGTCCTCTGAGTACTTAACTATTTCTGCTCCAACCGCTAATTCCTCTCCTAATAAATATCGAGTTGTATTAAGTACTTTCTCTTTTTCAAGCTCCGTTTGAAAATTTCGAGATGTCGAAAGAATCTCAGAAACACGCTCCAAATATTTTTTCAATATCGATCGTTTTATATACATTCTTACGTCCTAAATATCCCGGTTTTATCCATTGCGTGGAAGGCATTTCGAATATAGGATTTGTTTACGAATATCACTTCCTCGTTTCCCTTTTATATAACACATAATATTAATATGCTTTCTGAAACATTTATAGAATTTTACATATGGGAAACTCTCTGTCACATCAAATGCTAAGAACTCGTGGTGTGCACTGTGCACTTGGATCTTGCATCTCAAGCACTTTATTTTTCGCATTAACTCACTGACCGTTTTTCCCGCAAGAGATAATGCCGAGATCTCTGTCAGCGAAAGCTCCGCAGCCAACGCGGGTCCCATGATAACCGCGCCAGCAGCAATTGCCGCCGCAATGGCACTATACCGTTCTTGCTCTGGCGTCGGACGATATCCAACGATAGGCGCGTATGTGTCGACGGTATTGCATCCTCCGGGACAATAAAACGCGCCGCCTAACCGATCAACAATCAAAATGCTATCGTTTCTGCAGAAAACGTAGAGGTTGAGTCCACCGCGCTCTTCGATTGGGTCGCGGGAGAGGAAGCGCCCGAGGGCGGGCGAGTAGTG
>NZ_JBNPNH010000020.1:0-966 GCF_050314555.1 Candidatus Spyradosoma sp. SGI.093 | reverse complement strand
TCGCGGGAGCGAATCCAATCCCTTTAAATCCCGGAAATCCCTGTTCGTTTTCGCGCGCGCGACGGAGACGCGGACGTTCCCGCCCCGATTCTCACAAAAAAACGACGCCCCCGCGGATCTCTCCACGAGGGCGCCTAACACACACTAAGAAAAAGGGATGAAAAAAGTCGAGGAGTCGAAAAGTTTAAAAAGTTGAAAAGTAATTACCTTTTAAACTCCTCAACTCCTGAACTTTTAAGCTTTCTTCCGGCGTCGGCGCGTTCCCGCGAGCGCGAGCGCCCCGAGACCCGCCAACAGCCCGAACGTGCTCGGCTCCGGAATCGTCAGCGTCACGGAAAGCATGTTGTCCGCATAAGACCAGTCCGCGAGACCGTCCCAGCCCTTCAGCGTGACGAAATCGTTCACGAACAGATCAAGATTGTCCGAAGTGAGCGACACGTCTTCCGAGCCGGTGTTGAACTTAATCACGGACGAGGTGATGATTTTCAGCACATCGTTTTCCGCCGCGCCCGTCACATCCACAACGAAAGAAGAGCCGTCAGCAAAGGTGATTCCGCCCAACATCAGACCATAGTCATTCGTTTTCGACGCCGTGAACTCTAAAGTGCCCGGCGACTGCACAGAAACCTGAGAATACCCGAGTCCGAAAGAACTTCCGGTTTTCACCGTTCCGGCTCTGACGTCCACGGAAGAAAGCGTATTAGAAACAGCAGGATTCAGATCCAGTGTCTGTCCGTCCGCATCGAACACGAGCGCAAGCGAATTCGTGCCTCCGCTCAGCGTTCCCGTGAACACGCCGCCGCCGTTCACCGTCAGCGTCGAGCTGTCCGTGCCGTTGGCGAGGCCGACCGTTCCCGCACCGGAAAGTCCGGCGACCGTCACGGCGGACGTGCCGAGATTCAGCGTCGCGCCGCTCTGCACCTCGACGCCCTTCGTCGTGCCGAGCGCGTTCGCGTGCGCCGCGAC
>NZ_JBNPNH010000019.1:0-1028 GCF_050314555.1 Candidatus Spyradosoma sp. SGI.093 | reverse complement strand
ACCCGTTGGCGGAATTAATTTAAGTTGATAAATATGAGTAAAAAGTTGCACATATCGCTGATTTTTAGTAACTTAGTGGTGTTCAAAACATTAAGTCCAAACCATCGTATGTACAACCTTTATACAAAATTCGTCAAAATACTCGAGATATGCAAGCAATTCTCTGAAAATCTCGTCAATGAATCGGGTAATGTTCCACGTCGTGGTCCTGTTCCCAAGTTTTCGGATTTGGAAGTGGTGGCGCTATCCTTGACGGCAGAGACCGAGAGCATTGATAGTGAGAAGTGGTTGTTCGACTATAAATTGCAAGAGTACAAGGACAACATTCCTAATCTCATATCAAGGAGACAGTTCAATGACCGCAGGAAGAAAACGGCAGGCCTGTGTGAGGAACTGCGCAAGCGGATTGCCATGGAAATGGATGGCGGAGAGGAACAATTCTTTGTTGACTCCAAGCCGATAGAGGTCTGTAGGGTTGCAAGAGGAAAACGTTGCAAGATGGGACGTACCGGCAATTTCTCGCAAGCTCCCGACTTCGGCTTCTGTGCTTCGCAGAACACGTATTATTTTGGTTATAAGTTACACGCTCTCTGTGGGTTAAGTGGAGTTATCCATTCCTATGATCTGTCAAAGGCAAGTGTGGCGGACCTCCATTATATGAAGGATGTAAAACATACTTATCACGACTGTAGCATCTATGGTGACAAAGGGTATATTGGAGCTGACGTACAGCTTGACTTGTTCGAAACCGCACACATAAGACTGGAGTGTCCGTATCGGCTCAACCAAAAGGATTGGAAACCGACATTCATTCCGTTTGCAAAGGCAAGAAAGAGGATTGAGACAATATTCTCACAACTTACAGACCAGTTCTTGGTCATCAGGAACTATGCGAAAATAACGAATGGTTTGTTTGCCAGGATCATTGGCAAAATTAGTGCACTTACCATTCTGCAATACGTAAACTTCATTAACGACAAGCCCATTGGCAGAATTAAGTATGCACTAAATTAATTCCGCCAACAGGT
>NZ_JBNPNH010000018.1:0-1240 GCF_050314555.1 Candidatus Spyradosoma sp. SGI.093 | reverse complement strand
TTTTTTTGATGCCTCATAAAAAAGTGCACCCAATGAAGGGGCGCGAAAACGGTGTCTGAGATGAGCAAAACAGCGAAGAGAGAATACATCCGAGAGAAAAGCCGGGATTATGCGCGGGCTCTGAGCCGCGGCGAGAAGCACGCGATAGTCCAGGAGGTCGCGCGCACGTGCGCGTTCTCGGTCAAATACGTGATACGGCGTCTGAACGCGCCGTTGACTGCGGGGGCTTCCGCGGGGGAGCGTCGGGGGCGTCCGCCGCTCTACACGCGGGAGGACGTCGCGTGGCTGAAGCGGATCTGGCGGGAGAGCGATTTTCTCTGCGGGAAGCTTCTCGCGTGCGCGATTCCGTCGATTTTGGAGAGCCTGGCCCGGGAGGGCGTCACGGTTCCTGCGCGCACGCGGGAGCGGCTTGAGCGGATAAGTCCCGCGACGATCGACAGGCTGCTTCGCCCCTCGAAGACGGAGCGTCCCCGTCGGCCCCGTTCCGGAGTTTTGGCGGATCTGCGCAAGGAGATCCCGGTTCGGGCGCTTCGCGCGTCGGGGTGCCCGGAGCCGGGACATCTTGGGGTGGACACGGTCGCGCTGGGCGGGGGCTCGACGAGCGGGGAGTTCTTCTGGATTCTGACGGTGACGGACGTGTACAGCGGCTACACGCGGATCTTGCCCGTGTGGAACAGGACTTCCGAGAACGTCGCTGAGGCGCTTCGGCGCCTGCTTCCCTCGCTTCCCTTCGCTCCCGTGGAGCTGCATTCGGACAACGGCTCGGAGTTCATCAATTCGGAGGTCTTCCGCGCGGTGAAGTCGCTTTTCCCGCGCTGTTCGATGGACCGTTCCCGCCCGTACCACAAAAACGACAACGCGCACGTGGAGCAGAAAAACGGCGCGCTCGTGCGGGGGCTTTTCGGGGAACTTCGCCTGGACGAGTTCTCGTGCCGGGAGGCTCTTGAACGTGCGTGCGCGCTGGCTTCGCTGCGGCACAATCACTTCATTCCCTCGCGCAAGGCGCTCCGGAAAACGCGCGATCCGCTGACGGGAACGACGCGCACGCGCTACGCGAAGGCGGCGACGCCTGCGGCGCGTCTTGAGGCGTTCGAAGGGCTCCCCGAAAGCTCGCGCGCCGTGTTGCGGGAAGAATCCGCGGGAACGCACTTTCTGGAGCTGAACCGGAAGCTTCGAGTGCTTCTCGCGGAGGTCGTCCGCACGACGTGTCGGCGCGCGTGCGGGGCGTCCGCGGATCTCG
>NZ_JBNPNH010000017.1:0-2363 GCF_050314555.1 Candidatus Spyradosoma sp. SGI.093 | reverse complement strand
GCGAGCTTATCCAGGACAGCTTTCTCGACGCGAATGATTTCGACGGAAAAATCTTTTTCTTCAAAGAGTTTAAATACTTTTTCGGAATATTCCGAAAGCGCGGCGGCGACGACGTGAATGCGGACTTTCGTTTCGGGCGCACGGGAACGCCGGATTGAATTTATCGCGACCGCCGTCATGTTCACATAGCCGTCGTCGGTGATGAAAGCACAATCGACGGTGTCCTGCGGAAACGGCGCATCGGGAATAGGCGGAAAGCAATCTTGAATGCCGAATTCTTCCCGAAGGAAACGGAACGGATAGTCGGCTTTATGTTGCCAAGCAAGCGGAAAGGAAACGGATGCGTCGATCTCCTTCAGCAGGGCGATCGCGCTTTGGTCAGCGGGAACGTGCTCGCCGCTTTTCTCGCGTTCCACGAGGGCGAGGACGTGCGGCTTGAACTCTTCGAAAAGGCGGTGAATCTGCAGCCAGTGGAGCTTGGCGTAGCCGCGTTCCCGCGAGAACGCGAGCAGATCGCGGACGCCGCGGAGCTGGTCGCAGACGCGGCGCGGAACGGTGTAGTCCGGCGTGTGCCAGTCGCGGAAGACGTAGGTCGGGCGGCGCAGAGCGTAGAACGTTCCCGCGGCGTCGAGCGCGCGGGCGCAAAAGACCGGATCCTGATAGCGGATGTAGGGCGGAAAGAAGATTTCGTTTTCGACGAGCATTTTCCGCTCGAAAATGTAGCGGTAAAATCCGTAGTCGAACTGCCACTCGGCGAAGCGCATGAAGCCGTCGCGCGGGAACGCCTGGTCGACGTTGCTGCCCCAGGAAGCGTCGGGAAAACAGCGTATGCCGTCGTTCGCGAGGGAGCAGAGACCGCCGCCGCAGACGCGCACGCGCTTTTCCTTCGCCCAAAGATAGAGCGCCTCGTAAGTCTTTTCGTCGGGCAAAAGGTCGTCGGGATCGAGGAACGCGACGAATTCGCCGCGCGCGGCGCGGATGCCGGCGTTGCGGGCGGGACCGACGCCGGCGTTTTCCTGTGTGATCACGCGGACGCGCGGATCGCGGGCGGCGTATTCGGCGAGAATCGCGGGCGAGCCGTCGGTGGAGCCGTCGTCCACGCAGATGATTTCGATCTCGCGGAGCGACTGAGCGACGACGGAATCGAGGCACGCGCGCAGGTATTTTTCGGCGTTGTAAACGGGAATGACGACAGAGACGAGGGGATGTCGCATGGCAGATGATGGAAGTTGTGAATGGAAGGCTTGATTTATGAAGACAAAAGATAACATATGCACAGAGAAATGAACAGCGGAAAATTCGGAGATGCGAAAACGCCAAGCGCATCTCAATAGAGAACACGTCGAAGGGAAAAATCTTTGCTCCCCGACGCCTTTGCGAGAAATTTCACGCCCGCGAATTCGAAGGACGCGCTCAATTGTCGGAGAGATCGCGGGGAGCGCGGGTCATGAGGCGCGCTTCGAGGCGGCGGCTCTTTTCCGCGAGACGGCGCCACAGATCGGGCTCGGCGGATTCGCACCACGCGTCGAAGTCCGCGCGGACGGGCAGCCACGTTCCCGAAGCGAGCTCGTCTTCGAGCTGACGCGGCGCCCAGCCGGACGTTCCCGCGAACGCGAAGAGGCGCGCCGCGGGATCGCCGGCGAGCTCGCGCACGCGGTCGGGAGAAAGTCCCAGCTGCACGACGCGTCCGCCCGTAATGGGATTGCGGATACAGGCGAGCAGCGTCAGCCCCGCCGCCCCGACGGGACCGCCGACGTGCATCGGAATCCGCGCGAGCGGCGTTCCCGTGAACGACGGCGAGCATTCGCCCAGCATCCGCCGCATGGGCGCGTTGAGGATCAGTCCCTGCGCGCCTTCGTCGTGGGAAAAACGCGAAATCCAGACGACGGAGCGCTCGAAAATTCCCTTCACGCCGAGGCGCGCCAACAGAAAATTGCCGCGCACCTTGTCGTGAATCGTCGCCTCTTCCGGATTCGCCATCGCGGGAAAATCACGCCTCGCCCGCGCCGGCGAGGTTCAGCTTTTCGACGCGGATCTTCGCGTCGGCGAGCAGCTGCGGGACCAGCGGGTCGTTGCGGTAATCGTGAATGTACTTGACGACGCCGACGCCCGCCGAAGCCAGAATCTTCGCGCAGTTCACGCACGGGAAATGCGTGACGTAAACGGTCGCGCCCATCACGGAGACGCCGCGCTTGGCGGCGTCCGCGATCGCGTTCTGCTCGGCGTGCACGGTCGCCTGTTCGTGTCCGTCGCGAACGCAGGAACAATGCGGCGCGCCGGGCAGAAAGCCGTTGTAGCCGGCGGCGATGACGCGGTTCGGATGCGTTCCCGCGGAGACGAGCACGCAGCCGACGTGCAGACGC
>NZ_JBNPNH010000016.1:0-3138 GCF_050314555.1 Candidatus Spyradosoma sp. SGI.093 | reverse complement strand
TCCGCGAATCTTCGCCAAATAACGAATTCCGTGCTTTTCCGTGTTTTCCGTGGTTAAAACTTTCCGCTTGCCACGGTATTCGTAACCGGGGTAGAATCCGCACAAAAATTCAACGAAAACCAAAAACAAATCCACACAATGAGAAATTCAAAATTCCTCCTCACCTCCCTCCTCGCCGCCGCGACGATGAGCGTTCCCGCGTTCGCGGACGACGTCGCGCTCACGAACGGAGAGCAAACAGCGCTGACCATCGGTTCCGGAGTCGCTGGCGCCGGAAACACCTACACGTACACGGCTCCCGAAGAGGGAACGACGGACAACGGCGGGTGGCTTTGGCTGGGTACTCTTGGAGCCACTGGAAATGTGGCGTTGGGTTCCGCGGAGTCCAGTATGGCGTTGTCTGGAAGCGGACTGATTGTCCTTGGTTATCAAGGCGGCGACGGCAGCACCCCCACGTATACTTTTGATTTCGCCAACACGGACGCGTCCGCATTTTTCGGCAAGTTCGCGGTCGTCAACGAGTGGAACAACAGCACCGTCGCAAAATTGTCCGGAACGGGGTGGAGCAACGTCGAGTATGTCTTCGCCGGCGTGTCACGGGAACAGAACTGGGTGACGAAGCGCATGTACGGCAATACTTCGCGCGGATACGACACCTTGTCGCTCCAAGGCGCGACGACGCTTGCAGGTATTACGGGCACGAGTAAAGGTTACTCTCCTGTAGCGGAGGGTGAGGTTGTTGCAGCCGGAATCGGCAACATCAACCTGCGGGAGTCCATTACGGTCGCGACCTCCGGCACAGTTCTCACGCTCGCGGGAGCGGGAACGTATGAATTTTACGGGAAGGTCGGAACGGCAAGCGAGAAAGTCGGTATCGAGAAAACAGGCACCGGCACGCAAGTCCTTGGAGGAACGCTTTATTTGGATGGGGTTACGGTTTCGGGAGGGACGCTCGATTTCTCCGGCGCGACCCTGTCGCTTTCTTCAGAAATCACGAACAATGCGACGGTAACCGTCAGTTCGGACACGATTTTCGTGCTTTCGGATTCGTTGAAGGTCGGCGACACGGGCAACACGTACTCTCTGATTTCCGGCGGAACGATCAACGGATGGAATGCGGAAACGCTGTCGGCGGAAAATTTCCAAATCAGCGGTGTCGTGACGTCCCTCCGCGGTGCGTCCGTAGATGTATCCACGGTCGGTCAAGTCGTCTTTACGGCTGGAGCGGCGGGAAATATCGTTTGGGCGGGGACGTCCGGGAACTCGACATGGAATTCTTCGGCGGAAAACTGGACTCATAACTCCGCCCCGACGAAATTTTACGCGCTCGACAATGTGACGTTCGGCGCGGATGCGGAGAACAAGACCGTGACGCTCGAAAACGGTACGAATCTCGCGGTCGGCGACATGACGGTCACGGGCGGGTCGTACAGGTTCCAGCCGACGACGGATAGCGCGTCCGCGTCCATTTCCGGGAACACGCTCAGAATCGAATCCAACGCGACGTTGACCAGCAAGACCGTCAATCTGCTTTTTGACGATATTGTTCTCGCGGGACGGTTAAGCTTGGACGCGGATAAATTCTCCGCTTCCGCACTGACGTGGGGAAAACTGACTTTCGAAGGCGGCACGCTCCATATCGAAGATACGCAGAACTCTTCCGGATTTCTTTCTATCCGTGAAGTCGCGATGAACGGCGCCGGTACAATCACCTCTAGATGGAGCCGTGGCTCCGGCACAAAGTTTACCATCGGGACGCTTTCCGGAACGGGGAATTTAAGCATTACCGGCGGAACAAGTGAACCGATAAGCTACTCCATCGGGACGCTTTCCGGATATTTGGGGACGCTCTCGATGCAGAAAGGCGCCGACACCGTTGGTCTTACTGTGGAAATCACGGGGACAGCTTCCGGAAACGGCGCGAACGCGTCCTTCGTTGTTGGAAGCGGCGTGACGCTTTGGGTTGAAGGGTCTAGCGCTCGCTTTGATTGGAATAAAATCACTTTGTCCGACGGCGCGACGCTCAAACTGCGTAACGGCTACGGAACTTCCAACAATGGTCACGACGGCTCGGAGATTCTGATTGACGCCGCCGGAGGCTCCGCGACGATTGCGGGGTCGCTTTACGGAAACGGCACGAACATTTTGGGGAAAATTCATGGTACGGGCACGCTCAACGTCACAAGCGCGGAAACTGAATGGTGCAACGATCTGAAGATTTCCGCGCTTCTTGCCGACGGCGCCAACGACGGCGACCGACTCGCTTTGAACGTGAACATGGGAACCGGAACTGTTGACAGCCATGTAGGAACGCTGACGCTGACAGGTGAAAATACTTATTCCGGCGGGACGACGATTGCGGCGGGCAATCTTGTCGCGGCACACCAAAGCGCGCTCGGCACGGGCGCGCTTGAAGTTCAGAGCGGCGCGACGCTGAAGCTTGGAGTCGCGGCGGTTTCCGCATACGGGCTTTCCGGCGCGGGCGCGGTTTCTCTGGCATCGGGGACGTCGTCTTCGACGCTGACCGTAAACGGCGGCGGAGATTTCTCGGGAACGATTACGGGGGCGATTGCGCTCGTGAAGAGCGGTTCGGAAACGCTGACGCTTTCAGGCGCAAACACATATTCCGGCGGCACGACGATTGAAGGCGGCGTGCTTAAAGTCGACAGTCTCGGGTGGGGCGACAAGGGCAACCTCGGCGAGACGTTCGCGCAGGACAAAACGGTTCTCAAAAACGGCGGTGTTCTTGAGGTGACCGAGGCGCAGAATGCGAATATGACTTCCGGCTACAGGGACGGCGGCGCGATGCGCGGCTTCTCCGTGGCGAACGGCGAAGGCACTTATCGCTATTCGGGAGAGGGAACGAGTTATATCGCGCCGAACGTGAATAGCAGCAGTGAATTTCAGGCAAATTCGCACATCGGTATTGCTGCCGGCGCGGTGCTGATTTTCGATGTGACGAACAGCACAGCCACCTTGGATGTCTCCAAAGTTATTGCGAGCAATGCGAAGCAGGAGACCGTGTCGAATGAGCTCGTTGCGACGACCGGTGCGCTGAAAAAGACCGGCGCGGGAACGGTGATTCTCTCTGGAGACAATAAATACACGGGCGGAACCGTGATCGAGGCGGGAACGGTT
>NZ_JBNPNH010000015.1:0-4613 GCF_050314555.1 Candidatus Spyradosoma sp. SGI.093 | reverse complement strand
CATGTCTTGTTACGATTTACGCTTGTTTTGATTTGCAACACTAAGATAAGTGAAAAATCTGACATGGCAAAATCCTGAGCAACTTTTTGTTGCTCAGGAACTTATAAATAAAGTTAAATCAAAGTGTTGCGGAATTAAGGTATAAATGGAAAAATACAACAATTGGAAACTTAAGTTTTATACAATATGGGCAGGGCAGGCAGTATCATTAATCACTAGTGCCATCCTGCAAATGGCGATTATTTTTTACCTTACAGAAAAAACAGGATCTGCGATGGTCTTGTCTATGGCTTCACTTGTAGGTTTTTTACCCTATGCGGTCTTTGGACCAGCCATTGGTGTATTAGTGGATCGTCATGATAGGAAGAAGATAATGATTGGTGCTGATTTAATTATCGCAGCAGCTGGGGCCGTGCTAGCTATTGTTGCATTGTATATGGAGTTACCTATCTGGATGGTTATGGTAGTATTGTTCATCCGTAGCATTGGAACAGCTTTTCATACCCCGGCTCTCAATGCGGTTACTCCACTTTTAGTACCAGAAGAACAGCTTACGAAATGTGCAGGCTATAGTCAGTCTTTGCAGTCTATAAGCTATATTGTTAGTCCGGCGGTTGCAGCACTCTTATACTCCGTTTGGGAACTAAATGCTATTATTGCCATCGATGTATTGGGGGCTGTGATTGCATCTATTACGGTAGCAATTGTACGTATTCCTAAGCTAGGTGATCAAGTGCAAAGTTTGAAACCAAATTTCATAAGAGAAATGAAAGAAGGAATGGCTGTACTACGGCAAAATAAAGGATTATTTGCTTTATTACTCGTTGGAACATTATATATGTTTGTTTATATGCCCATAAATGCATTATATCCTTTAATCACTATGGAATATTTTAATGGTACACCGATGCATATTTCTATTACGGAGATTGCTTATGCCTCTGGTATGTTGATAGGGGGTCTATTATTAGGGTTATTTGGGAATTACCAAAAGCGAATCTTATTAATAACGGCATCAATTTTTATGATGGGGATAAGCTTAACCATTTCAGGATTACTTCCTCAAAGTGGATTTTTCATATTTGTAGTCTGCTGTGCAATAATGGGGCTTTCGGTTCCGTTTTACAGCGGTGTGCAAACAGCTCTTTTTCAGGAGAAAATTAAGCCTGAATATTTAGGACGTGTATTTTCTTTAACTGGAAGTATCATGTCTCTTGTTATGCCAATTGGGTTAATTCTTTCTGGATTCTTTGCTGATAGAATCGATGTAAATCATTGGTTTTTACTATCAGGTATTTTAATTATTTGCATTGCAATAGTTTGCCCAATGATAACTGAGATTAGAAAATTAGATGCAAAATAAAATAAAGGGCGTGTTCGTATGATAGATAATATTATTCAATCAGTGACAGAAAAATTATCCTCTTTGCCTTATATAGAAACATAAATGCTATTAGACCACTTGAAGTTACGGTCATAAATCAAAAGGATGTTGTCCCTTGGAAATTTCCTCCTAAACATGAATTTATGTATGGTGAGTGGCTAAGGGAGCAGTTTGATAAGGGAGCAATTCCTGAGCCAACTTATGATCCCGATTTAGCAATTCTTTTATCTCAATTAAGAGAAAATAGTATTAACCTTTTCGGACCAGAGGCAACAGAAGTGATTGAGCCTGTACCAATGACAGATATTCGAAGGGCGATTAAAGAATCCTTACCCGGGTTGATAGCTAGCATTGAAGGTGACGAACGCAATGTGATTTTAACTTTAGCCAGAATGTGGCTGACATCCTCTTCCGGTAGAATTTGCTCAAAAGATCAGGCTGCTGAATGGGCGATACCTAAATTAGCCAAAGAGCTACTACGACGAATGTCTATAAGTGGAACGGAACCGCAGATACAGCGGAGCCCAGCGACTATGATACAGCCTCAAATTGGTTGAAGGGTGATACGAACACCACTTGGTCCGACATTTCATCCATCACCAATTTCGCGACTTCTACGTCGACGCCTGCGCGGCCGCAGAATAAGGGCGTTGTTCTTTACTTTGACGGCAACGGCAGAACTTTGAATTTTCGCGGCAAGGGGCTTGTTACTTCCGACGGCGGCGGAGCTTGGGTCGCGGGGACCAACAATACCGTTACTGTCGATATCGGACAATGGGCCGGAAGTATTCGTGTCGATGCGACAAACACTTTGAATACGTCTTGGACGAAATTGAAAGAAGGCAATATCGTTGCGGAGGGTATCGTTAACGGCACCGGAGATCTTGAATTTGACGGCTCAGGTCTTCGTACGTGGTACACCGGCGAAAATGGTCAGATTAATATGTTGACGGCTACAAGGGTTTCCAATAGCGGCTCCATTTCCGCGACGGGGCTTGGTACGGTGACCTTCAGCATGCTGACGAGCATCGCCGCCGGCTCCTACGTTGAGGCCGCAGGCGCTACGGTCGATTTCAATTCGAAAACGGTTTCCGGCGCGGGCTCGATCAAACTCTCTTCGGGCACGATTAAGAATGTGACTATCGGCTCCGGAATGACGTTTGATGTCGCGGGCACAGGTTCACTTTCCGGCGCGATAACTCTCGGAGGCGTCGTGAATTTCCTGTCGTCTTCGTCAGCTCTTAACGCGTCGGAGACGACGTCGTTTTCCGTGACGAGCGATGTGGTTTTCTCGCTTGCCGGATTGTCCGGTGTTAAAAATGATGACGGTTCGACGACCTTTTCTCTGATTTCCGGGAAGACTTTAGGAACGGATTGGACCGGCTTGAACGCAAGCAATCTCAATCTTGTGGGGACTGGAGTCGGTTCCCGAAATCAGACGGTTTCGTTTTCCGAGAATGGCTCGGTGACCGTCAGTGGAACGCTCGCGAATCTCGTCTGGTCTGGAAAGAACAGCTCGGTTTGGGATGTGTCCACGCAGAATTGGACAAACGGAGATGCGGACGATGTCTTTTACAGCAACGACAATGTGACGTTCAATAAAGACGTTGCCGTAACCGTCGATTCCGCCGGCGTGGCGGCGGGAACTGTGACGATTGCTTCCGGCAAGACAGTTTCATTCACGCAAGGAGCCGTGCATGCCGCGTCTTTCGCACTCGGATCTGGGGCGAGTTTGTCCCTTGACGCCGGCAGCGCGAACGGCGCGACGGCGACGCTTGCCGACAATTCGCGCTACATAGTTACGGCGACCACGGGAGCATTCGATTTTTCAAATGTTTCTGGAACGGGATCGTTGGTGTTCAAACCGACTGTTGCCAATCCCGGTTACAACGGGGGAATCAAGGTTGAGCTTTCGGACGATTTCACGGGAGAATTTGTTCTTGATTCTAATGTGTGGCTTTCGTTCGCCGCAGATCATTCGACTTTCGGCGGGGCGACGATAGTGCTTTCCGGCGGTGCTCTTTTCCACTCGACGAAAACTGTCAATCTTACGAACGACATCCGTTTCGACGGCGAAGCGGAGATTTGGACGGATAATGGAAGCGCGACCGTGACGCTTTCCGGCGACGTGACGGGAAGCTCCGGAACCCTGAACCGCCGCGGCGGCGGTGCGATGATTTTCTCGAAATCCGTGAGCGTCGAGACGTTCAATCAGAAAGACGGTGCGACGAGGGTCACGGGAACGGCAACTCTCGGAACGGCATCGGTTTCCGGCGGCTCATTGACCTTTGAGGGCGCGACGACGCTCGGCACGTTGAACGTCACGAATGGAACGACGAATTTCACGGGCGCGACGAACATCACTTCCGCGACAGTCACGGGCGGAACTTTGAAGTTCGATTTCGGCGCGTTGAACAATGTGGCCACGTTTTCTTCCGCCTCGACACTCGCCGTCAACGGCGGTACGGCGATATTCGGCTACGATTCCGGAGAGGGAGGAACGATTACGGGCGATTCGTTCGGACAGAATCTTTCGATCGTCGTCGGGTCGGGCGCACGAATGACCATCGCCATTGCTCAAGGTGCTACGGCAATGAAGGCGTTCGCCGGTAATCTGACACTCAAGAACGGCGCGACTTACTATAAGTTCGACGGCGGCGTTGAACTTGCCGGGAACGTTACGCTCGGCGAGGCGGATTCGGATGTCGTTTACCTTCTCGGCAACTGGGGCAAGCTCGGCACTAAGATTTCGGGCTCGCTCTCCGGCGCGGGAACGGCGTATTTCGGGAACAACGGGGACAGCGACACGACTACGGAAGTGCTGACGATTTCCGGTTCGGACAATTCCTACAGCGGCGAAATCGTCGTCGGGAAGAGGAATGCGGGTACGGACTCCGCCCGAAATACGGAACTGGTTCTGAGTACGGCGACGGCGCTCCAGAACGGAAAGGTCAATCTCGCCGGAAGCGCGGCGGGCAATTACGCGCAGCTCACGCTCGGCGCGGACACGATCACGATTGCCGGTCTTTCCGGGACGGAGTTCGGTAAGGTTGCGCTCGGCAGCGGCGTTTCGTCTTCGACGCTGACGCTGAACCAGGCGTCAGACACCACGACGTTTTCGGGAACGATCGCGGACGGCATCGCGCTGAAGAAAGCCGGCGCGGGAACGCTGACGCTCGGCGGGAACAACACCTACACGGGCGGAACCGTGATCGAGGCGGGAACGGTC
>NZ_JBNPNH010000014.1:2500-5704 GCF_050314555.1 Candidatus Spyradosoma sp. SGI.093 | reverse complement strand
TTTTAGAACGAAAGAAGCCCTCGTTCCTTTTTGAGGGACGAGGGCTTCGTGAGGACTGGCGACGACCTACTCTCGCACAGCAGCGGGGCTGCACTACCATCGGCGGCTGAGGGCTTAACGAGCGTGTTCGGGATGGGAACGTGTGTTTCACCTCGCCTGTGATCACCAGAGGGGAGCCTCGCGCCGTCGTGAATGAAGGGTGATCACGTTTTTGCCAGTTTGAATGACGGCGGTCATGGGTCAAAGGTCATACGCAAGCGGATTCCGAAGGCTTTTTTGGGAAGGGCTTTCGGACCGATCGTGCCTATGTGGAAAGAACAGCAGATTTATCAATAACAAACCTGACGGATAATTAGTACCGCTAAGCTGAACGCATTACTGCGCTTGCACATGCGGCCTATCGACCGGGTGGTCTACCCGGATCCTCAGAGAGAGCTTATCTTGGGAGGAGCTTGGCGCTTAGATGCTTTCAGCGCTTATCTCTTCCGCACTTAGCTACCCGGCGCTGCCGTTGACACGACAACCGGAACACCAGAGGTGCGTCATTCACGGTCCTCTCGTACTAATGAATGAACCCCTCAACTCTCCTACGCCCACAGCGGATAGAGGACCAAACTGTCTCACGACGTTTTGAACCCAGCTCGCGTACCACTTTAATCGGCGAACAGCCGAACCCTTGGGACCTTCTGCAGCCCCAGGATGTGATGAGCCGACATCGAGGTGCCAAACTCCACCGTCGCTAAGAACGCTTGGGTGGAATCAGCCTGTTATCCCTAAGGTACCTTTTGTCCTTTAAGCGATGAGCATCCCACGATGCGTCACCGGATCACTTGGGCCTACTTTCGTATCTGCTCGACTTGTAGGTCTCACAGTTAAGCCACCTTCTATCCATACACTCGACTGCCGATTACCGACCGGCATGAGGTGACCTTCGCGATCCTCCGTTACTCTTTGGGAGGAGACCGCCCCAGTCAAACTAACCCCCTATCACTGTCCCGACTCCGGCTCACGGAATGTCGGTTAGACGCCTAAATAGCAAATACCGGTATTTCACATTGCGACTCGCCGCTACCCTGGAGTAGCGGTTCAAAGTCTCCCGGCTATTCTACGAATTGAAATTCAAGCGCCAATAACAGGTTATAGTAAAGGTCTATAGGGTCTTTCCGTCCTGCTGCGGGAACGCGGCATCTTCACCGCGACTACAATTTCACTGAGCATCTTCTCGAGACAATGTCCAACTCGTTTCGTGATTCGTGCAGGTCAGAACTTACCTGACAAGGAATTTCGCTACCTTAGGACCGTTATAGTTACGGCCGACATTCACGGGGGCTTAGACCAGAAGCTCGCACCTCCAGCTTTCACCTTTCCGCATTGGTCACACGTCACTCCCTATACGTCGTCTTACGACTTGGCAGAGAGCTGTGTTTTTGCTAAACAGTCGGTTGGACCTCTTCACTGCGACCTGCCGAAGCAGGCACCCCTTATACCGAAGATACAGGGCCAATTTGTCGAGTTCCTTAAGAAGATTTAACTCACGCGCCTTAGAATACTCATCCCGGATACCTGTGTCGGTTTGCGGTACGGGCTTAACTTGGAGGCTTTTCTCGGAAGTGCTTCCTCACACGCGCTCGCGGCCATAGCCTTGAGCTGCCAAGTCACTAAGGTCTGTGTGATTCCACCCTTCGTCCTCTCCAATCGGGGCCGGAATATTAACCGGCTGTGCATCGACTACTCCTTACGGCCTCGCCTTAGCTCCCGCCTAACCCAGGGCAGACGAACTTTACCCTGGAAACCTTATCCTTACGGCGATACGGATTTTAACCGTATTTAACGTTACTCATGTCTGGATAATCACTTCTGACCGCTCCACCAAGACTCGCCGTCTTGACTTCACCGCTGTCAGAACGCTCTTCTACCGATCCTTTCGGATCCCGCGACTTCGGCTCAATGCTTGAGTCCCGATCATCTTAGGCGCAATTTCACTCGATAGGTCAGCTGTTACGCACTGTTTAAATGGTGGCTGCCTCTAAGCCAACATCCCTATTGTCTGTGTAAAATCACATCCTTGAATCCACTTAGCATTGTATTTGGGGCCTTAATCGGCGGTCTGGACTGTTTTCCTCTCGACTATGAAGCTTAGCCCCCACAGTCTGACTGCCCGGCTTCACCCCGCAGTATTCGGAGTTTGATAAGGGTTGGTAGACGGGTGTGTCCCCTAGCCTTTTCAGTGCTCTACCCCCACGGGTCAGCGCCGGACGCTATACCTAAATATATTTCGAAGAGAACCAGCTATTACGGGGTTTGATTAGCCTTTCACTCCTACCCTCAACTCATCCGGAGACTTCTAAAGGTCTATCGGTTCGGTCCTCCACTGAATTTTACTTCAGTTTCAACCTGGTCAAGGGTAGATCACCTCCGCTTCGGGTATTACGCATGAAACTGAACGCCCTGTTCAGACTCGCTTTCGCTGCGCCTCCGGCCCGTAAAGCCTTAAGCTCGCTGCATACGTAAACTCCCAGACTCATTATACAAAAGGTACGCCGTCACTCCATAAAGGAGCTCCGACCGCTTGTAAGCATCAAGTTTCAGGTTCTGTTTCACTCCCCTAACAGGGGTTCTTTTCACCTTTCCCTCGCGGTACTATTCTCTATCGGTAAACAACTTGTATTTAGCCTTATGCCGTGGTCGGCATAGCTTCACACCGGGTTTCACGTGTCCGGTGCTACTCAGGATACTCATAGAGTCGTTCGGGTTTTCGGATACCGGGCTCTCACCGTCTTTGGCGTGTCTCTCAAACACTTCTCCTAACCGTCGCGATCTCACGACTGAGTCCTACAACCCCAAAACGATAAATCGTTTCGGTTTGGGCTCCTCCGCTTTCGCTCGCCACTACTTACGGAATCGATTCTCTTTCTTTTCCTCCGCTTACTGAGATGTTTCACTTCAGCGGGTTCGCTCTTTTGCGCCTATAGATTCAGCGCAAAGTGACCTAAAGGTCGGGTTTCCCCATTCGGAAATCCCCGGGTCAAACGCCTATTTGCGGCTAACCGAGGCTTATCGCAGCTTATCACGTCCTTCATCGCCAGTTGTTTCCAAGGCATTCACTTAATGCTTGTAACTGTTTGTTATTGATAAATCGCCTTTAAATATCTGTATTCTTTGGCACAATCGAAAACTTACTTTCGTTTGTTTCCCACTATGCGT
>NZ_JBNPNH010000013.1:0-10906 GCF_050314555.1 Candidatus Spyradosoma sp. SGI.093 | reverse complement strand
GCGCGGCGTCCTTGGCATATTTTCTGCATCTCCGGAGAGCAATTATGAGTGACACAAAATCTGCGACCACGCACGCATTTCAGGCGGAAGTCAAACAGGTGCTCGACATCGTCGCGCACTCCATCTACAAGGACAAGGACATCTTCCTGCGCGAGCTCGTCTCCAACGCGAGCGACGCGCTCGAAAAGCTCCGCTACACGCAGCTCACGGAAAAAGCCGTGTTCGAGCCCGAACGCGAGCTCGCCGTCGAAGTCTCGACGGACGAGGCGGCGGGAACGCTCACCATCGCCGATTCCGGCGTCGGCATGACGCGCGAGGAGCTCGTCGAAAACCTCGGCACCATCGCGCATTCGGGCACGAAGGCGTTTCTTCAGAAGCTGAAGGAGAACGGCGGCGCGAACGAAAACCTGATCGGGCAGTTCGGCGTCGGCTTCTTCTCGGTGTTCATGGTCGCCGACGAAGTGAAGTTCTACACGCGCACGTGGCGCGAGGAGGGCGAATCGCTCTGCTGGACGTCCGACGGGAACGGCGCCTACACGATCGAGGACGCGGGCGAGGCGCTCCCGCGCGGCTCGCGGCTCGTCGTCCGCCTCAAGGAAGAGTTCAAGGATTTCGCGAAGAAGGACAAGGTGAAGGACGTGCTCGAGCGCTATTCGAAGTACATCGCGTTCCCGCTGAATCTCGACGGCGAAAAGCTCAACACGATGCAGGCGTTCTGGCTCAAGTCCAAGAGCGAAGTCTCCGAGCAGGAATACAAGGATTTCTACAAGTTCCAGTGCCACGCCTGGGACGAGCCGCAGGACTGGCTGCATTTCTCCGCCGACGCGCCGCTCGCCATCAACACGATTCTGTTCTTCCCGACGCACAATCCCGAGACGCTCGGCTTCGGGCGCGCGACGCCGGAAGTCTCGCTCTACTGCCGCAAGGTGCTCATCGACGCGGAGCCGAAAAACCTGCTTCCCGAGTGGCTGCGCTTCATGAAGGGCGTCGTCGATTCCGCCGACATTCCGCTGAACATCTCCCGCGAGACGCTGCAGGATTCCACGCTGATTCAGAAGCTGAACCGCGTGCTCACGAAGCGCGTCATCAAGCACCTCGAGGAACGCGCGAAGAAGAAGCCCGAAGACTACGCCAAGTTCTGGCGCGACTTCGGCAACTACCTGCGCGAAGGCATCGCCACCGACTACGACAACCGTGCCGCGCTCGCGCCCCTCTTCCGCTGCGAATCCTCGATTCTCGACGCGGGAACGCTCACGAGCCTGCCCGAATACGTCGAACGCATGAAGGACTCGCAGAAGGAGATCTACTACCTCGTCGGCGCGAACCGCGAGGCGATCGAGTCCGGCCCGTATCTCGAAGCGTTCAAGTCGCGCGGCGTCGAAGTGCTCTTCCTCTACGACGGCGCGGACGACTACGTCATGAACCAGCTCGGCTCGTTCAAGGAAAAATCCATCGTCTCCGCCGATTCCGCCGACATCGAGCTCGCCGACGCGCCGCAGACGGGAACGGGCGAACCGCTCTCCGAGGACGCGATGAAGTCGCTCTGCGCGTGGTTCGCGGAAACGCTCGGCAAGGAAAAGGTCGCCGAATGCTCCGCGGGCAAACGCCTCGTCGATTCGCCCGCCGTCGCGCTCAATCCAGACAAGTTCATGACCGCGTCCATGCGCCGCATGATGCGCCTGATGACGAAGGACGCGGGAACGGCGGACAAGCCCGTCGCCGTGAAGGTCGAGCTGAACCCGCGCCACCCGCTCGTGCACAAGCTCGACGCGCTGCGCGGCTCGAATCCGGAGCTCGCGAAGCTCGTCGCCGAACAGGTGCTCGACAACACGCTGATCGCCGCCGGCCTGCTCGACAACCCGCGCGGCATGACGCAGCGCATCTACGAGCTGCTCGGCAAGCTCGCGTGAGGCGCGCGCTTCGCGCCGTGCAAGGTGTAATGTGTAAGGTGTATTTTTTTACTCCTTACACCCTACACCTTACACCATGCTTCACGCCTGCTCGGACTTGAGGCCGCGCGTCTCGCCGGTGGCGTAGTGCTCGAGGTCGCCGACCATGTTGCTCCAGTCGAATTCGCGCGACATCTTTTCGATATTGGCGCGGAGCTCGGCGAGGAGCGCGTCGTCGGTGACGAGCGAAAGCGTCTCGTCCGTCAGCGTCGCGATTTCCGTCTGCGGCACGACGACGCCGGCGCCCTTTTCGCGGAAGAATCTGGCGTTCGCCTCCTGATGATTGTCCGCGGCGAACGGATACGGCACGAGCACGGCGGGAACGCAGCAGGCGACGAATTCGGCGAGCGAGCCCGCGCCCGAACGCGACACGACGAGATCCGCGGCGGAAAGCGCGGACGCCATGTCGTCGCAGAACGGAATGAAGCGGACGAAGACGGGCGCGCCGTCGCGGGAACGCGTCTCGCGCGTCGCGTCGCCCTCGGCGGCGTCGGCGAATTTTCCCGGTCCCGTGACGCAGAACACGGAAACGCCCGCGTCGGTGAAGCGTTTCAGGTCGCGCTCGATCCAGTCGTTGAGCGGCTTGGCGCCCTGGCTTCCGCCGAAGACGGCGAGCAGCTTGCCCGTCGCGGGAACGCCGATCCGGCGGCGCGATTCCGCCTTGTCGCGCGGGAAGATTTCCCGGCGCACGGGAAAGCCCGTCGAGCGCACGGCGAGCGGCGTGATGCCGCGCAGGCGCACTCCCGGCGGCAGATAGACGCGCGTGGCGATGCGGCTCATCCAGCGCACCGCCTTGCCGGGAACGCGGTTCGCCTCGTGCAGAATCACGGGAATGAAGAGCAGCCGGCTCGCGACGGCGAGCCCGACCGTGAGAAAGCCGCCGAAGCTGACGAACGCCGCCGGGCGTTCCCGCAGAAACAGCGAGAACCCGAACGCGAGCGACTGAAGGAGATTCAGCAGAAACTTCGCGAACGCGAGCGGGCGCAGCGAAAACGCGCAGCCGGGAGCGCGCAGAAATTCGAGCTCCGAATATTTTTCGGAAAGCCGCGCGTCGATCCGCTTTTTGCTGACGAGCAGCGTGCAGCGGAAGCCTTTTTCCGTGAGGCGTTCGGCGAGCGCGATGCCGGGCGAAAGGTGGCCGCCGGTGCCCCCGCAGGCGATGATGAAACGTTTGGAAGGAGTCTTCATGGAAAGGGAAAGCGGCGCGTCAGAATTCCGCCGGGCGCGGCAGATACGCCTTGCGCCAGTTCATGACGGAATTGTAGATGAGGCCGACGAACGTGAACATGACGACGAGATTGCTGCCGCCGTAGCTGATGAACGGCAGCGACATGCCCTTCGTCGGAAGCATGCCGAGATTCACGAGCATGTTGATCGTCGCCTGCAGCATGACGAAGAGCATCGAGCCCAGGCAGACGTTGAAGTAGAACACGTCGGCGATCTCGCGCAGGCGCGACACGACGAGCCCGAAAAAGAGCAGCAGCGCGACGGGAATCATCACGGTCCCGCAGAAGCCGAGCTCCTCGCCGACGACGGCGAAGACGCAGTCCGTGTGCGCTTCGGGCAGAAAGCCGCGGTAGATCATGCCGTCGCCGAGCCCTTCGCCGAAAAGCCCGCCGCTCGCGAAGCCCGTCAGCGCCTGCCAGAGCTGGTAGCCGAGATCCTCCTTGTATTTTTCGGGATCGATGAAGGAAAGCACGCGCGCGAAGCGGTTCGGCCACTGCCAGATCAGCAGCGAAAACGCGGAGATTCCCAACACGCCCGCGGGAACGATGTAGCGCAGCCGCCCGCCCGCGAGAAAAAGCATGATGCCGCCGACCGCGGCGCAGAGCGCCATCGTGCCGAGGTCCGGCTCCAGCGCGACGAGCCCGCAGACGCCGCCGATGATGAGCCCCGGGAAGACGAAGCCGCGCAGAAAATCCTCGCGCGCTTCGCGGGTGACGCGGACGAGCCACGGCCGCGGGCGCTCGAACCAGCGGAACTTCGGCCGCCCGAAATGGCGACGCGCCTGCGTCAGGTAATGCGCGAGCACGAACACGAGCGCGATCTTCGCGGGATCGCTCACCTGCAGATTGACGACGCCGAGCCCGATCCAGCGGCGCGAGCCGTTCACGACCTTGCCGAGCCCGGGAACGTAGATGGAAAGCAGCAGCAGCAGCGTTCCCGCGAAGATCCACGGCGCGAAGCGGCGCAGCCGGTCGAGGTTGATCTTCGCGGCGACGACGCCGGCGGCGAGCGCGGGAACGAGAAAGAACGCCTGCATGAAGAACGTGCGCAGCGGGCTGCCCGGCGTGTGGTACTGCCCCGCGCTCGTCTGGATCACCAGCCCGAAAATCGAAAGCAGCAGCGCGATAAAAACGATTAACCCCGCTTCGACTGAGACGCGGGGAAATCGGAAATCACGGGAACTGTCAGAGCCGTCCGGCATGCGCCGTTCAGCCCAGCGGCTGTTCGGGTTCGGTCGGTTCGACGGGCTCCGCGTCTTCCGGCGGAAGCGGGTCGGCGACGACGGCTTCCGGCTCCGGCTCGGGAAGCGGCTCCGGCGCCGGCGCGGGAGCGGGTTCCTCTTCCTTCTTCGGTTCCGGCGCGGGAGCGGGCTTCGCCGCCTCCGCCTTCTTCGTCTCGCCCGCCTTCGCGGGAATGACGAGCTTCTGGCCGATGCGGATGCTGTTCGCGTTTGCGATGCCGTTCGCCTCCATCAGCGCCTTGACCGTGACGCCGTGCGCGCGCGCGATCTTGCTGAGCGCGTCGCCCTTCTTCACGACGTAGACTTCGCCGCCCTCCGCCTTGTTCGCGGAGGATTTTTCCGAAGACGCGGACGTCTTCCCCGCCGCCGGAATCTTCAGCTTCATGCCGAGGCGGAGCACCGCGTTCTTGTTGATGTTGTTCGCCGCGCAGATGGCGTCGATCGTCGTGCCGTGGTTCTTGGCGATGACCCACAGGCTGTCGTTCTTCTTGACGACGTAGATCTTTTCTTCGCCGGAAGCGGGTTCCGCCTTGGCGGGCTCCGCGGGAACGGCGGCGGGCTGCGCCGGCTCGACCGGCTCGGCCTCGGACGGCTGCGTCGGTTCGTCGATCACGGCCGTTCCTTCGGTCGGCTCGGAAACGTCGACGATCTGCGGCGGATTCGCCGCGTTTTTCTCGCGCTCGCGGACGAGGCGCGGAGTGCAGCCGTTCACGAGAACGACGAACGCCATGACGTGCAGGAAAACGACGCCGGAAACGATGGTTAAAGCCTTCATGTTTTTTCTAAGAATCTCTGATTTGTGCTGTTGCGGAAAATACCTGAAACGATGCCGGAAATTTTGTGATTGTTTTCCCGTTTGTCGAAACTTTTTTCACGCGAATGCGGAGAAATGCGCGGACGCGCGCCCTCACGCGCCCGCCAGCTCCTCCGCGATGCGGTTGAACTGCCGCCCGCGGTCCGCGTAGCTCTTGAACATGTCGAAGCTCGCGAAGCCCGGGCTGAAGAGCACGACGGCGCGCGGCGTTCCCGCGTTCCGCGCGGCCTTGAAGGCGGCGTTCACGCTCGCGCCGAGGTTTTCGAAGACCTGAACGGGGACGCCCGTCCCCGCGAAGCCCGCGGCGAGCGCGGGCGCCGTTTCGCCGATGAGAAACGCCGCGGAGACGCGCGCCGCGAGCCGGCGGCAGAACGCCTCCGTGTCGCCGCCCTTGCCCAGCCCGCCGCCGACCCAGAAGATCGGCGCGTCCGGGAACGTCTCGAGCGCGGCATAGACGGCGTGGAAATTCGTGCCCTTGGAGTCGTCCCAGAACTCGACGCGCGTTCCCGCGGGCGTCTCGACGGCGGCGCTCAGCGCGAGGCGGTGCTCCTTCGGCGAGAACGCGCGCGCGGCGTCCTCGAGCTCCTTCAGCGGGAAGCCGCGCGCGAGCCAGAACCGCCGCGCGAGCGCGTAATTCTCCCGCTGCGGGAACGTCTCGAAAATGCTGCCCTCGGGAACGAGCCCGCGCACTTCCTCGCGCGTCGCGACCTGCACGAAGTCCGGCAGCGCGACGCCGAATTCCCGAGCCGCCGCCGCGACCGATTCGCCGACGACGCAGACGCGGTCCGCGAGAATCCGCCGCGCCTCCTCCGAATCCCGCGCGAAATCGCCGAGCAGCGCGCGCAGGTTGCTCTGCTGCTCGACGAGGCGGAATTTCGCGCGGAAATAGTTCTCCCGCGAGCCGTGGCGGTCGATGTGGTCTTCGTCGAAATTCGTCCAAAGCACGGAACGCGGCGAAAAATAGCGCAGGCATTCCGCCTGGAACGAGCTGATTTCGCAGATCGGATGCGCGATGCTCGGCATCTCCGAAAAAAGCATCGACGTCATCGGAATCCCGTTGTTGCCGACGGCGACGGAGACGCGCCCCGCCTTGCGGTGAGCGAAGCAGAGAAATTCCGTCAGCGTCGTCTTGCCGTTCGTTCCCGTGACGGCGGTGAGGTTGAGCCGGCTCGAAAGACGCGCCATGAACGCCGCCGCGTCCTCGCCGTCGAGCAGCTTCGCCGGCGCGGAGGACGCCTGCCAGAAGAGCGCCGCGAAATCCGCCTCCGTCAGGCAGAGCGCGCCCGCGTTGCGCGCGAGGCGCATCCACGGGTGCGCGAGCGGAAAGCCCGGGCTGTGGACGACGAGATCGTGCGCCTCCGCGTCCTCGGGCGTGAAGTTTTCGCGCGCGCCGCCGACGCCGGATCTGTCGTAGATCGTCGCGGGAACGCCCTGTTCCGCGAGAAAGCGCGCGACGGCGTTCCCGCTGACGCCCGCGCCGAAGACGGCGACCGGGCGGCGGACTTTGTTTTCCAGAATTTTGGGAAGAATCATGAGAAAGAAAAATCGTTGAGCGTTGAATGAAACGGACCGTTTTCGGAATTCTCCTGTCGCGCCGCGCCGCCGCTCATTTCCCGTCGGCGGGCATCGCCTTCTTGAGGAAATTCCCGAACGGACGCAGCTTCCAGGCGACGTCGTCGAGCGTTCCCGAAAGCTCGATCGGCACGAGCGTCGTCGATTCCGACGCCCAGTCGATGACGGTTCCGATCAACGGAATGTTCGTGAAGCGGCGGTTTCTGAAGACGGCGTCGCCGCGGATTTTCCCGCCGTCGAGCTCGTATTCCACGTCCGCGTCGATCGCGCCGGTTTCGCCGAAGATGCGCAGGTTCGGCAGCATCACCCGCCCGCCCGAAATCGCGTAGTCGGCGGACGCCTCCGTGAACTCGAACGACGTGAACGGGATCTTCACCATCTGGAGAAAACGCGAAAAGCCGCCGAAGATCTGCAGCTCGTAGAGCGCGGGATCGCGCAGAGAAAAACGCCCCGAGGCGTCAAGCGTCGAAACTTCCGGCAGCGTCAGCCCGCCGCGGAACGTCGCGTCGATCCGCGAAGCCTCGCCGCCGGGCGCGTTTTTCTTCTCCGCCGCCGCCGCGATTTTTTCCGCGTTCCCGCCCGCGGCGTCGTCGCCTTCCCGCCGCTTCGTCTCGGGCGTCTTCTTTTCCTCGGGAACGAGATTCTTCAGCGCGTCGCGCAGCCGCGCGGTCTCGACGTCCGCCAGCTTCAGATCGAGATCGACGCGCGTGCCCTCGGCGCGGATCTCCTCTTCGGGAAAGCGCACGAAAATGCCGCCGGAGACGACGCCGTCGCCGCACTTCGCGGAGAACGGAGAGACGCTCACGGCGCCGCTGTCGTAGCCGATTTTGCCGCGGAAATCCGCGCCTTCGATTCCCAGAAAACGGAACGGCCCCGGCGCGGCGCGCACGTTCACCGCGACGAGCTGGCGCGGCTCGGGATAAAATTTCTCGTCGCCGCTGAAGAAGCCGGAAACGTCCGCCGTGCCCGCGCCCTCGCGCTCGAGCACGCCGTCGAAGGCTTCCGGAAGCCCCTCGCCGACGATGCGGAAGACGTCGCCCGGCGGCATCGTTCCCGAAAACGCGAAGCGGAAATCGCGGTAATGATACTCGGGCTCGAACGCGTAGTGCCACTGGAGCGTTCCCGCGACGCTGTTCCCGCCGCGCTCGAAGCCCATGTCGAACGCGGCGATGAACGCCGGCTCCTCGACGACGCGCAGCCGCGCCTTGTCCACGAGCACGCCGCCGCCGACCGCGTTTTCGCCCGCGATCGAGCCGTAAACGTATTCCCAGCGCGAAGCCGGATCCCACGTGCCGTGCACGTCCACGTCCGCGCGGGGCGCGCGCGGCGCGGGCGCGAGCGAAAGATTCTTCCAGATGCGCCACCAGAACCAGCCGAGATAGTCGTCGAGCGCCTCCGGATTCGCGATCGAGCCGAACGCGCTCACGCGGTATTTTTTTTCGCCGCCGAATTCGACGAAGACGCGCGCGTTCGCGCAGTAGTTTTCGCCCGAAACCTGCGCGAGCGCGATGCGGAGCGCCTCCGGCGTGACGGCGCCTTCGCAGCGCAGCCCGCGCGCGCGCACCATGCGCCACGTCGCGGGGCCGGAACGGACGTCCCAGCGCGCCTCGCGGAACGCGAAGCCGGGCGCGAAATCGGCTTCGGCGCGCACGCGCGGACGCTCGAAGAACGCGAGCTTTTTGGCGTCTTCCGGCAGCGCCGCCGCGATCTGCGGCACGCGGAGCAGGCGCGGGAAATCCGGCAGAATCTCCGCCCGCGCGCGCGTTCCCGACGCGTCGTGCGCGACGCGCGCGTCGATTTCCGTGCCGAAGATTTCGGTGAAGAGCCGCAGCGTTCCCGCCGTCCGCCAGTCCGCGGAACGCGCTTCCGCCGCCGTTCCCGCGAAGGCGAAGTCGCCCTGAAGAAAATTCGACGCGTCGATTTTTTCGGCGGAGACGCGCACGCTCCGGGGCGCGCCGAGCGCGTCCGGCGCCGGATCGGCTTCCGCGCGCACGCCCCGCGCCGCCAGCGTCCAGCCCTCGAAAAGCCCTTCGCCGACGCGGCAGCGCAGCGTTCCCGCGGAAGCGCGCAGCGGCGTTGCCGCGACGATTTCGCGCGTCGCCGGGAAGAAGTGAATCTCGCCCGAGGCGCGCACGTCGTCGAGCGCGAGCCGCAGCTCGTCGCGCCGCAGACGGTCGCAGAAAAGCTCCGCGGAAACGGCGAGTGCGCCTTCCGTCTCGGCGGGTCCGAATTCGACGCGCAGGGAAAGCCCTTCGAGCTCGCGGAAATCCTTCTGCCGCCGCCCGGCTTCGGAAAGCGCGCCCGCGAACGCGTAAAACGCGGCGAGCGGAGACGCGCCGTTCCCGTCGAGGGGAGAGGCGACGTTCCTGTCGAGGGGAGAGGCGACATTCCTGTCGCTTCCCGAAGCCCCCGCGACGTTCGCCGCCGTTCCCGCCGCCTCGTCGTCCGCGTCGCGCCCGCCCGCAATCAGCAACGTCAGCGGGAACGCGCCCGCCGCGCTCACGGGAACGCCGGCGACGCGCGCGCGCGCCTCGCGCACGCGGATTTCGCCGAAGGAAAACGCCGCCTCGACGCTGGCGCGGTCGAGCACGATCTCCGGCTTCCCCGTCCGCGAACGGCTCGCCGGACAGCGGATTTCGACGCCGTCGCAGAAGAACGTCTGCGCGTTTCTGCCCGGCGCGGCGAAATTCTTCCAGTTGAAATGGGCGCCGACGAAGCGCGCGGACGCGAGCGTTTCCGCGCCCGACGCGCCCGAAAGCGCGACGTCGCGCAGCTTCAGAAACGTCAGCCGATGCAGCGACGCGCCGCCGATCGAGAGACGCGTTCCCGCGGGAGCGAGCTTTTCCGCGAGCGAGCCGCAGACGAAATCCGGAAGCTCCACCTCCGTGCGCGCCAGATACAGCGCCGCCGCCTGCACGAAAAAAAGCGCCGACAGCGAAACGCGCAGAACCTTGCGGAGGCGCGCGAAGCGGACGGACTTTTTTTCTGCCTTCATCGTGAGCGCAATCATGCGTCTTTCCGCACGGATTTTCGAGGATTTTCACGCCCGCCCGCCGAAGCTCCGCCGCATCTTCAAAAAAACACAGAAGAACGGAGAAACGAAGAAACGGAGACTCGCGGGAACGCCGCTTTTTTTCAAACGCAAAGAACGCGAAGAAAAACCGCGTTAGAGGGGAAGCGACATTCCTGTCGCTTTTCGAAATCCTTCCGCAGAAAGTTTTCTCCCGCGGATTTCGCAGATTCCCGCAGATTTTTGGGAACCGCGAATTTCACAGCAGGGTAAGCGTCCCGCTTGCCCTGCGAAATCTCCCCGCACAAACACCTCTTTAAGCTTTAACCCTTAACCTTTAAGCTTTTAACACAGAGAAACGGAGAAACAGGGAACCGGAGACTCGCGGGAACGCCGCTTTTTTTCAAACGCAAAGAACGCGAAGAAAAACCGCGTTAGAGGGGAAGCGACATTCCTGTCGCTTTTCGAAATCCTTCCGCAGAAAGTTTTCTCCCGCAGAATTCGCAGACTTCCGCAGATTTTTGAATCCACGAATTGCACGAATTCCGCGAATTTTTGCCGAAAGACGACCGGTCTACTTCCTCCGAAAATCCTTCCCGAAGAAATCTCCCTTTAAGCTTTTTCACCGCCCCGACGGGGCGAAACAAGCGTAACCCCATGCGCGACGCGAAGCGCGCGCTTGGGGCAAAACCCGCACATGCGCCGCGCCTGAAAGGCGCAACCGCCCGGAAGCGCTCGACGTTTTCACGGCACGCCGTTCCCGCGGGGCTGTTGCGCTTTTCAAGCGCGTGTTTTACGCGCTCGCTGCCCCAAGCGGCGTTTCGCCGCATGGGGTTATTTTTGTGCCGCATTTCATGCGGGAACATGGGGACCTGCCTTCGGTCGTGAGGCGGCGCATATTTTTCCCGTTCTCCGGCGAGACACTTCGCGAGAGTGAATCCAATCCCTTAAAATCCCCGAAACCCCTGTTCGTTTTCGCGCGTCTGCAGAGGGCAAGCGAGACGCTTACCCTCCTGTTCGCACGCCGCGTTGTCCGCGGATGCGGACGAAAATCTGCGGAGGAAAACTTCAATTCCGTTCTCCGGCGGGGCGCT
>NZ_JBNPNH010000012.1:0-27393 GCF_050314555.1 Candidatus Spyradosoma sp. SGI.093 | reverse complement strand
CCCGCGAATCTTCGCCAAATGACAAATTCCGTGCTTTTCCGTGTTTTCCGTGGTTAAAACTTTCCTCTTGCCACGGTATTCTTAATCGGAGGGACGGCGAAAGGCGGAGGAAGGAAGAAAGCTTAAAGGTTAAGGGTTAAAGCTTAAAGGGAAGTTTCTGCGGGGAGATTTTCGGGGCAAGCGGGACAATCGCCCTTCGGTGGAATTCGCGCTCATTCGCGGAAATTCGCGGTTCCTAAAAGATCTCCGTGCCTCGGCGGCTTTGGGGGAAGTTGCGCCTTTCAGGCGCGTGTTCGCTTCGTGCCCAGCCCCAAGCGGCGTCGCGCCGCATGGGGTTATTTTTGTTCCGCATTTCATGCGGGAACACGGGGGCGAAGGCATTCCTGCCTTCAGTCGTGAGGCGGCGCATATTTTTCCCGTTCCCCGGCGGGGCGCTTCCCGGGACTGAATCAAATCCCTTAAAATCCCAGAAATCCCTGTTGAAAAAGAGGGCAAGCGGGACGCCTACCCTCCTTTCGCGGTTTTTCGCGCGCTCAGAGGAGCGTGCGGAGGTCGTGCGTTCCCGCGGGGACGAGGCGGACGGGATTTTCCGCAAAGGTCGCGGCGACGGCGGGAGCGTCGAGCAGCGCGTCGGCTTCGCCGAGCACGATTTCCCACGAACGCGCGGCGGCGGGAACGGCGTCGAGCTTCGCCGTCGCGAGGATCTCCAGCCCCGCATCCAGATCTTCGATACGATACGGCGGCGCGTCGCCCGTCGCAGGCGGCGGGAACGAGAGTCCGGCGCGCGCGTAGAAATCCGCGAGCGCCGCGGGCGCGTCCTTTTTCAGCCAGCGGCGCAGAAACTTCACCTGCGTCGCGGAGACGCGGCCGCCCGCGCCCGCCTCGCGCGGGAACGCGAGAAACGGCGCGAAGAGCACGACGTCCGCGCAAGAAAATTCGCCGCGCGCGGCGGCGTCGAGCAGCAGCAGCGCGCCGAACGAATAGCCGACGACGCGCGGCGCTCCCGCGAGCCGGGCGACGTTTTCGCGCGTCGGCGCGAGCACGCGCGTTCCCGCGGGAAAAAGCGGAGCGACGGCTTCGGGCGCGATACCCCAGCCGGAAAGGACGACGGCGGCGGACGATGCGGATTCGGAAATCATAGGGGAAGGTGACAAGTGGCAGGAGCAGTGAACAGTGAACAATGAATAGTGAATAATGAATAGTGAATAACGCTTTGCTTAGGTTTTTGCGGACGAGGAAGATTCGGAAAGCATGAGCGAAGAGTGACAAGTGGCAGGTGACAAGAGACGGGAGCAGTGAACAGTGAACAATGAATAGTGAATAACGCTTTGCTCAACGTTTTTTGTTCAAAGAAAAACTGCGGAATGAATTATTCATTGTTCACTGTTCGTTGCGCGAAGCGAGCGCTTCGCGCAGGGCCTCGGCGAAGCGTTCGAGCTGCGCGTCCGTCAGCGTGCGGTTCAGCGAAAGGCGCAGGCGCGACGTTCCCGCGGGAACGGTCGGCGGGCGGATCGCGCCGACGCGGAAGCCGCGTTCCCGCAGACGCGCCGCGACGCGCATCGTCTCCGTCTCCGCGCCGACGGGCACAGGAACGACGGGCGAATCGCCGTCGGGCACGCCGGGCGCGATTTCGCGCAGACGCGCGCGCCAGCGCCGCGAGAGCGCGGGCATCGCGGCGCGTTCCTCTTCGGAAAAATCGCGCACGCGGCGCACCGCGGCGAGCGCCGCGCCGACCGCCGCCGGCGGCAGGTAAGTCGAGAAGATGAACTCCGCGCCGAAATTGACGAGATAGCGCCGCAGCGTTTCGTCGTTGAAAAGCGTATACGCGCCGGCGGCGCCGAGCGATTTTCCGAGCGTGCCGACGAGCACGTCCACTTCGCCCGCGAGCCCGAGCGCGTCGATCAGCCCGCCGCCGTTTTTCCCGAACCAGCCCGTGGCGTGCGCCTCGTCCACGATCCAGACGAAGCCGAACTCCTCGCGCAGGCGCGCCATCGCCGCAAGGTCGGGATAATCGCCGTCCATCGAAAACACGCTTTCGGTCGCGACGAACGTCGTTCCCGCGAAGCCCTCCGCGCGCGTCTTTTCGAGCAGCTCGCGCAGGTGCGCGGCGTCGTTGTGGCGGTAGCGCTGAAACCGCGCGCCGCTTTTGAGAATGCCCGCGATCATGCTGTTGTGGATGAGCCTGTCGGCGAAAATCCTGTCGCCCGCCTGCGGGAGCGTGCCGAGCACGCAGCAGTTCGCCGCGTAGCCCGTGTTCCAGACGAGCCCGCAGCGGAAGCCGAGCCACGCGCACAGCTCGCGCTCCAGCTCCGCGTGAATTTCCCGGTAACCGGTGATCAGCGGCGACGCGCTCGACGAGGCGCCCCACGCGCCGACCGCGCGGATCGCGCCCGCCTTCACCGCAGCGTCGCGCGCGAGGCTCAGATAATCGTTCGCGGAAAGATCGACGAAATCCGCGCGCGCGGGCACGGCGGCGAGCACGCGTTCCCGCCCCTGCGCGGCGACGGCGGCGAGCTTTTCGCGGAAAAAGGCGAAGCGCGGCGAATCCGTTTCCGGCGCGGCGGCGACGGGCGCGCCCGTGTCCGCGCGCGGCGTTCCCGCGCACAGCAGCGCGTCGAGACCTCCCGCGGAAAATTCCCCGCCGGGAGCGCTCCGCCCGACGACGGGAACGCCCGTCTTGGGGATTTCGAGCGCGTTGGACGCGAGCACGCCTTCGCTCTGCGGGCGGATTTCGTTCAGCCAAAAATGCGGCGCGGGAACGCCTTTCGCCGCGCAGTAGGCCGCGAGAAAACGCGCCTGCGAAATCGCGCCGAGGCGGTTTTCGATGACGATCAGCGTCGCGTCCGCGCGTTCCCGCGCGAAGTCCGCCCAGTCCGTTCCCGCGTCGCCCACGGGAACGCCGAGCCCGCCCGCGCCCTCGACGAGGCGCACGTCGCACGGCGGAAGCGCGCGGAGCTTTTCCGCCGTCTCCTCGACGGAAAAAACGTCGCCGTCGCGCCGCGCGGCCTCCGTCGGCGCGAGCGGCTGCGAGTAGCGCGCGAGGCGGAACGCGGCGAGCGTTCCCGCGCCCCGGGCGATTTCGCGCGCGGCGGCGAGCGCGCGGTCGGCGTCGCCGGGAGAATCGTCGCGCGGCATTCCCGTCTCGACGAATTTCACGATCTGCACGGCGAGCCCGCGCGCGGCGAGCGTTCCCGCGACCTGCCCGAGCACGTGCGTCTTTCCGGCGTCCGTGTCGTTTCCCGAAACAAAAATCGTCTGCATGACGGAAAGACGAAAGTTTAAAGTTTAAGGCTTAAAGCTTAAAGAAGGATTCCCTCTAAGCTCTAAGCCCTAAGCTTTAAGCTTTCTCACAGCCCGAGAATGTCGACGATGTTCTCGGTGATCGCGCGCATGTCGTCCATCGTGAGCTCGCCCATGTGCGCGATGCGGAAGGTCTTTTCCTTGAAGTCGCCGTAGCCGTTGCCGAGCTGCATGCCGCGCTTGATGAGCTCCTTGTTCAGGTCGGCGACGCTGACGCCGCGCGTGTTCTTGATGACGGTGAGCGTGTTCGAAAGATACTTGCGGTTCGCGAAGACGCCGAAATATTCGTCCGCCCAGGCGCGCACGTATTCCGCCATCGCCGTGTGGCGGCGGAAGCGGTTTTCGACGCCTTCCTGCATGATGCGCTGCAGCTGCAGATCCATCGCGAACATGATCGAGACGCAGGGCGTGTTCGTGTACTGGTAGTCCTTTTTCTGAATGACGTCGTAGATGTCGCGCAGGTCGAAGTAGCAGCCGCGGTTCTCGACGTGCGCCGTGCGCTCGTACGCCTTCGGCGACATCGTGCAGATCGCCATGCCGGGCGGGAGCGCGAGCGCCTTCTGCGTGGAGGTGACGAGCACGTCGATGCCGAGCTTGTCCGTCTCGATCTTCGCGCCGGCGGCGGAGGAGACCGCGTCCGCGCACCAGACGACGTCGGGATATTTCTTCATCACTTCGGCGATTTCCTCGAACGGGTTCTGCACGCCGGTGGAAGTCTCGTTGTGCGTGATGCAGACGGTGTCGTACTTGCCCGTGGCGAGCGCGGCGTCCACCATCTCGGGCGTGGTCGCCTCGCCGGGTTCGCTTTCGAAAAAGTCGGCGGGAACGCCGTTCATCTTCGCGATCTTGTACCATTTCTTGCCGAAGGCGCCGACGGAGAACATCGCGGCGCGCTTCGCGGTGCAGGAACGCACGGCGCCTTCCATCAGCCCCGTTCCCGAGGAGGTGGAGAGCAGAATTTCGTTCTTCGTGAGCAAGACGCGGCGCAGATTGTCGGAAATGCGGCGCTGGAGCTCGGAAGCCGCCTTGGAGCGGTGCCCCATCATCGGGGTCGCCATCGCGGCGAGAATTTCGGGGGAAACTTCGGTCGGACCGGGAATGAACAATTTCGTAGCCATCGTTTTGAAAAATCTGAAGCCCCGATTATCCGCCGCGGGAACGCGGGAATCAACGCTATTCCCGCGCGGGAACGCGGGCGCGGATTTTAGTTTCCGCGGGCGGGATTTCCCATTAGCGTAAGAGAAGATGAAGTTCAGGATCGGCATTTTTTCGGCGGCGGCGTTCGCGGCGGCGCTCGTTCCCGCGGGCGCGCAGCAGAGCGCGGACGCGGACAAGGCGCTCGGCGTCGGCGCTGCGGAAACGGAGCGGAACGACAATCTGCTGCGCGTTCCCGAGCGCGAACAGATGACCGCGGAACGCTACCGCCGGCTTTCGGAGGCGGAACGTTTCGCGTTCGACTTCACGCGCTCGACGGGCGATTCGATCCGCGCGAACGTGAACGGCGAAGTCATTCTCGCGGAAGACCTGCGGCGCGAGACGCAGCGCGGCGACATGATCCTGCGGCGCGAGGCGAAGAGCCGCCAGGAATACTACGAAAAGAGCGAAAAGCTCGTCTGGGACACGCTCTCGCGCCTCACGGAAATGTATCTGCTCGTCGGCGAGTTCAACGAATCCGGCGGCATGGTGCCGGACGAATACCTCGACGAGCGAATCAACGAGCGCATCGACCGCGAATTCGACGGCGACCGCGGGCGCTACCTCACCTTCCTGCGCAAGATCGGCAGCAATCCGGAGGCGGAGCGCAAAAAGCTGCGCGACGCGCTCATCGAGCAGAATCAGAACTGGATGATCGCGCGGAGCATTCCCGACGAAATCGCGCCGATGGACGTCTATCGCGCCTACCACCAGAACATCGAGGCCTACAGGACGCCGGAGAGCGTCGAATACTCGCAGATCGTGATCTACGCGGGCGCGGCGGAGACGGACGAATCGGTCGCGCTCGCGGCGAAGAACCTCGCGGAACGCCTGCGCGCGAAGCCGGAAGAATTCGAATCCGCGGCGAAGCTCTACAGCCGCGACGAGTTCCGCGCCGAAGGCGGCTACGTCGGCTGGGCGCCCGTGGCGGACCGCAGCGAGGCCGTCGTCGAAAAGCTCAAGTCCGTGAAGAACGGCGAAGTGACGGACGTGCTCGAGCTCGCGGACGCGAACGGGCGGCCGATGTTCATCATCTTCCGCCGCCACGACTACCGCGAGGCGGGCGTGAAGCCGCTCAACGAAGTGCGCGCGCAGATAGAAAACCAGCTGCGCGCCATGGCGGAAAAACGCGCGCGAGACGAAAAGATCGAGGCGCTGCGGAAACGCTTCTACGTGCAGTGGTACTGAGGCGGGCGTTCCCGCGCGGACGAAAGGCATTTTTCTGATGGATACGGATACGCGAAAAAGGACGTTCGTCGTTCCCGCGGGAACGGAGCGGGAACGCGCCGACAAGGTGCTCGCGGCGGCCTTCCCGGAGCTGAGCCGTTCCCGCGTGCAGAAGATTCTGGACGCCGGGCGCGTGCGCCTCGGCGGCGCCGCCGTCGCGCGCAAGACGCCCCTCTCGGCGGGCGACGCGCTCGAAATCGATTTCCCCGAACCGCCGAAGACCTCGCTGACGCCGACGGAAATGCCGCTGGACGTGCTTTTCGAGGACGACGACCTGATCGTGATCAACAAGGAGCCGGGCGTCGTCACGCACCCCGGCGCGGGAACGGGCGACGACACGCTCGTGCACGCGCTGCTGCACCGCACGGGCGGCAGGCTCGCGACGGCGGGCGGCGAGCTGCGCCCGGGCGTCGTGCATCGCCTGGACAAGGAGACTTCGGGCGTGATGCTCTTCGCGAAGACGGACGCCGCGTATTTTTCGCTGGTGGAAAAATTTCAGGCGCGCGAGCTGAACAAGGAATACCTCGCGCTCGTGGACAAGGCGCCCGACCTGCTCGCCGGCGTGATCCGAGAACCGATCGAGCGCCACCCGACCAACCGCGTGAAGATGGCGGTGCGCGAAGACGGCAAACCCGCGCGCACGGACTGGTTCGTCGAAGAAAAATTCGGGACGGACGCCGCGCTCGTGCGCTGCGTGCTGCACACGGGGCGGACGCACCAGATCCGCGTGCATCTCGCGTTCATCGGACACCCGATTCTGGGCGACCGCACCTACGGCAAGCTCGTCCACCGGCACGAAGGCTGGCCGCTCCCGCGCGTGATGCTGCACGCGGCGCGCCTCAGCCTGGCGCACCCGATCACGGGCGAGCCGCTGGACTTCAGGGCGTTCCCGCCGCCGGACTTCGCGAACCTGGCGGACTTCCTGCGCGGGCGCTTCGGCTCGCGCCTCGTCCGCCGCGCGTAAAGGCGTTCCCGTCGGGGCGAACGCCGCTTCCCCGCGCTCCGTCGGCGGCGCGGTTTCCGGATTTTCGTTCCCGTTTTCCCGGCAAGACTGCTGATTTCAGAAAAACCGATTCACAGTCGTTTTCCGGGCGAAAAAGGAAATCCGCCGCGCCTCGTCCACAACTTAACTGTTGACAGCAGAACAGCAAGACAACAATCTTTTCAACGCTTCTGGACGGAATCGCTTCGTTCCGCGCGAAGTCCGTCCTGCGAAACCCTTTTTGACCATAACCAAAAACAAAAGCTCAATGACCAAAAACAAAAGCTCAAATTCTCGTCGCGCCGCAGCGCCCGCGCTGATCGCGCTCACCGCGCTCATCTTCGCCGGCTGCGCCACTCGACCCGACTACACGAAAATCCGCCCCGCGTGGGAAAGCGGCGACCTGCAGACCGCCTCGGTCGAAATCCAGCGCGACGCCGGCTATCCCGCCGGCTCCTCCGACAAGGTGGAGACCGCGAAGGATCCGCTCCGCTGGATGCTCAACGCGGGCTCCATCGCCGGCGTGAACGGCGAGTTCGCCGCGTCCGCGTATTATCTGGACAACGCTCAGGCGATGATCGACGAAGGCACGCGCCGCGAGGACGAGGACAAGTCCCTTTCCGCCCGCCTCGGCAATCTTATTTCCGGCGACTACGAACCGACGATGCAGGAAGCGCTCATGGTGCCCGTCCTGCAGGTTTACAACGCGCTCGGCTCGGGAACGTCGGGCGCCGAAATCGCCGTGAAGGCGAAGGCGCTCGTCGAGACGCAGAAGACGATGATCGACCGCAAGCGGAAAAGCGAAGACGCTCTCATCGCGGATTCGGCGGAACCGATGGAACTCACGCTCACCGACGAACTGAAGCTTTCCATCTCGCCGCGCAAGTCCGCGGAAGAATCGCTCCGCGCGATGGGCTACACGGACGCGGATCTGATGATCGACGTTCCCGCCGAAACGAAACGCTCCGTTTACATCAATCCCTACGCGCGCTGGCTCTCGGCAATCGTCATCGCCCACAATGCGGCTTCGCCGGCGGACTTCGAAATCGCCGCGGGACAGCTCGAGTCCGCGCTCGAAATTCTTCCGGACAACATGCTGCTGCAGGACACGATGCGCAACTACATGAAGGCGGCGCTCTCGTCGAGCGTGAGCGAGGCGAACGCGATCGCGTTCAGCGACGATCCCGAGCAGCCGGACGCGGCGATGGCGGAGCCGAATCTCACTTACGTCGTCTACGAAGGGGGACACGCTCCCGCGATCGGCATGAAGTCCGTGGACCTGAAGGTTCCGAAGGCGCTGAATCTCGCCGTCGGCGGCATCGTCACGCTCGCGGCGAACCTCGCCGCCAAGCACGAGGCCTGCCACGTCATCGGCACGGAATACGCGCTCGCCGCGACCGCCGCGATGACGGACAAGGCGACCGGATATCTGCCCGTGCTCCACTCCCGCGGCAAGGCGCCCGCGCTCACCGTCAACGGCGTCGAGCCGACGCCGCTCACGGACTTCGACGTGCTCATGGATCGTCGCCTGAAAGCGGAAACGCTCGATTACGCGACCGCGTTCACGTACGAAATCATCGGGCGCGTCGTCGCCCGAGGCGCCGCCATCGGCGGTTCGCTGGTCGCGCTGAACAGCTCGCTCGAAAGCGGGAACGCGCTCGGAGTGAATCTCGCGGTGCGCGGCTTCATGGCGTCCGTCGCCGTCGCGGCGGAGCCGATCGAACTCTCCAAGCCCAACACGCGCACGTGGAACTACATGCCGCGCACGATCTCCGTCGCGCGTCTCGCGACGCCCGCGAACGGACAGCTCGACATCAGCGGCGAATCCGTCTCCGTTCCCGCGAAAGGCGTGAACATCGTCCGCATTTACAAGGCGGACAAGTATTGGCCCGCCGTCGTGCAGGTCTTCACGCTGAAGCCCGACGGCAGCGTTTCCGCCGAGCCCGTGAAGCGCCTCTCCGCGCCGCCGCGCCCGTCGGGAGCGCCCGCGAAATGACGCGGGCGTTCCCGCGCGAACGAATTTCCGAAAAAACGAATCCCGCTTCATGAAAACCGCATCCAAGATTCTCTCTGGCGCGATCTGCCTGTGCGCACTGTTCTTCACCGCGTGCACGAGCGCGCCCAAAGTGATTCTGCTCTCGCAGTCGGACGTCGACGCGAGCTCCGACGCGCTCTACGCCAAGTTCTGCGCCTCGGGCGCGCTCGACGAGATCGCGAGCGCCTACGAGGGCGAGAAGCCGACGTTCTCCGTCAACCGCACCGACACGGAGAAGCTCGATTCGCGCAACCGCGCGAGCGGCGTCAACTACGCGCGTCTGGCGGAAAACTTCGCGGAGAAGCTCAACGCCTCCGGCGCGATGCTGCTGCGCTCGCGTTCCCGCGTCGCGACCGACGGAGCAATCATAAAAAAAATACGCAAGGGGATAGGAAACAACTACGCCAACACTCAAGACGACGTGGACGACATCACGACAAACACGGGAACGGACTTCACGCTCTACGGGCGCGTTTCGAGCACCGTCCGCAAAGTCGCCGGCGTCGTGAGCATCGATTACCGCCTCGGACTCGAGCTCCTCGACGGCGACGAGGTCGTCTGGAGCGACGCGGACGTCTTCATGCTCCCGCGCAAAGACTAATTTCAAAAAACTAACAAAAGAAAGCAAAAAAACATTTCCGAAAAAACGAATCCCGCTTCATGAAAACCGCATCCAAGATTCTCTCTGGCGCGATCTGCCTGTGCGCACTGTTCTTCACCGCGTGCACAAGCGCGCCCAAAGTGATTCTGCTCTCGCAGTCGGACGTCGACGCGAGCTCCGACGCGCTCTACGCCAAGTTCCGCGCCTCGGGCGCGCTCGACGAGATCGCGAGCGCCTACGAGGGCGAGAAGCCGACGTTCTCCGTCAACCCCACCACCGACACGGAGAAGCTCGATTCGCGCAACCGCGCGAGCGGCGTCAACTACGCGCGTCTGGCGGAAAACTTCGCGGAGAAGCTCAACGACTCCGGCGCGATGCTGCTGCTCTCGCGTTCCTGCGTCGCGGACGAAAGTCGGATCGTAAAGGAAGTGAACAAGGGTCTGAAGAGCAATCACGCGGAAACGCAGAACGAAATCATCGATATCACCGAACCGCGCGTTTCGGACTTCACGCTCTACGGGCGCGTTTCGAGCACCGCCCGCAAAGTCGCGAGCATCGATTACCGCCTCGAACTCAAGCTCCTCGACGGCGACGAGGTCGTCTGGAGCGACGCGGACGTCTTCATGCTCCCGCGCGAAGACTAATTTCAAAAAACTAACAAAAGAAAGCAAAAAACATGACCAAAACAATTCTCTCTCGTGGGGCTCCTCGCCGTCGGCGTCGTCGCCTACACCTTCGCGACCGGGAAAAAGCCGGACTTCGTCGTCGAGGCGGAAAAGAACGCCGTGAAGGCGCCCGCCGCGCAGACTCAGCCGCCTGCGGCTCAACCCGCTCCCGCGCCCGTGCAGGCACAGCAGCCCGCGCCCGCGCCGCAGACTCCCGCTCCCGAGCCGGCTCCCGCGCCCGCCGAAAAGAAAAACGATCCGAACGCCCCGCTCACCTGGGACATGACGATGATCCGCAAGGATCCGATCCGCTACTTCACGACCGCGGTCGCGGACGCGAAGGAAAAGCACGAATCCATCAAGGCCCGCGAAGGAACGATGCGCGTGAAGCAGCTCGAGCTCCAGCGCAAGGTGGACGAAAACCAGGCGAAGGCGGACGGTCTCAAGACGCTGCTGCAGCAGGCGGTGGACGCCTACAAGGCGGCGGACGAAAAATACAAGGGCAAGCCGACGGCGTGGGTCGCGGATTTCCCCTACAAAGGCGCGCGCACGAAGCAGCTGAAGATGAAGCAGTATCTCGTGAAGATCAAAAAACGCTCCGAACTCGCCCAGCTCATTTCCGACAAGACCAACGGCGTGAACGTGCAGTATCAGAACGCGATCCTCGTCGCCGAGAAGAAGGCGTTCGAGCTCGAAATGGCGATCGAATCGCTCACCGCGAACAAGGAAATGGCGGAGGCCGGGAAGACCCTCGAAGAAATCAACTTCGACCAGGAAGCCATCAACAAATACGTGGACGTGAGCACCGTTTACATGGAGATGGACGGCGGCGATCAGGCGCTCGACGCGCTCGCGAAGGGAGCCGCGGTCACGACCGAATACGACGCGGATCTCAAGGAGCTCGGCATTTAAGCGTCATGCGGTCGCGACGCGTGCGTTTCACGCTGACGGTTCAAGGGAAACGCGCGCGCCGCGCCCGCACGGCGTCCTTTCGCGGGAACGCGAGAAAACGGACAAGACAAAAATCATGAGCGAATACGACATTTTCGTTTCTTATCGTCGCGACGGCGGCGTCGCCGAGGCGGACCGCATCGCGAGCCGTCTGCGCAACCGCGGCTATCGCGTCTTTTTCGACGGCGACTCCATCGGCTCGGAGGACTTCGAGACCAAGATCGCGGTCTCGATCCGCGCCAGCACGGACGTGCTCGTCCTGCTCACGCCGGGGGCGCTCGACCGCTGCATCACGGATCCGGAGCACGACTACGTCGGGCGCGAAATCGCCTACGCGATGGAGCTCGGCAAAAACATCGTTCCCGTGATGGCGGAAGGCTTCAAATATCCGGAAGGCCTGCCGCGGGCGCTCGAGCCGTTCAAGAAGATCAACGCGGGCGACACCGTGAATTTCTCCAAGCCGCAGGCGATCGAGCAGATGCTCGAATTCAAGATTTCGAAAGGCTACTTCAAATCGGCGCCGCCGAAAAAAGCCGCCGCCGAAACGCCGGAGAAGGTCGTCGTCGTCAAGCCGCGAGAACAGAACCGCTTCGGCTGGCTGGGCGCGGCGGCGCTCGTCGTCGCGGGCGTGCTCGGCTTCGCAATCTATGAACTGCGCTCGACGGACGACGCCGAGCCCGAGAAACCGGAAATCAGGCAACCGGAACCTCCGCCCACGGGAACGCCGGGCGGCACGAACGCGGTAACGGTGGACGTTCCCTTGCCGCCGACGCCGCCCAAGCCGCCGAAGCCGGCGATTCTTCCGGACGACTTCACGAGCTTCGAGAACGCGGAAATTTCGAGCTTCGCCAAATCCAAGTGCTTCGGCGACCACGAAAAACTCCGCGACATGGAAAACAAGACGATCGAAATCAAGCTCAAGATCCGTCAGGCGCAGGAAGCGGGCAACTCCGAGGCGGAGGCGCGCGAGACGAATCGTCTCGAAGCCTACCGCGCCGAGGCGGGAAAGATCCGCAAGGCGATCAAGAACAGCTTTTTCGGCGTGAACGAGAAGCCGGCGGCGCATACGGTCGCGCGCGGCGAGCGCCTCGCGACGATCGCGAAGAAGCTCGGCTGCACGAAGGCGGCGCTCGTCGAGGCGAATCCGGGCGTTTCCGACGCGACGCTGAGAGTCGGACAGACGCTGAAGGTGCCCGAAAGCGCGCGCGGCGCGGCCGCGCCGCGGGACGAGGACGACGAAGTCTTCATCCCCGGCGAGAAGACGACGTATGAAGTCGGCGCGGGCGACTATTCGGCGGCGGCGATCGCGGCGAAGCTCGGCTGCACGGAGGCGGCGCTGCGCGCGGCGAATCCGGGCGTGAATTTCTCCGGGCTCTCGCGCGGGGAAGTCCTGAACATTCCGAAAGGAGGCCCGCGATGATCGGCGCGCTGACGAAATGCGTCGCGGGCGCGTTCAAGTTCGTTCTGGCGCTGGTGCTCGTCGCGATCGGGCTCGCGTTTTACGCGGGAACGCGCTTCGCGGAAAAGGATTCCGCGGAAGCTCCCGAAGCCGTTCCCGTCGCCGCGTCCGAGAGCGTTCCCGCCGTCGCGCCCGTTCCCGCGGTCGAGACGCCGGCGCGCCCCGAGCCGACCGCCGCGAAACTCCCGCCGAGCGAGCGCGCGAAGAACGTGATCTTCGAGCTCAGCCTGCGCAAAAAGACCGCGCAGCGCCACGTGCAGGACACGGAAAAGCGCATCGCGGAACTCCGCGCGCAGAACGCGGACGAAGGGCTGATTTCGGAGCTGCGGGAACGCGTCGAAAGTCTCCGCCGCGAAATCGCGAACTGCGACGCCGCGCTCGAACAGGCGAAGCGCGCGCTCGAGAACGCCAGGCGGGCGGAGGCGCGCGAACGCGAAAACGCGCCGCGGAAGCTCCTCGAAAACCTTTGAAATTTTCAACCAACCGCAAACCTAAAATCAAAAATCCAATGAACAAGAACATCAAAATCTCCGCGATCGCGGCGCTCGCCGCCTCCGCGTTTCTCGCCGGCTGCGCGAGCAACGACGGCATGAACGTCACGCCCGTCAAGCCGACGCAGACCTACGTCGGAGAACCGATCAGCGCGAACAACACGGAAACGCACTTCCGCGCCGTCGGCTACGGCAAGTCGCCGAACCGCAACACCGCGCGCACCATCGCGTTCAACGCCGCGCGCGCCAACCTCGCGACCAAGATCCGCAACGTCATCGCAGTCGAAGAAACCTCGACGACGACGCGCACCACGGCGGTCGCCCGCGAAGACGGCGACGTGCTTCAGACGGCGGAAGACGCCGAGTTCTTCAAGCAGACCGTCTCCTCCAAGGTCAACGAGCTGATCAAGAACATGAACGAGTACGGCAAGCCCGTCTGGACGGACGCCGGCAACGGCGAGATCGAATACACGATCGGCGTTGAAATGGCGAAGGCCGACGTCGCCGAGGAAATGATGAAGGCGATCGACTCCAAGGCTCCCGCCACGATGTCCGCCGAAAAGCGCGCCGCGATGAAGGCCCGCATCCAGCAGGCCGTCGCGGCGGCGAAATAACTCGCCCGCAAACGAATGACGAACAGTGAACAATGAATAACGCATTGCGGAAAATGTTTTCAAAATTCATTTCGGAGAAGCCGAGCGCACTGCGTTATTCATTGTTCGTTATTCTCTGTTCGCTTGCGGCTTTGCCCGCGTCCGCGGGAGCGCGCGAGACGGTCGCCGCGTCGGGCTCGCATTACGTCGAGATCGACGACGAGATTTCGCCGCGCGAGGCGATGGACCGCGCGTTCGAGGCGGCGCGCAAGGACGCGCTGCAGCGCGTCGTCGGCGTCGAAGTGAAGTCGTGGGAGAGCGCCGTGCTCGATTCCGAGGCGGGCGAAGGTTTTTCCAGCCTCACGTTTCAGACGACGCAGGGCGTCATCCGCAATTTCGCCGTGAAGAAATCCGGCTGGGTCATCGAAAAGCTCGGCGCGTCGTCTCCCGCGGGAACGCTGCGGGTGTTCTGCGAGGCGGAAGTCTGCGTCGAAAAGCTCGACGAAAAGCCCGACCCGGAATTCGCGTGCGCCGTCGCGGGCGCGCGCGCGGACTACCGCGACGGCGAGCGCGTGAAGTTCTCCGTCACGCCTTCGCAGGACGCGTATCTGAACGTCTTTCTGCTGAACGCGCGTCTCGGCGGCGCGCGCGTCTTCCCGAACCGCACTTTCCGCAAGAACGCCGTGAAGGAAGGCGAGCCGTTCGCGCTCCCGCCGTTCACGATCATGAAGACGAAGGACGGCGTCGCCCGCGAACAGGGCGTGCTGATGTTCGTGCTCACGAAAAAGAACGTGCCGTTCTTCGCGCCGCCCTCGGGCCTCGTCTCCGCCGACGCAATCAACGCGTGGCTCGCGGACGTTCCCGCGGACGAACGCTTCTTCCGCGTGTTCCCGTTCTCCGTTCAGGGCGAACGGAAGGCGGACCACTGACGAGACCGAAGACCGAAACGATGAAACTTTTTTCCGCAGTTCTGTTTTTCGCGGCGTTCTCCGCCGTTCCCGCGTCCGCGGGAGCGGGCGGGAACGTGATCGCGTTCCGCTCCGCCGAGACGGGCGCCGTCGGGCTGATGACCGAAGACGGCGAAATCGTCGCTCCCGCCGTGTTCGACGGCGCGGGCAGGTTTTCCCACGGCATCTGCGCGATGCGGCTCGGCGACCGCTACGGCTACGTCGGCGCGGAAGGCCTCACGCTCACGGCGATGAATCTGCGCGCCGCGCGCGACTTCACCGCGACGCCGGCGGGAACGCCCTACGCGAGCGTGCGCTGCGACGACGGTTGGAATCTCATCGACGCGCGCGGCGTTCCCGTGTTCCCGCGCGCCCGCCCGGCGGAAATCACCGACGCGCGCACGCTCGGGCTCGCCGCTTTTTATCTCGATTCGCGCGAAATCGTCCGCGCGGACGAAACGTCCTCCGAGTCCTTCCGCGACTACGCGCAGCGCTCCGTGAACAATTATCTTTCGTTCTGGTATCCGAAAAAAGAATACGAAACGACGCAGGACTGGCGCGCGCGCACGACGGACGAAAAGCTGCAGCTCAAGGTCGAGGAACTGCGCCGCCTCGCCGCCGCGCGCTTCGTCTCCGAGCGCGGGGACGCGGCGCTTTCGCCCGCGGACTTCAGAATCGTGAAATACGACGCGGACAACAGCGCGTTTCTGCTTTCGCACGCGAAGTTCGGCGGCGCGCTCGTTCCCGTGCCGCGCAGGGAGGCGGCGCTCTTCCGCGAAAATTTCCCGCGCGCGAAGATCCTCGCGCCCGACTACGGCGTCGGCAAGAGCGACCGCATCACGCTGCGCGGCGCGGATTTCGTCATGCCCGACGGCAAAGTCTATCGCGCGGATCCCGACGCGGTTTACGAGGCGGACACGCGCTACGCGGGCTTCGAGGTCACGCTCCCGGGCGGCGCGGAGCCGATCGAAATTCCGCCGCGCTCCGTGCTCTCCGACGTGGACCGCGGCGTTCCCGCGCTGAAGCCGCAGCCCGACCGCGCGCGCTTCGCGTGCATTCTCGTGAACGAGACCTACGAAAATTCCGCGAACGTGCTCTTCGCCGGCGAAGACGGCTACGCGTTCGAGAAATACTGCGAGAAGACGCTCGGCATTCCGCGGGAACGCGTTTCGCGCAGCAAGAACAACAGTCTCGGGCACATGCGCCGCGCCGTGCGCGACCTCGCCGCACGCGCGAAGGCGTTCCCGGACGCGGAAATCATTTTCTTCTACGTCGGCAAATCCGTCGCCGACCGCTACGGCAACGAATACCTTCTGCCGACGGACTGCCGCCCGGCGGACGGCGTCGGCGGAGGCTTCAAACTCAAGGAACTTTACGAGGAGCTCGGCTCGCTGCGCGCGAAGCTCGTCACCGTCTTCATCGATTCGGAAATCTGCTTCACGAGCACGAAAAGCGAAGGCAAGAGCGGCGGCGGCAAGACGCTCGTCGAGCTCTCCGACGCCGTTCCCGCGGGCAGGTCCGTCGTGTTCCGTTCCGCGCTCGCGGAGGAGTCGCCGCGCCGCTTCCCGGAAAATTCGCACGGGCTCTTCACGTATTTTCTGCTGAAAAAAATCAAGGAGACGCGCGGGAACGTCGGCTACGCCGAGCTCGCGGATTATCTCGAAGAACAGGTGAAGCGCACGGCGACGGTGCGCTTCGACGCGGAACAGACCGCGACCGCGACGCCGTCCGAGGAGCTCGGCGACGCCTGGGCGGAAATCACCGTCCGATGAGGAGGCGCGCGCGATGAAACACGGAATCTTCACGAAACGCCTCGCCGCCGCGCTCGCGGGAACGGCGCTCTGCGCGCTACTGTGCGCCTGCGCGGGAACGCCCGCCGTCTCGCCCGTCTGCGCGGAGCTGACGAAAAAGCCGATCGACCACGCGCGGCTCGCCGCGCTCGCGCGCGAAAATCCCGACGCGCGCATGCCCGACGGCAGCTCCTGCCTGCACTACGTGATCGTCACGGAAAACTTCGAGGCGGCGGAGATCCTCGCCGCGAACGGCGCGCGCCTCGGGCGCGAGGAGCTCTACGCGCTGTTCACGCCGTACCGCAACAACCCGAACTCGCGCCGATTCAAGTTTCTTTCGCCGATCTTCCCCTCCGCGATGGTGAAGCAGGAACGCTTCTACGCCTGCGTCGCCGGCGACACCGCCGTCCGCATCGCGAAAAAGCTGCGCTGCACGCCGGAGGAGCTGCGGGAAGTGAATCCCGACGTCGATTTCGCGAAGCTCCGGCGCGGCCAGAAAATCCGCGTTCCCGCGAAGAGCGAATGAACTTCAACATCTGAAACGCCATGTCAGGACAAGAAATCTTCACCTTCGTCATCGAATATCTGCAGCGCGCCTGCAACTACACGCTCGGGCAGATCGCGCTCGTCTTCGGCCCCGCGATCGTCTTCGGCTTTCTCACGCAGTATCTGAGCCAGAAGATCCGCGTCGAGGGCTGGGCGCGCTTCGGCGATTTCTACACGTACTTCACCGCTCCGGGAACGGCGCTGCACGAGTTCGGGCACGTCGTCTTCGCGAAGCTTTTCGGACACGAGGTCACCGAAGTCTGCTGGTTCGGGCCGAAGGACGGCACGCTCGGCTACGTCAATCACTCCTACAATCCCGAAAGCCGTTTCCAGCAAATCGGCAATCTCTTCATCGGCACGGGACCGATCTGGGTCGGCACGCTCGCGATCGTGCTTCTGTCGTTCCTCGTGCTCGGACCGGAAAAGCTCGACGCGCTCGGCGTCTCCGTCGCGCGGGAACAGAGCTTTTCGAGCTTCGGGGAGGCGCTCGCCTACGCGGGCGACGTCGCCGCGGCGGGCTGCTCGCTGTTCTTCGACGCGTTCTCGGTCGAGACGCTGAAGAATCCGCTGACGCTCGTCTGCCTTTACCTGATCTTCTGCATCGGCGCGCACATGCGCCTCAGCCCGCCGGACGTCCGGCACTGCGGCGTTCCCGCGCTGATGCTGCTCGGCTTCATTTTCCTGTTCAACCTCTGCACGGCGTGGCTCGGCGACTTTTCGATGAAGATCACCTACGCGCTCACGCAGTACAACCACGTCGTCTATTCGCTGCTCGTCTTCACGCTGCTGATGATGCTGCTCGTCTGGGCGCTGACGCTCGTCGTCTCGATCTTCCTGAAACGGAAACCCGACGCGCGCTTCTGAAAACCGAATTTTCAACCGAAAAAAAACAATCAAACGCAAACCGTCATGAAACACGCAAAATTCCTCCTCATCGCCGCCGCGCTCGCCGTCTTCACGGGCGCTCCCGCCCTCGCCCAAGACGCGCCCGCCGCCGCTCCCGCCGCCGCCAAGGCGCCCGCGCTCAAGAAACCGACGACGTGCATCGGCGAGCCCACGGCGACGCCGGCAGTGCTCGCGCTGGTGCGCAAGAACAACGCGCGTGAAGCCTTCGAGAACATCATGCAGGCGATGCCGAAAAAGATCGGCACCTACATCACCCAGACGCGCAAGCTCGACGTCGTTCCCGGCGACGACGGCATCAACATGTGCATCAAGGCGATCGAATCCGGCGACAGCACGCTCGCGGGCATAGACCAGGAGATCGTCGCCTCGTTCCGCTCCGTGAAGTATCCGCTTTCCGTCAGCGTCAGCTTCTTCAATGATTTCCGCGCGAAAAAAATCGTCCGCGGCTCCAAGGTGGAGCAGCGCACGATCACGCTCGCCGCGGACGTGAGCCTGCTCGACGCGGCGAAGGGCGTCTCCAAGGAGGCGACGCCGGTGAAGGTCAAGCGCGTCTTCACGGCGTCCACGGGCGTGGACTGGGGTACGGAGGGCGGCTCCAAGACCGAAGAAGCCTTCATGACGACGGCGGAGGAGCTCTGCAAGAAAATCGCCTTCACGATCGTCGATCAGCTCGCGCCCGCGCAGATCATCGGCATCGACAAAAAGGGCCTGATTTCCATCAACAAAGGCAAGGGCACGGACATCGCCAAAGGACAGATCTACGTGATCTACGAAAAGTCCGACGAAATGTTCGATCCGGAGACGGGCGAATCCAGCGGTTTCGACACAACCGAAATCGGCAGGGCGAAGGTGACTTCCTGCCAGCCGAAATTCTCCAAGCTGAAGGTCATCGAATCCGATCCGGACTACGAAATCGCGATCGGCAACATCGTCCGCCCCGCCGAGGAGACTGACGGCGGCGAGGAGTGAGGAACGCCCGTCGGGGCGTTCCCGCCTTCGCTCCTTGCGTTCCCGGGGGAAAAGGTTTTTACTCGTCGGCACTATGCAGAAAATCGCGCTTCTGTCCGTCAGCGACAAAACCGGGCTTTTGGATTTCGCCAAGGTCCTCGTAGAAAAACACGGCTACAAGCTGCTCTCCACGGGCGGCACCGCAAAAATGCTCCGCGAAGGCGGGCTGCCCGTCACCGACGTGAGCGAGCACACCGGCTTCCCCGAAATCATGGACGGGCGCGTGAAGACGCTTCACCCGCGCGTGCACGGCGGGCTGCTCTGCCGCCGCGACCTTCCCGCGCACATGGAACAGGCCGCGAAGCTCGACATTCCGATGATCGACATGGTCGTCGTGAATCTTTATCCGTTCGAGGCGACCGTCGCCAAGCCGGACTGCGCGTTCGAGGACGCGATCGAGAACATCGACATCGGCGGCCCGTCGATGCTGCGTTCCGCCGCGAAGAACCACCAGAGCGTCTTCGTCGTCACCGATCCCGCGGACTATTCCCGCGTGCTCGCGGCGATGGACGGCGATCCCGCCGCGCTGCCGGAGTTCCGCCGCGAGCTCGCGCTCAAGGTCTTCTCCCGCACCGCCGCCTACGACGCCGCGATCGCGAACTATCTTGAAAAACAGGTGCCGAGCGCCGCGACCGCGCCGACGTTCCCGCGTCAGTTCAACCTGAACCTGAAGACGGCGCAGGAGCTCCGCTACGGCGAAAATCCGCACCAGGGCGCCAAGCTCTTCGGCGACTTCCACAGCTTCTTCAACCAGCTCCAGGGCAAGGAGCTGAGCTTCAACAACATTCTCGACATCACGGGCGCGACGAATCTCATCGCCGAGTTCGACCGCCCGACCGTCGGCATTCTCAAGCACACGAACCCGTGCGGCATCGCCACGGCGGGAACGCTCGCCGAGGCCTGGGACCAGGCGTTCGAGACGGACAAGCAGGCCCCCTTCGGCGGCATCATCGTCGCCAACCGCGAAGTGGACAAGGCGCTCGCCGAGCGCATCGCGCACATCTTCTCCGAAGTCATCATCGCGCCGTCGTTCTCGGCGGAGGCGCGCGAAATCTTCGCGAAAAAGAAGAACCTGCGCCTCATGGAGCAGGTCAAGCCGATTTCGGCGGACAAGCTCTACGACGTGCGCTACGCGATCGGCGGCGTGCTCGTGCAGGAACGCGACCTCAAGCCCATCGACCCGAGCGCCTACAAGGTGGTGACGAAGCGCGCGCCGACCGACGAGGAGCTGCGCGCGATGCTCTTCGGCTGGAAGGTCGTCAAGCACGTGAAGTCCAACGCCATCGTGTACGCGGGCTGCGAGCGCACGCTCGGCATCGGCGCCGGGCAGATGTCGCGCGTCGATTCCTCGCGCATCGCCGTGTGGAAGGCGGGCGAGGCGGGGCTTTCGCTCAAGGGCTCGATCATCGCCAGCGACGCGTTCTTCCCGTTCGCGGACGGCCTGCTCGCCGCGGCGGACGCGGGCGCGACGGCGGCGATTCAGCCGGGCGGCTCCGTGCGCGACCAGGAAGTCATCGACGCCGCGAACGAGCGCGGCATGGCGATGATCTTCACCGGCCACCGCCATTTCCGCCACTGAGACCGACGAACGCCCGAAGCGAAGAGCGTTCCCGCGGAAGCCGATGAACGAAACCCTTCCGCGGGAACGCTTTTTCTTTCCCGAAACAAAAAATCAGATTCTCCTCCAAATGAAGAAAATCCTTTTCTCGCTCCTCGCAGGGAGCCTTTTCGCGGGAACGGCGCTGTGCGCCTCCGCTCAAACCGCCGCCGCGCCCGAAGCCGCCGCCGAAAAAACCGCGCGCGCGACGTCCACGCCCGCCGGCTGGCTCGACGATTTCGAAGCCGCCAAAAAACTCGCCGCCGCGGAAAACAAGCTGCTTTTCGTGGACTTCACCGGCTCGGACTGGTGCGGCTGGTGCATCCGCCTCGAAAAGGAAGTCCTTTCCAAAAAAGAATTCCTGAACGGCGTGAAGGACAAGTTCGTGCTCGTCTTCATCGACTCTCCGCAGAACAAGAAGCTGGTTTCGCCCGCGACGGCGAAACAGAACGCCGATCTGGTCGAACGCTACGGAATCCGCGGCTTCCCGACCGTGCTGATTCTGGACGCCGAGGGCGCCGAGCTCGCCAAGACAGGCTACCGCCGCGGCGGCGCGGAGCTTTACGTCGCCCATCTCGAAGTCCTGCTCGAAGACGCCCGCAAGCTCGCCGCGCTGAAAAAGGAAATCGAAGCGCTGAAGCCGGGAACGGAAGAACGCGTCCGGAAAATCGACGCCGTGGTGCGCTTCATGAACGCGGAAGAACAGGGGCGGAACGCGACGCTCGTCCGCGAAGTCCTCAACTTCGATCCCGACGGAAGCAAGGGGCTGCGCGACGGCTACCCGCTCTTCACGGTCTATTTCCCGCTCTCGAAAAAATGCGACGAGATCTTTTCCGAGCTCTACAAGGAAGCCCAGGCGAAATACAAGGAAATGAGCCCCGAAGACCGCAAGAACCCGAATCTCGGGAAAAAGATCTTCGGCGAAATCGTCAAGACGCGCTACGCCGAGCTCAAGGCGATCGCGGAAGAGCTGAAGAAGACCGCGGACGCCACCAAGCACGGCGAAGTCAAGGGCCTGCTCGAAAAGCTCTTCGCGCAGGTGAAGATGCAGCTCGACGTCGCGGACGAACTCGACGCCGCCTCGCGCGCCGACGAAAAACCCGCCGCGCCGATCTTCGAAGACTGAGCGCCCCGCGGGAACGCAAAGGAGGGCGGCCGTCCCGGTCGCCCTCCTTTGCGTTCTCACCTCTAACCTCTAAGCTTTAAGAAGCCAAGTCTTCCGCCTTCAGCGCGTAGCCCTGACCGTAAACCGCGCGGATTCCGGCGTCGCCGCCGACCTTCCTGCGCAGACGTGAGACGAGCGAACGGACGCGCGCGGAATCCGCCTCGCGGGCGTCCTTCCGCCAGACGCGCACGAGGAGTTCCGCCTCCGAAACGACGCCGCCGCGGCGCTCCGCGAGACAGCGCAGCAGCGCGCATTCCCGCGTCGAAAGCGCCGCCCGCGCCGCCCCGCGGCGGTATTCCCGCGCGCGCAGGTCGAAGACGCCGCCGTCCTCGAGCCGCAGCACGGGCGCGTCCGCCCCGCTTTCCGCCAGCACGGGAACTTCGGGCGCACGCCGAATCCGGCGCAGCGCGTTGCGCACGCGGGCGGCGAGCTCGCGCGCGTCGACGGGCTTGAGGACGTAATCGTCCGCTCCGTGCCCGAAGCCGCGCAGGCAGCCTTCGACTCCGCCGAACGCCGTGAGCACGATCACGGGAAAAGCCGCGTCGCGCCCGCGGATTTCCCGCAGCAGCTCGATTCCGTTCCCGTCGGGCAGCATGACGTCCGTCACCAGCGCGTCGAACCCGCGCACGCCCAGCAGATAGCGCGCTTCCGCGACGTCTCCCGCCTCTTCGACGCCGAAGCCCTCCGCGGCGAGTTTTTTCGCGAGACGCTCCCGCAGCCCGAGGTCGTCTTCGAGCAGCAGCAAAACGGGAACGCGCGCGCTTTCTTTCATAAAAATCTCCGAAGCGGGATTCTAAGCCGAAACGCCGCGCCGGCGGAACAAGAATCTTCCGCGACGAGCTCCCCGCCCTGCTCCCGGGCCAGACGGCGCGCCACCGCCAGTCCCATGCCGGAGCCGGGCGTTTCCGCGGGAACGTCTCCGCCGCGGACGAACTCGGAAAAAATCCGCGCGCGCGCCTCCGCGGGCAGCCCGGGGCCGTCGTCCGCGAAACGGATTTCGAGCGCGTTCCCGCGGCGGGAGAACTCGATTTCCGCGGCGGCGCCGGGCGCGTACTTCGCGGCGTTGTCCGCGAGATTGAAGAGAATCTGCCCGATTGCCTCGGCGTCCGCGCGGACGCGGCGTTCCCGCAGCTCCGGCTCGACGCGCAGACGCGCGCGCACTCCGCTCTCGGCGAGCCGTTCCCGCGCGCGGGCGCAGACGCGTTCCGCGAGCTCGCCGACGCTCAGCCGTTCCCGCCGCGCGCCGCCCGCGGAGGCGCGTCCGAAACGCGCGATCCGCCCCGCGTTTTCCGCGACGCGCCGTATCGTCGCGCGGTTCTCCGCAAGCTCGCGCAGCAGACGGCGCCGCGTCCCGGCGTCGCTTTCGGGCGTTTCCTCGAACGCGTCCAAAAGCAGCCGTTCCCGCAGCAGCGGCGCCCGCAGCTCGTGCGAAAGCGCCTCGACGAAAAACCGGCGACGCCGCAGCGCGCGCCGTCTCCAAAGCACGTACGCGAAGACGAAAAACGCCGCGATCCCCGCCGGAAAGATCAGCGCCTTCCACGACGCCGCGGGCGCGCCCTCCGCGACGTAAAACGCCGCGCTCAGCCGCACGGGATACCCTTCCAGATTCTCGCGCGCGGGATCGGGCAGGCGCCACGGCGCGTAAGCTTCGTAGATTTCCCCGCCCTCGACCTTCAGCGGCCCGCGCGGCGCGGCGAACGCGACGTGCGCCGACGGCGAGACGCCCCGAAGGCTCCGCGAAAGCGCGCGGTCCAGCGCGGGAACGTCGAGCAGCCGCACCGAAAATCCGTCCTCGCCCGAAACGCCGACGCGCCGCACCAGAAAAAGCGCGTGGCGGATTTTCCCCGCCGCCCCGCCGTCCTCGGAAACGTGCGCGAGCAGGAGCGGGCGGAACCGCGCCGGCGCGTCCGGAGAAAGGCGTTCCCGTTCCCGCGCCAGCGCGCGCGGCAGCAGCGCCCGCAGCGCGGCGGCGTCTCCCGTTTCGGACTCGATCTGCGGCGCGCGCGTTCCCGCCGGCTCACGGACGACGCACGCGGCGAGCGTCGCGCCGCGGAAAAGCGCGGGATCCCCGCCGGCGTCGAGCTCCGAAAGCGCCTCGCGCCAGACGCGCTTCAGCTCCCGCGCGCAGGCTTCGCGGCGCGCCTCGAAGGCGGCGCGGACGTCGGGAACGCGCGCGGAAAAAACGTCTTCGCCGAGACGGAACGCTCCCCACAAAGTCGCCGACGCGACCGCCGCGAACGCGCACGCCCACGCGGCTTCGCGGAAAAGACCTCTCTCGAAAACGCGCTTCATCGTACAAGACAGGGAAGACGCAGTGAAAAGACGACGCCCGCGCCGGCGGATTCCTCCTCAAGCTCCAGAGAACCGCCGAGCTCCCGCGCGAACGCCCGCGCCGCCGCGAAACCGAGCTCCGGGATTTCCGCCTCCGCGTCGGGAAGACGCGAATCCGAAGCGACGAAACGCGCCCGCGCTTCCGCGAAAAGCCCGCCGTCCTCGTCCGAAAAATCGAAGCGCAGCGCCCCGCCCTCGCGGCGCAGCGAGACGCGGAAAAGCCCGTCGGACGCGCCGCGCGACGCGACGTCCGCGAAATTGAGCGCGATCAGCTCGATGAAGCCCGGAGACGTCTCCGCCTCCGCCCCGCGGAGATCCGGCGCGACGTCCAGCTCCGAATCGATTCCCGAAGCCGCCAGACGCGCGAACGCGCGGCTCGAAACGCATTCGGCGAGACGCTCGACCGAAAACCGGCGCGCCCTCGCCGCGGCGCGGCACTCGCGGACGCGAAAGAAGAGCAGCGCGTTTTCCGCCCCCAGCTCCGCGCGGGCGTTCGCCTCACGCAGCGCGGCAAGCGTCTCCCGGGAATCCGGAGAAGAAGCCCCGCGCGCCCCGAGACACGCTTCCGCGCGGGCGCAGGACTCCTCCGCCGCGCGCGCGGCGGCCGAAGCCGCGGCGCCCAGCCGCGCGTCCTCGCGGGAATTCAGCAGCGCCGCCCCGAACGCCGCCGCAGACGCGACGCCCGCCGCGATCCACAGCCCGAAAAGCGGGAGTTCCGAGGAAACGACGTCCCCGAAGGACGCGCTCCCGCCGAAAACCGCCGCCAGACGCGATTCGCGCAGAAACAGCGCCTCGCACTGCCCGAAAAAACTCCACGCGACGAGCCCCGCGAGACAGACGCCCGCCAGGAGAAAACGCGACTCCCTGCCGAAACGGATCATCGGCGGCTCCGCGAAAAACCGGATCCCCGCCCCGCCCGCGCGGGAACGGCCCCCGACGCCGCGCGGCACGCGGCAACTTTTTTGGAAATCTTCATCGCTCTCTCAAAAAAACGGCGCGAAACGGGGAACGCAACGCTTCTTTTCGCTTTTCCGCGGGAACCCGAGGAGAAGCGGCGTCCCTGCGAATCGTAGGCGCACTCGACGACGGTCTGCGTCGCCGCGTTTTCGAAGCGGATCGGACGGTTCTCGCCGTTGTAGGCGATCGACCACGTTCCCGTGGAAGTCTGAACCAAAGTCGCGTTCCCGTCGGCGTCGTAGGCCGGAGAGAACGTCGGAGAAGAATTCAGGGGAGAAGCGACATTCCTGTCGCTTTGTTCGGAATCGCTTTCGGAGGGGTTTTCGGGAAGCGGCAAGAATGCCGCCTCTCCCCTGGACGTGTACTGATTCAGATTGTTCGTCACGTAGGAGAGCGACGCGTCTTTTTCCGTCGCCGTGCCGCGGTTGCCGACGTAGTCGAACGCGTAGGCGTACGCGTCGGAACCGAGCGTCGTCGAAGTCAGCTCCGAGCGCGCGTTGTACCCGAAGGCGTCCGAGCGCGCGGCGGCGCTCCCGCGCGTCTGCGTCCGCGCGGAAGCGCGACCGAGCGCATCGTGACGACGCATATACAGCCTCGTTCCCGTGCTTCTGGCTATAAAAAACTTTTTAAACATTAAAGCGGATGTCCTATCGACGAAAAGAGCTCTTTGAAAAATCTGAATAAGCCTCGTCCGATTGAATATCTCGAACAGATATGTTTAAAGGATTTAAGCCTACGAAGCAAGACGGAGGGCAAAAACTCCCACGAGCTGATGTTCTCGCCGGGATTTCGCTTAAAAAGCGGCGGATCGAACAATGGGCAGTCTTCTCGCACTAAAGGGGAAACAGAAAGAGGTCTCAAAATCCCGAAGCCTGCAAAAACAAAACCTATTCCTGTCGCAAAAAAAGAAGCGAGAATTAAAGCATGAGAGCGATCATCTAGGAAAATCCATAATAAACAACCGAAAGCAATCGGTGGAAGAAAAAGAGATGGAGCCGTGAATTTTAGAGAAAATTTCCACGAGCGCTCATCATCACGGTTTTGTTTGAAAATTCTTGATCTTAAGAGAGAGAGAATTCCAAGGAGCAGAACAAGTCTCCCCCAAATTCCATTTGCAAAAATGGAGAGGATGAATTGATATAAGCAAGCCGAAAACATAAAGTCTCCAAAAAATAATTTCGTAAAGATTCCTGAACATAGAACGAAAAAGCCGTTTGCTGCTGCGCAGAAAAGGGTCGAATCAGTATTGACGGCTCTCATAAGAGATTGATGGGATTTTTAAAGGTAACAGTTTTGACTCCTGCAGATTCGCTTCCTGATATGCCGACATCCATATTAAAACCTAATAATTGTGCTCGAACATACGCTTCCGCATAAAAATCAAGTGGGCCAGAAATTTGACAGATTCCTTTTGAACATTGAGCAGATTCAATTTTTACAAAATCGTTCTCGAAATCGCGATAGATCATTTTACCGTGCAATAAAAATTTTCATTCGTATAATCCACTCCGGCTTTATGCATGGAATTATCGCCTGAATAGAACGATTCTGTTTTTTCCCCCACATGAACTCCGAACCAAACTCAAGATCAAATATATTCATCCACGATTCCTCCAAAGAAAATGGCGGAGCCTTTCGCTGCTTTTCATTTTTGATGATGTTCCATCCGTTCAAAACCCAACACCACATCTCAAATTGCGAAAGCAAAACATGCTCTTCCGGAACTTCCATTTCCATTCGGCAGCAGCGTGTTCCGCGCGGAGCATGGCCTGCGTATCGAAGATCCGGCGCATCGGAACGGTCGTTCCATTTCTGCCAACACCAAACGGGCGCCGTTCCCGATTTCTTGAGCGGGGAAGACAACTTTTCGAACATCCACTTATAGAGAGGAATATCGTCGCAAGAAAATGGATTTCTCTGGACAAATTGAAACGACGCGTAGTAGTCCTCTTCTATCGGAAGCAAGTCTGCTGTTTGTATTGTATAAAGCCTCATTTACTTGTTGCTGTTTTCAAAATGGATTTCACTGTTCCATTTGCGGGATTTACCGGAACAATAACAGTCTTCCCGTTAGGCATCAGTACTTTGGTGTGACTGCCTTTTCCTCCTTTCACGATTTTCCCGCCCCAACGCTCCAAAATCTTGATCAATTCTTTTGAGCCAGACTTTCCTGCATACTTTCCAGTCAAACTGCCCCATGTGATAATCTTTGCTTCTAAACAACATAGAAACATAGCAGGGGTGTTAAAACAGGCACTTAAAGATGATATCTCTCCTCGCCAATCCGTAAGAGTGGAAACACGATTTCCACAGATCGTGTAAAGGTTGAGCCCACCCTGTTCCTCGATGGGGTCGCGGCTAATCCACCTGCCGTCGGCGGGCGAGTAGTGGCGGTAGTTGTAATAGACGAGACCCAACTCATCGTCGTAAACTTCCGAAGACCATTGGAACGGGTTCGCGGGAACGGAAGCGCCGGAAGGCGTTCCCGTCGTGACGGCGCCGAAGGGGGCGTAGTCGTAGGTCGCGGCGGTGTTCCCGTAGAAATCGACCAGCTCGCAGACGTTTTTCGTCAAGTCGATCGTCGGGAAATAGAGGTTGTCGCCGAGGACGTTGATCGCGAGCGGGCGCGTCGCGGTCGATTCTTCGGG
>NZ_JBNPNH010000011.1:0-37296 GCF_050314555.1 Candidatus Spyradosoma sp. SGI.093 | reverse complement strand
TTTTTTCAGAAACACTCGCCCCGCAACCCCGCAAAAACTCCTCCAAAAACACCTCTGAACACCCGGAAAACATCCTGAAACGACCCGAAAAACGGCGAAAAGGACGAAAAAGGACCTAAAGGACGAAAACGACGGAAACCGGCACGCGCCTAAAACGTAAGTAAATTTTAAGAACAAGTGAAGTTCCCCGGGGACGACGGGAAGCGTATCCGAAAATAAATTACGAGCTGAAGAGGGGGGGGGGGACGCCGAGCCTCAGACGTATCCGGATTTCGACTACAAAAAATCGCGGACGCGCGCCGAGGCGGGGCGCAAAAAACGGCGCTCCCGCGCGGGAACGCCGTTCTCGAAAATCTCCGGAACGCTTACGCTTCTTCGCCGTCGTCGGCGTCGGCGAGATCCTCGTCGTCCACGGGCGCTGCGTTGTGAATGAGCTTGCGGCGATTCTGCGGCACGGGCGAAAGCATCGCGGTGATGGAACGGCCCATGAGTTTGGGCTGATTGTCGAGCGTGCCGACGTGCGCGACGGCGTCGACCAGTTTCTGCACCGCTTCGAAACCATACTCGGGATGCTCAAGTTCGCGCCAGCGGAACATCAGCGTGACCTTCACCTTGTTCCCGTTGAAGAGAAACATCTCGGCAAGGCGCACCTTGACGAACAGATCGTGGTCGTCGATGCGCGGACGCAACTTGACCTCCTTCATCTTCGTGGCGGCCTGCTTCTGCTGCTTCTGCTTTTTGGACTCCTCGTAAAGATACTTTCCGTAATCGACGATGCGGCAGACGGGCGGCTGCGCGGTCGGAGCGATTTCGAGCAGATCGAGCCCGTGCAGGCGCGCGATCTCAAGCGCTTCCTTCGTTGCGATGACGCCAAGCTGCTCGCCCCGCGGGCCGATGCAGCGGATTTCGGGAACGCGGATGCGTTCGTTGCGGCGCGGACCGTTGTCGTGCCCGCGGCGGTTGTTTCTTCCGTCGCGGCCGTTTCCGTTGCGGTTCATTCCGGGACGCGCGGCGCTGTTGCCGCTAAATTGCTTGGGTGCTGCCATTCAGTTCCTTCGTTTGTTGAAAGATGAGAGAATCGTGAGCGATTTGCGCAAAAAGCACAATTTAAATTTCCGGCGCGGAAAGGCTCATTCGAGCGAAATCTTTTCGCCGGACGCGTAAAGCTCCTCCAGATTGTAGCGCACGCGCTGCTCCGCCGCGAAAACGTGCACGACGACGTCGAACGCGTCCACGACGCACCAGCCGCTGCCGGGCTCGTTCTGAATCCGCACCGTTCCCTCGGGAACGACGGCGTCGATCGCCTTCTCCAGCTCGATGCGGATGGAGCGCAGGTGCGGATCCGACGTTCCCGTCGCAAGCACGTAATAATCCGTCACGGAAGACGATTCGCCGACGCGGATCACCTCGACGTCGCGCGCCTTTTTCTCTTCGAGAGCGGCGACGCAGCGGCGGACCAGATCCATGCCGTGCCCGATTTTTTCGACGGGCGCCGCCGCCTTCTTCGCCTTCGCGCGCGTCGCGGCGGCGGCGGGCTTCTTCGCGCGCTTCGGCGCGGCCGCGGATCCGGAAGCGGTTTTCTTCTTTGCCGTTCCCGTCTTCGCGGGAACGCGTTTCGTCGCGGGAGCCTTTTTCCCGGCGGCGGATTCAGTCTTTTTCGGCATGAACGTAAAGATTGTTTTTGCGGATGATCCGAATGACGGAACGCGGCATGTAGCGCTCGAGCTCCTCATTGGAAAGCGTCGAAATTTTTTCGCGGATGAACGTCGAGCTGATGTCCACCGGAGGCACCGAAAGCGGCTCCACGCTGACGAACTTCGCGAGGTCGCCAGGAAGCGCGGGCAGCGAATTGCCGTCGCGGCACATCGCCGCGAAACGCACGATCCGCGCGAGCTCGCCGACGTCCTTCCAGGAGTCGAGCACGGCGAGCTGGTCCGCGCCGAGCAGCCAATAGAACTCCGCGAACGGGAACAGCTCCGCGAAATGCTTCGCCGTCTCCACGGAATAGCTTTTCCCGCCGCGCACGAGCTCCCAGTCGGAGACCTCGAAGCCCGAGCGCTTCTCGATAGCAGCGTTCAGCATCTCCAGACGCGCGTCGCCGGACGCGCTCGGCTCGCCTTCCTTGAGCGGCGAATGCGCCGCGGGAACGAAAATCACGCGGTCCAGCCCCAACGCGTCGCGCGCCGCTTCCGCGAGCGTCAGATGCGCGTTGTGAACCGGATCGAAACAGCCGCCGAAAATCCCGACCTTCTCGTGACGGTTGCGCCAGCGCCCCGTCGGCGGCACGGGATCCGCCCCGCCCGCGCAGAGCGGATTGCACCGCAGCACGCGATAAAACGACAGCGCCGTCCCCTTCAGAAATCCGTGACGCATGAGCGCCTGCCGCGCGTATTCCGAACACGACGGCGTGAAGCGGCAAAAGCCCTCCGACCCGAAAAACGCATGAAGCACCGGAGAAATCGCGCGGCGATAAAAGAAAATCACTCCCAGCGCGACGCGCACCGGAAAGCCCTTGATCAGTTTAAAAAAGTTCTTCTTTTTCATGGTTTTTCTTTGAAGCGGGGAGCGGCGGCCTTCCCGGAAAGCCTGGCGACGAGCCGCCTCGCGCCTTCCAGATACTTCGCCGTCAACTCCTTCACAGTTTGCCTCGAAAACGTCCCGCGCGCAATAACGATTACGTCCCATCCCGCGGGAAAAGCCTCGGGATGCGTCCGAAAAATCTGGCGGAAAACGCGCTTCGCCCGATTCCGGACGACGGCCCGCCGGCTCACCATTTTTTTGGAGGCGATGACGCCCAGCCGCGCGAACCCGCGCGTTTCCGCGCCGTCTTCCGCCGAAGGCGGAGCCGCATTCAACACAAAAGACCCGCAGTCATACCGCGAGCCTTCTGTTTTCAGACGAACGAAATCGGCTTGGCGCCGAAGTCTGGTCGAAGCGGAAAAACGCATGCGTTCCCGCGCGCTTAGTCGGCGAGACGCTTGCGTCCCTGAGCGCGACGATTATTGATCACCGCGCGACCGCCGCGGGTGCGCATACGAGCACGGAAACCGCACTTGCGCGCGCGGCAAAGTTTCGAAGGACGATAAGTCGGTTGCATAATGAATGTCTCCTGAATTTAAAGTTGAATTGCTGATGAAACAGCTTCGCGCCGAGCCTGTCAACAGCGTTTTTCCGAGCGTCAGCTTCCCGCCAGCGCTCCCGCGAGCGCGGCGCAGACCATCCAGACGAAAAGCGCCGTGCACACGAACAGCTTCACCAGCGTCGCCGCGATCGCGCCCGCGAGCGTCCCCAGCCCCGCCCGCGCGCTCCCGCCGCAGGTATTCCCGCCGAGATATTCGCCGACGAACGCGCCGACGATCGGACCCACGAGCAGCCCCAGCACCGCGCCGGGAATCCCCGCCATGAAAAGCGACAGCACCAGCGGGAACGCAATCGCGCCGACCAGCGCGCCGACGCCCCCGCGCCACGTCGCGCCGAATTTCACCGCGCCCCAGTAGCTCGACAGATAATCGAACACGAACGACGCCGCGACGAACGCGCCGGAAACCGAAATCGTCCACACGTTCACGCTCGGCAGCAGCGCCTCCGCCGGCGTCGCCAGAAAATAGACCAGGATTCCGCTCCACGCAAGCAGCGGCCCGGGAATCACGGGAACGAACACGCCGACCGTCCCGACCAGAATCGCCGAAAACGCCAGCACCAGCCAAAGAATCTCTCCGAGCGCTTCCATCGCCGAAAATGCTCCGCGCGCCTCACTTCGCGCCGACGGCCTTCTTGACGTCGCCCAGATTCGTCCCTTCGCAGACGAGCTCGCCCTTCTTCGCGTCGAACACGCGGAAATCCGGCACTTTGTTCACGCGGTATTTGATGAAGTAGCGCTGCGCCTCCATCGGCTCGGGCGTCGCCGCGAGCCACGGCATCTTCTCGCTCTTCAGCATCGCCGCGAGTTCGGCCTGCGTCTTGCCGTAGGTGACGACGACGATCTCCAGCTTGTCCTTGTTCTTTTTGTAAAATTCGACGAGCTGCTTCGTGAAGCGCGCGCAGTCCTTGTCCTTCTCCTTGACGCAGTAGAGCGCGAGATACTTTTTCTTCTTCAGCGCGGCGTCGGGCGCGACCGTCTTTCCGCCCGCGTCGAAAAATCCCGCCTTGAAGAACGACTTCCAGTTTTCGGGCGTTCCCGCCGACGAAGTCTCCTTTTCGCCCGTGATCACGCGGCGGATGATGCGCAGGTCGATCTCGTTCGCGACGAGCCGCTTGCCCGTCTTCGCGTCGAAGAACTGAAAATGCGGAATGCCCCGGATCCCGTAGCGGCGCAGATAGCCTTCCGTTCCCGCCGAGCCCTTCTTGCCCGTGAGCCAGGGCATCTTGTGGTCGCGCATGTACTTGAAGACTTCCTCCTCGTTCTTGTCGCAGCCGATGAGCACGACTTCGATCTGGCCCTCGAACTCCTTGTAGAACTCGACCAGCTTCGGTGTGAAATAGCGGCAGGGCGCGCACCAGGACGCCGACGCGTAGATCCCGACAAACTTCTTCTTCCCGAACGCCTCGCTCACGGAGACCTTCGTGCCGTCGGCGCGGAAAAGCCCCTCGGCGAAGACTTCCTTCCAGTTTTCCTTCGGCTCGCCCTGCGGCTTGGCGGGCGCGGCGTCCGCGGGAACGAGACTGCCGAAAAACGCGGCGCACACCGCGACGAGGGCGACGAACATATGGGGAATCTTTTTCATGCCGCACATTCTCGCGGGAACGCCGCTTTTTTTCAAACGCAAAGAACGCGAAGAAAAACCGCGTTAGAGGGGAAGCGACATTCCTGTCGCTTTTCGAAATCCGCCCGCACAAACTCCCCTTTAAGCTTTAAGCCTTAACCTTTAAGCTTTCTTTTTAACACAGAGGAACGGAGAAACAAAAAAACGGAGACTCGCGGGAACGTGCGGACACCGCGCGGCGGAAGTTCGCGCGCAGAAAATCGTGCGCCGCGGGAACGAAGGCAGGAATGCCTTCGCCCCCAAATGCTCGGAAACGCCAAGCCCCGAAGGGGCGGGATTGTTCAGCGTAGGGTTTCAACCCTACGTAAACGGACAAAAAACACATGCGCGCTGTAAGTGCGCGATTGCGGAAACGCGCATGGGAGCGGAGACGTCCACGTCTCCGCCGCGCTTACGTCCGATTCCGCGCGGCGGCGGGGAACGCCTTGTGAAGGAGCTGCGTGAGGAGCATCGTCAGCAGAACCGAGGCGGCGAAAAAGTAGATGCCGCAATGAATCTGCACGTCCACCAGGTCGCCGAGCTTCAGCGAAACCACCAGCAGCGCGATCACGAAAACGTCCAACATCGACCACTTGCCCCAAAACGAGAGCCGAGCCAACAGCCGTTCCCGCGTCGCCGCGTCCGCGTTTCCGAACACGACGTGTCCGAGCGCCGCCAGCTTCGTCAACGGAAACAGAATCGAAAACACGAGCACGACGACGAAGAGAAAAATCTGCCCTTGCGTCAGCAATTCCACTAGCCCGCTCGCGAGCGAAAACGTGTTCTTTTCGTCCACGAGCGTCGGATTTTCGTCGAAGAAATCCATGAGCCAGCGCGCGCCCTGCGCCAGCATGCTTCCTTCGTCGGCGGTCACGTCCCGCCCCGTGACATGCTTGCTGATCGTCGCCAACGGCAGAAAAATCCCGAGCGGATACGTGATCGCCGCCGCCCAGAACAGCCCGAAAACGCGGGTTTCCCAAGCTTCGTCGCAAGCCCGTCCGCAGCCCTCGTCTTCTTCGTCCGTCACCGTCTCGGCGACGCGTTCCCGCCCGCGATGATACTTGCGGAAAAGATCGTCCGGCGACCGCCCTTGCGCCCTCGGCGTCTCGTCATCGCAAACGGTCACGTCCTTTTCGGATTTCAGCACGAGCCGATTCCCGCAAAACGGACATTCGCCTTCCGCCGTCGTCTCCACCTGTTTGCCGCATCTCAAACAAAAAACGCGCATCGCCGTCATTTCCTCTCCGTTTCCGGGTTCGTGATTTCCCAGATTTCGATTCTTTCAACCTCGCCCTTCATGAAGATTTTCCAACGTCCCTCAAAAAAGCGCGATTCCGGAAGCGGCTTCGGAATTTTGAAGATGACGAATTCTTCCGTGCGTTCAAGCACGAGCGGACACATCTTCGGAGCGTCGCACGGCGGCTGCCGATCCAACAGGTGTCGAAGCGAGTCCAAACACTCCGGAAACGCCCGGAACACGCTGACCACCGCCAGTCCGAGCAGAATCAGAAACGCCGCCGCAATCGCCGCCGCCGCCAGACAGCACCTCGAAACGCGCCGTTTCTCTTGCGGCGCGCCTTCCCGCCCGGCGTCTTCGACGAGCGTTCCCGTCGCAGAGCAAATTCGGCTCGTCCACCCCCGAGCCTCCGGTTCGTCGGGCGGCACGGGTTCTTCGCGCTCGCGGTCTTCCGTGCGGAATTTCGGCTTCGACGGCGTTCCCGTTTCTGCCCACGCGCGAAATCTCCCGGCGTTCGCTTCGAAGAAAATCCAGCCGTCCGTTCCCGCGAGCGAAAGCGTCTCGCTGAATCTCCGAACGCGCGCTTCCGCGTCGCCGCCGAAAAACCTCGTCGTCCCCTTCGGGAGCTCCTCCGTCGGCGCGGCGTCGTGCCGACGCCTTTCCCAGCGCGCTTCCGGCTCGGGCGGCACGATCGTCTCGGCGCGGGCGCGCGCGATGAAGTCCGAGAACGCCTCGCTTTCCGTCGCCGCGACGACGTCCGTTCCCGCTAATTCCTCCGCCGCGCCCTCCGCAGCGAAAATCACCCAGCGGTGCGGACGCCCGCGCCTGTCGCGCCCGCCGTCGTAAAGACGAAAGACGCACGCGCGCCCCGAGGCGATCTTCATTCCCGCGACGCGGTCGGAGCCGCGCCAGTCGTTGCAGAAAATCGGATCCAGCTTCTCGGAGATTGTTCCCGGAATTCCTTTCACGTAAGCGGGAACGACGCTTCCGTCCGAACTCCGCCAATATTCCGACGAGGACGCAGGATTGCAGTAGTCAAAAGTGAAGAAACGCATGGCATGAATCAAAAATTACACATTTAGGCGTTGTTTATTGTACGACAAGAAAGATTACGAATTTGAAATAATTATGATTCCTGTAATGAATAAAGAGATGCATAAAATAATGATGGAGATGATGACGTCTCGCCGCGTCAGTCCATCTTGCTCTTCTTTCTTAGGCGTCACTCCCTCTTGCTCTTCTTTCTCAGGTATATTGGGGAATATATTGGGGAAAATGCACTCAACGACCTTCTCGAGTCCTCGGGAAGAAAAATTCGCTTTCGGGCGCAGAGAGAGCTTGCTTCCGGCGGCGTACTCCGTTTCCGCAACGGCGGCGACGAACGTGATGCAAAAATCCAAATTGATTTCATTGCGAAACAAAATCGCGTGCACCATAGGAAGGCAGCGCTCCAATGCGTTCTGCACAAAATTTCCGGAAATCCCCTGCACCTTCAGCCAATCCATGATTTGGTCGCTCTGAGAGAGCAGCAAGGCGAAGCGTTTTCGCTTCGCCTGCGCCCACTGCAGAAACGAGACGACGGGCACCTGGCAAGCGTCCAGCTCCATCGCGGTGGTCGCGCGAATCGCTTCCTGCAGATTCAGCAGAAACAAAACGACGTCCGCCGACTCGAGCTCCTGTTTGAGCGCGGAGAGATTTTCGTCAAGAAACTCATCTTCGTCCGCCGTGAAGATGGCGCGAATGTCCTGCCCGGGAGAGTCGATCACGCTCAGCGGATGGGACGCGCCGTCGGGCGTATGAAAGACCCATTTCAACGCCCCGAACGTTCCTGTCGGCGTGGACGGCGGCCAGTCCCGCTTGACCGTGAGAGTGTCCCAGTTCGTCGAGACGAATTTCGCCGTTCGCGGATTCTGATATTCCAGCCAAACTCCGTTCGCGAATGAATTTTGATAACGATGCGCGAGCACGGTCAGAAAAACCGTTTTCCCCGCGCCTTCCGTTCCGATTAAGCAAATCTTAGACATTTTAATTTCTTTATTTACCGAAATTTCATTATATTTTTATTGGATATGCCCTCTAATGTATTTTTCAATTAGTTCTAAACCGCCTCTACAGATAAACCAATATAATATCAGACCCCAAGAAAAACTCGAACACCCCAAACACCCCATTCCCGTTTCGGACTCATCTTTCTTTTTAGGGACGTTTTCATGATTCTTCAAAGGAGCCTCAGCTTTTTTCTTTGCATGGTGCAGGTAGGTATAATCATCGTTTTTCATTGTTTATTCCCGCTTTCTATGATTCTGCTTTGCCCTTTATTCACGATCCAAATAATCCGGATGGAGACAAGCGTAGAGATGACGTCGAACAAACAACTCCAAAATCCTTCCGCCAACGCGAATTGAAACTTATGAGGGTAGTATTCGAGCAATTCAAGCAGTTCTGGAGAACGGATTTCATAGAAAACGAAAATTCCGCACGCCATAGAAAAAATCCACCATATGATTATGATTCCGGAAGTCCGAGACCAATCTCGATTCTCGGGCTTGACCGCAAGGTTATAAATACGTTTAAGACCTTTGTAAGGATAGAAGATGTTGACGATGGGGATGTAGGAAGACGCCGCATAAAATCCGGGGCGCAAATCCAGTTTTCCTTTCGTCATCGCGACGGCGTTTTTCGCGGTGCGGTAATTCCAAATAATCATCAATACAATCGCTATAAGATAGACGAATGCGAACGGAACCGGCAAATTTTCCCCCGCGAGGAGACTATATAAGTCCCAAAATTCTTCTTCCGCCTCCACCCCGTTTTCCACACAAAGATAGAAATTGGCGTAAGCGAACACGTCCCATAACGATAAAATTCCAGACAGCGCCTGAATGAAAATCAGGACGGATGAAATCCCTCCTATCGGACGCATTTCGGGAATAGAGACCGGAGAAGTTTCCGTGTCGAGCGGAGATTTTTTTAAGGGAGCGGCGGAATGTTCATTCCCCGAAGCTCCCGAATGAATGTAAGTGTAATCGTCGTTTTTCATGACTGTATCCTTGGTAAATTCAGCGGTTTTCCGAAAGCATTTTCAGCCAGTTTTCCATGAGCGGCGTTCCCGCGTATTTTCGGGAGATTTTCGCGCTCCACACGGGATCGAGCAGATTCTTCGCGCGTCCCTCCGCCCGCAGGTTCTGAAGGGCGCAGAGCGCGAGTCCGCCGAGAAACCCCAAGCGTGAATTGAGGCTTTCGATGCGTCCGTCGGTGTCTTTCAGCTGCAGAATCCGCCCGCACACGTCCGCGACGCCGGAATCGCGCCACGCGGCGGCGTCGCGTTCCGCGCGCGCCGTCTGCGCCTGCTTGTTCTTGACGAAGCGGATTTGAGGGCATTCGGGCGCGAGCGCGGGAGCGTAACGCGCGCGCCAGCGGCGGCGATCGTTTTCGTCCCAGTCTTCGCCGTTGGTGACGATGACGTCGTCGCAGCGCGCGGCAAGGTATTCCCTGTAGAAATCGAGCTCGGCTCTTTGAATTCCCTGCTCGGAGAGCACGACCCAAAAAATCTGCGCGACGTCGTTGTTGAGAAAGTCGCGGACGGTCGCGTTGTCCTGCGCGCCCGCCGTTCCCGCGGCGCCGAAGCCCGGCGTATCGACGAGCGTCAGCCCGCCTTTGAGCACCTCGGCGGGAACGCCGACTTCGATTCGTTTCCACTCGTGAGCGTCGCCGCCGTCGTCGTGCGCGACCATGGAACAGAGCTGTTCGTGCAGCTGCGCGGCGTCGTCGAATTCCCATTTCCCGGGAAGCGCGGCGGAATTCGGGCTTTCGGCGAGAATGTAGCGCGTCGCGGAATGGCGGAATTCCACGATGTCCGACGTACAGGGACGGTTGCCCGTAGGCGCGACGCGTTCGCCGAGAACGGCATTGAGAAGTGAGGATTTTCCGACGTTCCCGAGCCCGACCACCGCGATTTTGTAATCGGAAGTCGTGCGGAGGCTGCGTTCCCGCATGCGCGAGAGTTCGCGAAGAAATCCTCCGAAAAAGGCTTTCCGCTTTTCATCGCACTTGTTCTGCGGGAAGTTCCGCGAAATGCAGAAGAGCGTGAGCAGGTCTTCGATGGATTCTCTGGAGACGAGTTCCGTCATGGCGTCGTCACTCCTTGTCGTCCGTTCCTTCAACGAGCAGCTGCAGTCGTCGGAACGACACCTCGTCTTTCTTGGCGATCCTCGGATCGGCGGCGTTGCGCTCCGCGTCTTCTAGCGCCTCCTCGACGGCGGCGATGCGCCGATCCAAATTGAGACGGTATTCCTTGATCAGCGACTTCACCAGTTTTCGGAACTGCGGAATGCGCTCGGTCCTCAAAGCGCTGAACGTGCGGCGGACGTTGTCGTCCATGATGTCCTGCAGATTGTTTTTCTTGCGCGCTTTCGAGATGCCCCAGGAAACGGCGACGGCGGCTCCGCCGAGCCCGGCGAGCGTCCAGCCGATGGGGCCGGCGAAAGCCGCGATCGCCGCGGGAACCGTGGAGGCGGTGGTGACGGTGGAATTTACCCCGAAAAAGGTAAAAGCCGCTCCAAGGATTCCCGTATAGGCGGGCGCGGTGGAAACGGCCGTGGTCGTCAGCCCGCCGATGACAGTCGAAGCGAGCGCGCCGCTACCCGCCAAGGCGGTGCCGAGCGCGGCGCCCTTGACCACCGTCGTGTCGAATTCGGTACGGATGCTCGGCGTGCCGCCCGCGTCCGTGCAGACGGCGGGATAGCGCGTTTCGAATTCTTCCGTCAGATCGCGGAAACGGCGCTCCATTTCGCCGAAGACGGGAAGGAGCTCGCTTTCGAGCGTTTTGTTGAAAAATCCGGGAAGCGACTTTTCGAGTCCGCCCACGCTGATGATTCCCGACGAAGAAATCTTCGCCGCGATTTTTCCGGCGACGGAACGTTCGATCTGCGGGAGGCGACTTTCCGCGTCGTCCACCGCCGCGTTCCACTCCGACTCGAAGCGATCTTCCGCCATCTCGCGGGATTTTTCCAGATTCTTTTTCTCCTTGGAGAGACGTGTGCGCGTCGCCGCCAGTTCTTCCGCGGATTTTCCCGCCGCGAACGTCCGCGCGCGCAGACCTTCCAAGACGGGCGAAGCGGCTTCGAGAATCCTGGCGTAAAAACGTCGCTTGGCGACCTTGCCGCGTTCCCGCCGAAGAAAATCTTCGACGTCCGCCCAAAGCTCGTCGACGCCGCTTCCGGACCACTTGCCTTCGTAAGCGTTTTTCGCCGAAATCTTCCGCATGGCGGGAACGCTGACGCCGATCGAGTTCAGCTGCCTGCGGTTGTGTTCCACGCACTCGGCGAGCTCGTCTTCGTCGGTCGTGTCCGCTTTATTTACGGCGACGAAAAGATTGTCGATTTCCGCGCCGCGGACTTCCTTGAGCATGTCGAGCTCCTGCTCGTTGATCGGCATGCGCGCGGTCGTCAGCAGAATCACGGCGTCGCTTTGAGGCAGAAACTGGTGTACGATCTGGTCGTGGTGCCCGTGAATCGAACCGACGCCGGGCAGATCGACGAGCGTGACGTCGTTGAGACGGGAATCGAAAGGCCCGACGACGCGAAGAAGCTGGACGCTCTTTTTGTTCTCCGGATTTTCTTCTTCCGTCGCGTAGGAACGGATTTCCTGCGGCGCGATCTGCACGGAAGAGCCGTCGCGGAAAACGGCTTCCGCCGTGAATTCTTTTCCGCAGGAAAATGAGGTGGTGCAACTCGTCGCGGGGAGTTTGTCGATGGGCGCGAGCATGTCGTCGCTGCGTCCGAGGAGGGCGTTGATCAGCGTGGACTTGCCGCGTTTCGCCAGCCCCATGACGGAGATGACGAATTTGTCCGCACGGAAGGCGGAAACGGCGGAGTCTATCATCTCGGCGGCGGGGGAATCGTTTTCCTGCTCGCAGACGGCGCGGATTTCCTGCGCCCAGTCGAGGAGCTGCTGTTTGGAAGATTCTTCGGGTTTCATGGTTTGTTTTCTTCTGTTCGAGGTTTGAAAGGGTTTTCGCGCGGGAGCGTCAGTTCGCGGGGACGTGTTTTTTGCCGCGCGGGTTGGCGCTGCAGTGACCCGCGGTGAGCAACGCCACGGTCTGGGCGCGCGCGCCGCAGTAGCGGCAGACGGCATACCGGCGCTCGAGCTTCTTCGGTCGGCGCAGCACGACGTGCTTGCCCGAAGGCGAGTTCGCGCACGCGCCCATCGAGAGCAGCTTCGCGGTCGGCGCGGTGCGCCCGCAGTATTTGCACGTCACGCTTTCGGCGCGGATCCGTTCGAGCGTCTCCAAGGAATACACGCCGAGCCCGCGCGCGGGAACGTTCCCGCCGCAGTCGGCGCATGCGAGCGCGCTCCCGCACGTCGCGGCGAACAGCGCAAAAAAGGCGAAAATCGGAATCAGGTATTTCATTGCTTTTCGGGAGCTCTTTTTTCGAGGTCGGCGAGGAGGCGGGCGGCTTCGGCGGAGGGCGCGTCGTTTTCGGCGAACGCGGGAACGGCGGCGGCGAGCAGGAGGAAAAAGGGAAGCGATGTTTTCATGATCTTGCGGAATCGAGGTTCAAAAAATCGAGCGCGGAGAGAAATTTAGGGACGCGCAAAGCGGCAGCGAAAGCGGTGAAACTTTCGTCGAAACGGGGACGAAAAGGGCTCGTGAGGCTCCGCCTCAGGAAAGGCGAGCTACGATATAATGGGGGGGGTATTCAGAGCGAGCGCAGCATCACGGAAGCTCGCCGATTCGGAGAGAAGCGGGAACGGGGCGAGAGGCGATGCGGGATGAAGAGTCATCGTATGCGATGTTACGCCCGAGCGCGCGCGAGCGTCAACGAAAATGAAAGAATGAACAAACCGGCTCGGGAAGGAACGAAAGAAAAACCGCGAAGGCAAAGAAAGTTAAAGAAAAGTTTTTAGAGGGGAAGCGACATGGCTCCACGCTTCGCTTACCTGTCGCTTTTCGAAATCCTTCCGCACAAATTTTTCCCGCGGATTCCGCAGATTTCCGCAGATTTTTGGGAACCGCGAATTTCCGCGAATGAACGCGAATTTCACGGGAGGGTAAGCGTCTCGCTTGCCCTGCGAAAAACCGCGAAGTCAAAGGAAGTTAAGGGAAGTTTGAACCGGAAAGGCGCAGAAGAGAAAGGAGGAGAAGAAAATGAAACACAGAAAGAACGGCTTCAGTGAATAACAGATAATGAATAACAAATAGTTCTCGCTTAGGTTTTTGCTTAGGCAAAAACTTTGAACACATCATTATCCATTATCCGTTATCCATTATTCACTTTATTTCTGCGGTTTGGGCAGGAGGAAGAAGAGGACGCCGCAGACGAACATCAGCGCGCCCGCGACGGCGAGCGTCGTCGTGAGCGGAACGCCCTGGTCCTTGAACCAGCCGCCGAAGAACGAAATCAGCGCGCCGACGCCCGCCGACGTGAGATTCAGCAGACCGTAGCCGGTCGCGGAATAGCGTTCGTCGATGTGCGAGCGCATGACGGGCATCAGCGTCGCGTCCAGCGAGCCCTGCGCCACGCCCTGCATCGCGACGAGCGCGAGCATCGCGTAGAGCAGCCAGCTCACACCGCCGAGCGTTCCCGCGAGCATGACCGCGAGCACGACGCACGGTCCCGCGACGGCGAACGAAATGCCAGGAACGAGCGCGCGCGCCTTGAGGTTTTTCTGAACCCAGCGGTCCGCGATGATCGCCGCGACGATGACGGCGACGTATTTCGCGATGGAGCTCCACAGCGTCGCCTGCGGACCGGCTTCGCCCGCGCTGAGGCTGAACGTGTCCTGCAGCAGAGTCGGATACCACGTGAGCAGGAACCAGTTGCCCGCGCCCGCGAACGCGACGACCGTCAGCAAAATCCACATCGGGCGCGAGGCGAGGAGGCTGCGGAAGACCTGCGAGCCGGAAAGTTTTTCGAAGTCGGCGGGAGCGGCGGCCTTCGCTTCGGCGGCGGGAACGGCGGCGTCCTCGCGGCGCGCCTGTTCGCGCGCGTTGTCGGCGGGTGCCTTGCTCGGGTCGCGCAGCAGCACGATGAGCACGAAGCCGTAGAGCACGCCGATGAGACCGAAGAGCGCGAACGTCATGCGCCAGCCGATCGCGTCGGACATCGTCGCGCCGAAGCCCGCGAGCGCCATGCCCGCGTAGATGCCGCTCATGTGAATGCCGGTCGCGAGCGAGCGCGTGCTCCCGCGGTGGTAGTCGGTGATGAGCGCGAGCGCCGCGGGAATGTAGAACGCCTCGGAGACGCCCATCGCCGCGCGCGCGATGAAGAGCGTTTCGTAGTCGCGCGCGTGCCCCGTCCACCACGTCACCGTGGACCACACGACGAGCGAGCCCAGAATCACGAGCCGGCGCGAATAACGGTCGGCGAGGAAGCCGCCCACGGGGCTCAGCACGGCGTAGATGACGAGGAACGCCGAGGTGATCAGCCCGAACTGCGCGTCCGTCATCGGAATGTCCTCGACGATCGGCGCACGCACCACGGAGAGCAGCTGGCGGTCGAAGTAGTTGAGCATCACGACGATCCACAGCAGCCCGACGGCGATCCACGCCCACAGGCCGGGCTTCGTGTTCGGGTCGGCGAGGCTCACGACGTTGCGCACGCCCTTGCGCCACGCCTGAAACGCGACGATCGCGACGACGGCGAGCATCAGCGCGATCACGAGCGCGTCGAAGGTCGGCGACGTTCCCGTCTCCGGATTTTCGAGTGTTTTGATGTAATTGACGATGGAGTTCATAAAGGGTGAGAGGGCTTTCGGTTTCTGGGAACCGGGCGACGGTCAGCGCCTGTCGCCCGCGGCGCGGCGGATTTTGATGCGGCAGCAGTCGGGAGAGCGGAAGCCGGGCTTGAGTTCGCCGCAGACGAAATAAATCGAGTAGTCTCCGCCGCGGACGGCGCTTGCACCGGCGCGGGCGGTCGCGGGAACGGTCGCGAGCTTTTCCCATTTTGCGTTCCCGTCGGCGTCGAACGAAAGGCGCAGCACATCCGCGTTGAATTTATACCATGCGGGTTCGTGGCGCAGATAATCCGGCGCGGGATTTTCGAGCGCGTCCTTGAAGATTTTCGCGTTCACGCCGCCGAAGATGAGCATGCCGCCTTCGCCGTCCTCTACGGCGCAGGAGCCGACCAGGCCCGCTTCGGAAACGCTTTCCGGCAGCGGCGGGAGCGTTTCCCATTTGTTTTCTCTCGGATAATAAATCACGCCCGAGCGGTCGAGCGTCGCCGTTTTCGTCGCCTTGTCGAAATAAAAACCGCCGACGAGCGCGAACGCGTCCCCGCGCGGCGTCGCGACCAGCGCGGCAACGGGCTGGACGCGCGGCGCGCCCGGGAAGTCCGGAAGCGGCTTCCACGTATAATTGCGGTAGCCGGTAAACCAGGGAAATGGTCGAGGTTCGTTTTCTCCGTAAGGCACGCTTTCGCAGACAAGCCGGAATGCCTTGTTTGAAGGAACACCGTTGAAGTTTCCTCCGGCAACGTATTCTTTGCCGAATGCGGTGCCGAATGCGGCGGCATTGTCGATCGTTCCCGGAAATTTTTCCGTTCGCGACTCCGGCGCCGGATCTACCAGCGCGTCTTCCGGAATGATCCACGGCGCGATCGAACCTTCCCAAATCCGCGATTTCACTTTGCCGGTTTCATTTTCTCCCCCGAAAAAATAATCTCCGCACGCGACGCCGTATGCCGCCGGTTCCGGCAGTTTCCCCTTATCGACTTTCCACGCGTCCGCGCCTTTTTCGAGAATCCAGATCGTGTCGTAGAACTTTTTCTTGCCGCCGTCCGCCGGGCCTTTTTCCGGGAACAGCGCCCCGCCCGCGACGGCAAGCTTGCCCTGACCATTGTGGCGAATGAACGCACCCGCGACGCCCTGCGGCGGATTCGTGCCTTCGACGACGAGCGGCGGGAGCGCTTCGACGGAGACTTCCCAGCCGGGCGCGACGTCCGTCACGGGCAGTTTTTCTCCGCCGGACGCGGGAACGCAGAACGCCGCGAGCGCGGCGACGAGAAACGCGGAAAAGCTCTTTCGGTTCTTCATGGGGAAAGCGGTTCGGGAAAAGTTTTCCGTCATTCTGCGCGAAACCCTTCCTCCCCGCAAGGAAAGAAACCGCGGGCGGGGACGGCGGATTTTCCTTTTGCCTTTGTTCGCAAAAGCGTCTCAAATACGGGGGATGAAAAAATCCGCCCCCAAAGTCAATTTCACGGAGATGCTCGCGTCCGTCGGGCTGCGCAACACGGCGCCGCGGCTCGCGATCTGGGACGCCGCCTACCATTACGACGGCCATTTCACGGCGGAAGACCTGCTCAACGCCGCGCGCCGCAAGCACAAGAAGATCTCCCGCGCCACGGTCTATCGCGCGCTGCCGGACCTCGTACGCTCCGGCGTGCTGAGCGAGCTCGACATCGGCAGGGACTTCAAATACTACGAAAGCACGCGCAACGCGGGCACGTTCAAGGGCCACATCGTGTGCAGCAACTGCGAAAAGATCATCGAGTTCGACGCGCCGTTCATGGACTGGTACGGGCGCGCGATCGCGGAAAAGAACGGGCTCGTCTTCCTGTCGCAGCACCTGCAGATCACCGCGCAGTGCCCGAACTGCTCGTGCAGGAACCACAAGCCGAAGCGCGGCAAGTCCGCTCCCGCCGCGGACGCGCCGTGCCGCAAGCGCGCGAAGAAGTGACGCAAAGGCGGAGAACCGATGAACGACGGGACAAACGATGAACGACGAAACTTCCGAAAAAACAGAAAAGCTTAAAAGCTTAAAAGCTGAAGAGAAAATTTCCTTTAAGCCGTTCGGCTTTTCAGCTCTTAAGCCTCTCTTCCTCCCGGCGCTCGCCCTCGCGCTCCCGCTCGCGGCCGCCGCGGCTCCGGCGAATTCGGCGCGCCTCGCGGCGGAAATGACCGCCGTTCCCGCGGGCGACCTCGCCGCCGCGACGGAAAACTTTCTCGGCGAAAAGCGCGTCGCCTGGCGCGGCGAGCGCGTGCTCGTGCGCGTGAAGACGACGCTGCCCGCGCGCGCGAAGCTCTCGGCGGAGCTCGTTTCCGCCGCCGGCGCCCGCGTTCCCGCGCGCGCGGAATACGTGCGTTCGACGCTCGGCCAGGGCGGCGTTCCCGTCGCCGACGTCGTCGAGCCCGCGGGAACGCCGTTCAGGATTCCCGCGGGAGAGGCCTTCGTGCTCGTTTCGGCGGACGTTCCCGCCGACGCCGCGCCCGGCGCCTACGCGCTGAATTTCTCCGTGAACGGCAGGGCGCGCAAGGCCGCCGACGTCGAAGTCCTCCCGCTCGCGCTCCCGCCGCCGCGCGCGTGGAAGATCCACCTCGATCTGTGGCAGCACCCGGAAGCGGTCGCGCGCTGGACGGGCGCCAAGCTCTGGTCGCGGGAACACTTCGCCGCGATGCGCCCGATGATGCGCCGCCTCGCCGACGCGGGGCAGAAAGTCATCACCTGCTCCATCATCGAAGAACCGTGGGACCACCAGACGCGCGACGACTGGAGCTCGATGGTCAAATGGCGCCGCACGCGCGCGGGAACGTGGAAGTTCGACTACGCCGCGTTCGACGCCTACGTCTCCTTCATGCGCGAAATCCTCGGCGAGGACGCGCAGATTTCCTGCTACACGATGGTCTCGTGGTCGCTGAAGACGACGTATTTCGACGAGGCGGCGGGCGCAGAGAAGACCGTCTCGCTCGATCCCGCCTCGCCCGACTACGACGCGACGTGGAAGGCGTTTCTGACGGACTTCCGCACGCACGTCGCGAAAAAGGGCTGGCTCGAAAAGACCTGCATCGCGCTCGACGAGCGCCCCGACGCGCTCGTGAACGCCGCCCGCGCCGTCGTCGAAAAATACGCGCCCGAGCTCAAGATCGTCTCCGCCGTGGACCGCCCGACGAAGATGGCGCCGTTCGTCCACGACATCTCCGCGGCGTTCCAGCACTCCGGCGGCGTCGCCGAGCTCGCGGACGCGCGCCGCGCCGAAGGCCGCACGACGACGTTCTACGTCTGCACCTCGCCCGCGAAGCCCAACACGTTCCCGCATTCCTCCGCCGCGGAGCCGCACTGGCTCCTGCTCTACGCCGCCGCCGCGCGCTTCGACGGCTTCCTGCGCTGGGCCTACAATTCCTGGGTCGAAAATCCCTTCGCCGACTGCCGCTGGCCGCAGCGCGCCTGGCCCGCGGGAGACTGCTTCCTCGTCTATCCCGGCGACCGCACGACGCCGCGCTTCGAAACGCTGCGCGACGGCGTCGAGGACTTCGAAAAAATCCGCATTCTCGAGGAACGCGCCGCGCTCCCGGGCGCCGACGCGAAGCTGAAGAGCGCCGTCGCCGAGCTCCGCGCCTTCCTCGAAGGCGCCTTCACCGTGCAGGCGGGCTACGGCGACGCGCACGCCGCCCAGGTCCGCGAAGCGCGCGCGCGCATCGACCGCGCCTCCGCCCTCGCGGCGAAAACCCCCGAACGCGCCGCCGGCGCTCCCGCACGATGAATTCCCGCGAACGCTTTCTCGCCGCCTGCCGCTGCGAAAAAACCGACCGCCCGCCCGCGTGGATCATGCGCCAGGCGGGGCGCTACCTGCCGGAATACCGCGCGCTCAAGGCGGGGCGCGATTTCCTGACGCTCGTGCGCACGCCGGAGCTCGCCGCCGAGGCCACGCTGCAGCCCGTCCGCCGCTTTCCCGCGCTCGACGCCGCGATCACGTTCAGCGACATTCTCGTGATTCCCGAAGCGCTCGGGCAACCCTACCGCTTCGACGAAAACGGCGTCGCGATGGAATTCACGCTCGATTCCGCCGAGGCGATCGCGCGGCTCGCGCCCGCGGAAGCCGTTCCCGAAAAGCTCGCCTACGTCGCGGCGACGCAGCGGATTCTGCGGCGCGAACTCGGCGACGCGCGCGCCCTGCTCGGCTTCGCGGGAACGCCCTGGACGCTCGCGACGTACATGGTCGAAGGCGGCTCCGCGAAACAGTTTTCGAAAATCAAGGCGCTCGCCTGGGAACGCCCGCGCGACTTCGAGGCGCTGATGGAAAAGCTCTCCGACGCCGTCGCCGCGTATCTGAACATGCAGATTGAAGCCGGCGCGGACGCGATTCAGCTCTTCGACTCCTGGGCGGCGCTCTGCGCGGCGGACGAATACGAGCGCTTTTCGCTGCGCTGGATCCGCAGAATCGTCGCCGCCCTGCCCGCGCGCGTTCCCGTGATCGTCTTCGCGAAGGGCATGGCGCACTTCGCCGCGGAAATCGCGGACGCGGGCGCGAGCGTGCTCGGCGTGGACTGGACGCGCGACCTGCGCGACGTCCGCCGCGGCGTTCCCGCGGGAACGCGCCTCGCGCTGCAGGGCAACCTCGATCCCGCCGTGCTGAATTTCGCGGACGTCGCCGTCGTGCGCGCCCGCGCGCGCGCGCTGCTCGACGCGACGGCGGGCGAACGCGGATTCATCTTCAATCTCGGGCACGGCATTCAGCCCGCCGCGAGAGTCGAAAACGTCGCCGCCGTGCTGGAGGAAATCGCCCGATGAACGCCGCCGACCGCATCCGCGTCGAAAAAATCCGCGTCTTCGGCAGGCACGGCGTCTTCCCCGAAGAACGGGAACGCGGGCAGGATTTCTTCGTCTCGCTCGAGCTGGAGCTCGACCTGCGCCGCGCGGGCGAAACCGACGCGCTCGACGAGACCGTGAACTACGCGGACGTCGTCGCCGCCGTCGTCGCCGTCGTTTCCGGCGAGCCGGTGAACCTCATCGAACGCCTCGCGGAAAAAATCGCGGGAACGCTGCTGCGGAATTTCCCGAAGCTCGCGCGCGTCGCCGTCGAAGTGCACAAACCGGGCGCGCCGCTCCCCGCGCCCGTCGCGGACGTCTCCGTCCGCATCCTCCGCGCCCGGGAGCCGTCCGACCGATGACCCGCCGCCGCGTCATTCTTCTTTTCGTTCTGGCGTTCGCCGCGCTCGCGGCGGTCGTGCTCTCCTGCGTCGCGGGAACGACGGACATCGCGGTCGCGGACGTCTTCGGCGCGCTGAAGTCCGCGCTCACGGGCGTGCCGGACGACGGCGACGCGGCGCGCGCGATCGTCTGCGAGATCCGTCTGCCGCGCGCGGTCGCCGCGCTGCTCTGCGGCGCGGCGCTGGGTTCGGCGGGCGCGGCGCTTCAGGGGCTTTTCCGCAATCCTCTCGCGGATCCGGGGCTGATCGGCGTCTCTTCGGGCGGGTCGCTCGGCGCGCTGCTGGTCTTCGCGTTCGCGGGCGAAGCGCTCGCGCGCGTTCCCGCCGCGGCGCACGCGTTCGCTCTGCCGCTCGCGGCGATGGCGGGCGCGCTCGCGGTGACGCTGCTCGTGCTCGCGCTCTCGGGAACGCTGGGGCGGATGCGCGTCGGCGGCATGCTGCTCGTCGGCATCGCGGTCAATTCCGCGATTTCGGCGGTCGCGGGGCTGATTCTTCATTTTTCCGCGGACAGCCAGATCCGCACCTATCTTTTTTGGATGCTCGGCGGGCTGGACCGCGCGGAATGGCGTCTCGTCGCGCCCGTCGCGCTCTTCACGCTCGCGGGTCTGCTGGCGCTGCCGCGTTTCGCGCGCGACCTCGATGTGCTCGCGCTCGGCGAGGCGGAGGCGCATTTCGCGGGCGTGAACGTGAAGCGGCTGCAGCGCGCCGTCGTCTGGATTTCCGCGGGCATGGTCGGCGCGGCGGTCGCGATCGGCGGGATGATCGGCTTCGTCGGGCTCGTCGCGCCGCATCTCGTGCGCCTCGTCTTCGGGCCGGCGCACCGCTTTCTCGTTCCCGCGTCGGGGCTGACGGGCGGGCTGCTGCTGATCGCGGCGGACGTCGCGGCGCGCGCGCTCGGCGGGGCGGCGGAGCTGCCGCTCGGCGTCGTCACCGCGCTCATCGGCGCGCCGTTCTTCCTCGGCATTCTGCTGAGAGGCGAAAGGAGCGCGGCATGAGTTTTTCCGCGAAGAATCTCGTGCTCGTCCGCGGCGGGAAACGCGTGCTCGACGGCGTTTCGGCGAGCGTTCCCGCGGGCGCGCTCACGGTCGCGCTCGGGCAGAACGGCGCGGGCAAATCCACGCTGCTGAACGTGCTCGCGGGAGGCGTCGCGCCGGATTCGGGCGAAGTCTTCTGCGACGGCGCGCCGCTGAAGTCGCTGCGTTCCCGCGAACTCGCGCGGCGCCGCGCCGTGCTCGCGCAGTCCACGCGCTCGGTCTTCGACTTCACGGCGGAGGAGACCGTGCTGCTCGGCCGCGCGCCGTGGATCGACGGCTCGGAGACGCGCCGCGACCGCGAAATCGCCGCGTCCGCGCTGCGCGTCGTCGGGCTCGCGGGCTTCGAAGACCGCCGCCTCTCGACGCTCTCCGGCGGCGAGCTGCAGCGCGTGCAGATCGCGCGCACGTTCGCACAGGGCATCACGCCGACGGGCACGCCGACGACGTTTTTCCTGGACGAGCCGCTCGCCGCGCTCGACTTCCGCCATCGTCTCGAAATCATGCACTGCCTGCGCGACCTCGCGCGCGCCGGGAACGCCGTCTTCGTCGTCCTGCACGACCTGAATCTTTCGCTGCGCTTCGCGGACCGCGTGCTCGTGATGCGCGAGGGGAAAATCGCGCTCGCGGGAACGCCGCGCGACGTGCTCACGCCGCCCAATCTGGCGGAAGTCTTCGGCGTGCGCGCGGAAATCGTCCTCCGCGGCGGCGAGCCCTTCGTCTGCATTCTGGACAAAACCTGAAAACGCGCGGAAACGGACGAGGCGCCCGAAAATCGAAAATTGCCTTTCCGCGCGGGAACGCCGAAAATGCGCGCCGATGATCACCACGGACATCGAAGCGTTTTTCGCCGCGATCACGGTTCTCGCCGTCGCGGCGTTCCTCGTCGTCGAATTCTGGAACCAGCGGCGGGAACGCAAGACGCTCGACCGCGAACGCGTCCGTTCCGTGTACTGCTGCACGCGCTGCGGGAAGATTTATCTGGAGCCGGCGCCGAAACGCGGCGCTCCCGAGCCCGCGGACGACACCGAGCTCCCCTGCCCGCGCTGCGGACGGAAGAATTTCCGCATGCGCTTCTGAGCGTTCCCGCCCGCGGGAAACCTCCCTTTAAGCTTTAAGCTTTCCCTTGGATGTGCGCGAGGACGGCGGAGAATTTGCTGTCGATCTCGCGGAATTCCTTTTCGGGAACGCTGCCCGCCACGAGCCCGGAGCCCGCGAAGAGCCGGATCGCGTTCCCGCTTATTTCCGCGCAGCGGATGCCGACGGCGAAAAAGCCTTCGCCGCGCGCGTCGAAGAAACCGAGCGGCCCCGCGAAATCGCCGCGCGGGAACGGCTCGGTCGCGAGGATTTCCGCGCGCGCCGCCTCCGCGGGAACGCCGCACATCGCGGGCGTCGGGTGCAGCGCCGCGACGCATTCGAGCACGCCGAGCCCCGCGGGAACGCGCGCGCGGATCGGCGTGCGCAGGTGCAGAATGTTCGGCAGCACGACGATTTCCGGCGTTTCCGGAAATTCCGGCTCCGCGCCGAGCCGACGCAGTTTTTCCGCGATGAAGTCGATGACGGCGCGATGTTCCCGCCGTTCCTTGTCGTCGGCGAGCAGGCGCGCGCCGAGCGCGGGAACGTCCGCGCCGGGGAAATTCGGGATCGAGCCGGCGAGCGCCTCGGTCTCGAGCGCGCCGTCGCGCAGGCTCACGAGCGTCTCCGGCGAGGCGCCGAGAAACGTCTTCCCCGCGCGCGCGACGCAGAAGATCGTGCAGTTTTTTTCGAAGCGCTCGTGAAGTTTGCCCAGAATCGGCGCGACGGGAATCGGGCTTTCGGCGCGGGCTTCAATCGCGCGCGCGAGCACGAGCTTGCGCAGCGTTCCCGCGCCGATTTCGTCGAGAATCTTCCGCGCCGCAGGCAGATACCAGGCGCCGCCGATTTCGCGCGGCGGGGGAATGGGCGGCACTTTTTCCGCGCCTTCGGGAACGGCGCGAGAGAGCAGCGCGTCCAGCTCCGCGCGGAGCATCTCCGGCTCGGCGCGTTCGCCTTCCGCGAGATTGCGCGCGACGAAGACCGCGTTCCCGCGGCGGGAAATCTCCCACTTCGGGCGCAGCGAAAACGTCTCCGCCGCGTCGAAGGAAATCGCGCGGAACGTCTTCCCGGGCGCGTCGGCGCCGAGCTCGCCGATTCCCATTTCCGCGACGCCGCGCGAACGGTTCTCGACGAGAAATTTCGTCTCGGCGGGAACGCGCGCGAGCGCCGAAAAGACTTCCGGCGGCTGCGGCGGGAACGCGAATCGGCGAAGCATGGCGGACGGGAACGAGAGCTTAAAGATTAAGGCTTTAAAGCTTAAAGGAAGCGTTCGGGATTTTTGAACGTCTCCGGGGAAATCCCCTGCTTTCAGGCTTTCTTCTTCGGCAGCAGCATCTTCAGCGGCATCAGCTTCATGCTGTCGGGGAAGGAAATCGTCCGCCCCGTCTTTTCGCTGACCATCCGGAAGATTTCCTGCACCCACGGCTTCGTGGCGCGCAGCTCCGAGTAGTGAAGATTCATTTTCCCGTCGGAGACGGAATAGCACAGGTCCGCGACCTCGAGCGTGACGACTTCCGGCTCGCCTTTGAGCGCGAGCGAAATCGAGACGTTCCCGCGGCTGAAATCGAACGCCGTCACTTCGCCGACTTCGCCGAAGCGCTGATTGAGAAAGGTGACGACCTGCTGGTTGATGTTGAAGTTGAACATGTTTTTTGTGATGAATTTCGGTTGAGAAAAAATCGTCCGCGCGGCGCGGGTTCACGGGCGCTTCCGCGATTTGCCGAAGCGCTCCTCGAAGCGTTCGCCGACGCCCTTCGGCAGGAGCGTGCGCGGCGTCGCGACCTGCGCGGGATTGCCTTCGAGCAGGCGCGGATCGGTTTCGATGCGCACTTCGCTCTTCGCCAGGTCGAGCACGAAGCGGTCGCCCGCGGATTTGCCGGGAACGGTCACGCCGAATTTCGGCGATTCCATCCGCGCGTTGCCGACGAGAAATCCGATCTGCTTTTTCGGGAAAATTTCGAGCAGGTCGCCGCTCGCCGTCGCGTCCCCGCGCGTCACGCGCACGTCGCGGCGGCAGAAAAGCGCCTCGGGCTCGAACGGCGAATCCGCGTCGGCGCGGCGCGCCTCCGCCTCGAGTTCTTCGCCCGCGCAGACGCCGTCCGCCGTCTCCAGCGAGACGTTCCCGCGCAGCCAGAAGCGCAGGCGCCGCCCGGCGTCGTCCGCGATCGCCTCGAGCGCGTCCCCGCGCGCGACGATCGTTCCCGCGTCGCGCGCCGTCCGCTTCTTCGCGGCGTCGGAGCCGGGCAGCGGGAGCGTCAGCGCGTCGGCGGAACGCGTGCGCGGCAGCTCGACGCGCGGGCGCGAATCGGCGATTCCGTCCGCGCCGTCTTCGGGAAGCACGACGATCTTCATCGCTCCGCCGGGCGAGGCGGCGGCGTCCGTTTCGTTCCATTCCTCGACGACGACGTCGTTGAAGATCAGCGCCTTGCCGCCGGAAATCTCCGTCTCGCCCTTGCGCAAGCGGACGTTCCCGAACGCCTCGATTTTCCTGACGGCGTCGAGCTCGCCGTTTCCGCCGGCGCTTTTGCGTCCGCGCGTTCCCGCGGCGTTCTTCGCTTTCGTCTTTTCGACGTCGCAGAAGGCGACGAGCCGCGCGCACGCGCCTTCGAGTTCGCGCGAAGGCGAACGCAGCGTCACGTCGCCTTCGAGCGCGAAGACGGCGAATTTTTCCGGCGCGGCGGCGTCGGGCTCGACTTCGAGAAATTCTCCGCTCAGCGTCGTTTCCGCGGCGCCGTTCCCGCCGTCGCCGAGCGTCGCCGTCACGCGCGAGGCCGCGTCCGCCTCGTCGCGGAAGACTTCGACGCGCTTCGCGTCGTGAAAGATTTCGCAGCGGTGGCCGGCGAGCGCGAAACGCTGCGCGGGAACGCTCACGCGCGGTGCGCCCGTCAGCGTCGTCCTGCCGTCGCCGGGGAGAATGCGCGCTTCGCCGCAGTCGATTTTGCGGCCGTCCTGCATCGCCTTCACGTTCCCGCGGGCGCGGATTTCGCGGACGGCGGCGAGGCGCTCGCGTCCTTCGACTTCGCGGCGCGCGCGCACGTCGAGCTCGTCGCAGCGCAGGCGCACGGTCCTGTCGTTCACGCGGACGTTCTCCTCGAACAGAATGCGCGTCTCGGTCTCGTCGTCGAGCAGGACGGAAAGTTTTTTGCCCGTGAACTTCGCGCGGTCGCGGGCGCCGGTTCTGCGGTTTTCCAGCGACGCGGTCTCGACGGCGACGGGAACGCCCGGCGCGCCCGTCACGACGATTTTTTCGAGCAGGAGCTTTTTGCCGTCTTCGCGCATGAAGCCGACCGCCTCGTCGCCGCGGACTTCGAGCGCCGCGCTCCGGTCGTCGAACACGACGTTCCCGCGCACGCGGAAGCTGTTCGAGTCCGGAGTGAAGTCGACGGCGTCGCCGCGGACTTCGCGCGCGCCGCTGCGGATGCGGGCGTTCCCGACGCCGGAGATTTTTTCGATGCGCTTCAGCGCGTCCGCCTCGGAGGCGTCGCCGTCGCCGGTCTTCGCGGACGCACGCGCGGCGGAGGCGTCCTCGATCTGCGAGGCGTCGGCGGGAACGACGATTTCGAGCACGTCGCAGAAAGTCTTCGTCTCGCCCTGCACGACGATCGTCGGGCGGTTTTTGACGCCGCGGAAGGTGAGCACGGTCTCCTCGTCGCGCAGCGCGATGTGCAGCGACGCGGACGTGACGGTGATTTCCCGCGCGGGCTTTTCGGCGTCGTAGAGCTTGACGACGACTTCGTCGCGCACGGCGATCGCGTTGGCGTCGTCCTTGCGGTCGCACTGCCAGAACCAGCCTTTGCCGGAGACGGAAAAGCGCCCCTGGGCGTCGCTCACGGAGACGCGGGCGTCGCTTTCCGCGCGGCGTTCGACCGGCGAGAACACCGCGGTCGGGCTCGATACGGTCACGCTCGCGCGGCCGTCGGCGAAGGTCTGCACCGTCAGCTCGCGCACGTCCCAGACGCCGTTCTTGAGCGGGTCCTTGCCGGCGGGAGCGCTGTCGCGGCGGAGCTCGGCGCGCTCGGCGTCGATCGCCCATTTCAACGCGTCGTCCTTTTTGCCGTAGCCGGCGAGCGTGAGGTTCTCGACGAACTTCACGTCGATGCGGTTTTCGGCGGAACTTTCCGCGGGAACGCCGCACGTGAGCAGAGCGGCGAGAGCGAAAGGCGCGAATCGGAAATTTCGGAAAATCATGGCGGCGGAAACGTCAGAAAAAGGAAACGACATGCCCCTGCGCGAGCTTGACCGCGAAGACGGCGAGATTTTTGGCGAGGTGCGCCGCGAACGGCGCCAGAAGCGACGCGTGCGGGTTCAGCCGGAAGAAACGGACGAAGTAGAACCACAGCGAACCCGCGAAGAGGAACGCCGTCGTGAAGAACGCCTTGCCCGTGAAGTGCGGCGAAAAGCCCTCCGCGACGCGCGCGAACAGCGAGGCGTCTTCCCCCGCGGCGTCCCAGTCGAAGCTCCACAGATACGGATGCACGAGCGCGAAGAGCGCCGAAAACGCGACGACGGAAAGCCATTTCGCCGCCGCGCCGCGCGACTCGACGACGAGAAAGCCGCGGAACACGAACTCTTCCGCAAACGCCGCGGCGACGAACGCGGGCAGCATGCACCACGAGACGTCCGTCTGCTCGTCCGCGATGCCGAGCCGGATTTCGCCGTACGTTTCCGCGGCGAGCAGCGCGAGCGTTCCCGCGACGGCGACGACGATCGCCGACGCCGGACAGGGCGCCGCGCCCGGCAGGCCTTTCCCGATCTGCTCCGGATCCGCCCGCGCCTCGAGCAGGTCGCGCCCCCACATGCGGATGAACCACAGGACGACGAAAAGATAGAAGAACGCTCCGAAGGGATCTTGCGGCATGGCGGGAACGGGCGGCGGCGCTCAGCGGCGCCCGGCGCTTTCTCCGGCGATTTGTATGGCGGAAAAACCCGCGTCGCGCGCGGTCTCCGCCAGATCGAAGAGCACCTGAATGCTCGTGTTCTTGTCCATGCGCGCCAGCAGCACGCCGCGCTCGCCCGGCTTCAGCCGGGGCGCGGGCGGGAGCGCCGCGTCCACGCTACGGAAAATCCGCCCGTCGAAGATGAACATCGATTCGTTGCGCACCGTGATGATGGACGTCGTGATCTTCCCGTCCGGCGCGCCCGAGAGCACGGGCAGCGCGAAGCCTTCCGCCCGCGCGGGAGCTTCCGCCGCGTTCCCGCCGTCGCCCGAGAGATCCACCGTCAGCCCCGGTGCAAAGACGTATTTCGACGTCATCGCGAACAGAAAAAACGCGACGAGCAGCACGCTCGCGAGCGGAACGACGCCGATGCGGGAATCCGGGTCGCGCAAGCGCTCGCGGAGATTGAACGGACTGCTGAGCTTGGGCTGCATAATTACGATTCGACAACCATAAGCGCGTCCGCGCCTCCCCGCAAGAGCGGAAAGGGCGCGGGGCATCCGGAAAAAGTCGAGAAGTTGAGGAGTTGAGGAGTTGAAAAGGTAATTACTCCTCCACTCCTAAACTCCTCGACTCCCGATTCAGATTCTGCCGCCGGTGAGGGAGAGCATCTTCTCGCGCATGGCGGCGGCTTTTTCCGGGAGCTTTTCGGCGAGGTTGTCGCGCTGGCCGTCGTCCGCGCCGGAAAGGTCGTAGAGCGCGTCGCGCTCGTCGTTGCCGTTTTCGACGCCCGTCAGCCAGGCGATTTTCGCGCCCTTGTGCGCGGGAATGAAGACGTGGTCGCCTTCGCGGAACGCGAGCCGTCCCGTCGCCTCGACGACGAAATTCTCGCGCCCGGCGGTCTTGTTCGCGCCGAGCAGCACGTCGAGATGATTCTGCGAATCCGTCTCCGCGGGAACGCTCCCGCCGACGAGCGCGGCGAAGCTCGCGAAAAGGTCGAGCTGCGCCACGGGAACGTCGGAGACGCCGGGCGCGATCTTCCCCGGCCAGCTCACGACGAAGGGCACGCGCGTGCCGCCTTCGAACAGGCTGTATTTGCCGCCGCGCAGCGCGCCCGCGGGGCTGTAGTTCTTCTCCCGCGCAAGGCGCACGGCGTCGTCCGCGTAGCCGTCGTCGAGCACGGGACCGTTGTCGCTGGTGAAGACGATAATCGTGTTCTCGTCGAGCTTTTCGGCGCGGAGAAAATCGAGCAGCTCGCCGACCTGCGCGTCCGCCTCGAGCACGGCGTCGCCGCGCGGCCCGAGCCCGGACTTGCCGACGAATTTCGCGTGCGGCGCGCGCGGCACGTGCGGCTGGTGCAGCGCGTAGTAAAGGAAGAACGGCCAGCCGGATTTTTTCGCGGAGCCGATGAAGGCGTGCGCCTCGCGCGTGAACACGCCCGCCATCTCCTCGTCCACCCAGCGCGCCTTCGCGCCGCCCTTCATGAAGCCGATGCGCGAGATGCCGTTCACGATGGAATCGGCGTGCCCGTGATTCGGCGAGGGCCGCATCTTGAGCAGTTCGGGATTGGATTTTCCCGTCGGCTCGCCGGGGAAATTCTTGCGGTAGCTCACGCGGATCGGGTCGGCGGGATCGAGCCCGACGACACTCCCGTTCGAGAAATAGACGCAGGGCACGCGGTCGTTCGTCGCCGCCATGATGTAGGAATGGTCGAAGCCGATTTCGCGCGGACCGGGCGCGACGGGCCGGTTCCAGTCGGAATCGCCCTTGCCGAGCCCGAGGTGCCACTTGCCGACGGCGGCGGTCGCGTAGCCGAGGTCGCGGAACATCGTCGCGATCGTCGGCTTGTCCGTCGGAATGATGAGCGGCGAATCGCCAGGCAGAATGTTCACGCGGGAACGCCACGGATAAACGCCCGTGAGCAGCGCGTAGCGGCTCGGCGAGCTCGTGGCGGACGCGGCGTAGCCCCGGCTGAAGCGCAGACCGTTCGCCGCGAGGCGGTCGAAATTCGGCGTCCGCAGCGTCGAGCCGTAGGCGGAAACGTCGCCGTAGCCGAGGTCGTCCGCGATGAGGACGATGACGTTCGGGCGCTCCGCGGGAACGGCGGGCGTTTCGGCGAACGCGGAAGCGGCGGCGAATACGGAAAGGGCGCAGGCGAGCACGGGGGAGATTTTCATGCCGGCATTATGCCCGCTCCGCGCGCGTTCCCGCGAGAAAATTTTCGCGGCGGCGGGGACGGACTCCGGCATTCCTCTTGCGGAGCGTTCCCGCCCGCGCTACTGTTCAGCGAAAATGTTTTTCAGGAAAAAAAAGTCCCGCGGGAAGGCCGCCGTTCCTGACTGGCGCAGAACAATTCCCCAGATCGTGAAGATCGGCGACACCGGCTCGGCGAAGAAGCTCTGGTGGCGTTCGTTCCGGCGGGCCTTCGGCGTGGCGGCGTCCGCGCTCGCGATGATCCTGCTCACCGCCGTCGTCGCGGAGCGTCTCGCCAACGGCGGCGACGATTCCGGGCGGAGAATCCGCATCGCGCGGCTGAATCTGACGACGGACGGCGCGCTCGACGAAGCCTGGGTGCGCGCCTTTTCCGGCGTCGGCGAAAGCGGCGCCGACGTCAGCGTGAGCGCCCTGCGCAAGAAGCTCGAATCCTATCCGCAGATCCGCCGCGCGCGCGTTTCCCGCGACGACGGCGACGCGCTCCGCGTCGAGCTCGAGGAACGCGTCGCGCTCGCGCGTTTCCGCGACGCGGACGGCAAGATCTTCATCGTCGGCGACGACGGCGTGCTCTTCCCCGCCGAGACGCATTTCGGCACCGTCGAAGCCGAATATCCCTTCGTCGAGGACGCCGTTCCCGCGACGCTGCCGAACGGCTTTCGCACGCTCGCGGAGACGCCGCCGCTGATGGAGTTCCTCAACTTCGCCTTCCGCGAGCACCGCGCGACGCTGAAGGGCTGGGAGAGCGTTTCCGCGAAGGATCTGGCGAAATCGCCTTTCCCGGCGCGCTTCCCGCAGCCGTGGCGCCTGCTGCGCGTCCGCCCGCGCCCCGCCGCCGACGTTCCCGCGGACGGCGCGCCGCGCATCCGCATCCGCGAAATCGTCTTTTCCGCGCAGAATTTCCGCGAGGAGTTCGCGCTCTTCGATTCCGAGGACTGCGCGAAAAAGCTCCGCGGCCGCTTCGACCCCGACAGGACCTACCGCGTGGTCTTCATTTCCAACCGCAAAAACGAACGGCGCCCGATCACGGAAATGCGCCTCGTCCCGGACGAACCCGCGCCGCGCGTTCCCGCCGCGCGCGCGCGCCGCGCCGGACGCTGACCTCCCCGATGCTCACAAGAAACATGATCGCTCTCATCGATATCGGAAGCGCCGAGACCAAAGTGCTCTTCGCGCGCTTCACGCCCGCCGTCGAAATCGTCGGCGCCTTCACCGCGCCCACGGAAGGCATGGTCAAAGGCGAAATCACGGACATCCGCCGGCTCAAGGAAAGCGTGCACGACGCGCTCAACGGCGCGGAAAAACGGGCGGATCTGAAGCTGCCGCTGCGCTTCGCGTGCCTCTCGCTTTCCGGCCCCGAGCTCTCGGGAACGCAGGTCAAGGGCCTCACGAGCGTGAAGTCCGAAAACCGCACCGTCGCCGCGGCAGACGTCGAGGACGCGCGCGCGGACGCCTGGGCGCGCCGCGTCGCCGAAGGGCGCACGATCGTCCACCGCATCCGGCAGAACTTCACGCTCGACGCCCGCCCGATGAGGAATCCGGAGGGCGCCGTCGGCGCCGAGCTCGCCTGCAATCTCTGGGTCGTCGAGGCGGGAACGACGTACCTGACGGAGCTCATTCAGATTCCGAACCAGTACGGCATGCGCGTGGAGGAGATCTTCGTCGCCTCGCTCGCCGCCGCCGCCGGCGTCGCCACGGGTTCCGAGGCGGACAAGAACCGGCTCGTCATCGACATCGGCGCGGGAACGACGGACTACATCCTCTACCGCGACGGCATGGTCGTCATGAGCGGCGTCGTTCCCGTGGGCGGCCGCCACCTCACGAACGACATTTCCGAGGCGCTGCAGATTTCCGAAAAGAACGCCGAATGGACGAAGCTCCACGTCGCGCGCGCGAAGTTTTCCGACGCCGATCTGGACGCGGAATTCACGCTGCCCGGCACGGAGATTTCCGGCGAGCTCGCCGGCTTCGCCTCGCACTATTCCGTGTTCAAGGTGAAGTTCGTCACGCACCTGCGCGTGCGCGAAATCTTCGAGCTCGTCCGCAGGAAAATCGGCGAGGACACGGACGTCGGCTCCGTCCGGCTCACGGGCGGCACGTCGCTGCTTCCCGAAATCGCCGACGTCGCCGGGCAGGTCTTCGACGCGGAAGTCTTTCTCGCCGCACCGGAATTCGCCTACGCGCGGCGCGAAGAGACGCTCAACGCCGAACGCGACGGCGTGCACCCGAAGTTCAGTGTCGTCGTCGGCATGGCGGAGCTCTTCCGCCGAGCCCGCGAAGAAGCGCTGCGCCGCGCCGCGGAACAGAGCTTCTGGACGCGCCTCCGCCGCGCGCTTTTCTCGCACTGAAAACCGCCTTTCCGCCGCCCCGCGAATCCGAACCGAAAACGAAAATCATGCTCACGGAAATCGAAAACGAAACTCCTCCCGAAAACGCTCCCGCCGAGACCGACGCGCCTCCGGCGGGTCTGCCCGCGGCGGTGCTCATGGGCGTCGGCGGCGGCGGGAACGCGATCGCCGCGGAAGTCCGCGCGGACGCGTTCCCGCTCGAGCGCGTCTTCGTCGACGCGTCCGGAGCCGACCTTTCCAAAATCGCCGTCGCGGGCGCGAAAAAAATCCTGATCGGCGCGAAGGCGCTGCGCGGATTCGGCGCGGGAACGAACCCCGAACGCGGCGCGGCGGCCGCCCGCGAAAGCGAGACGGAGATCCGCGCGCTCTTCGAAAAGACGGACCTGCTCTTTCTCGTCGTCGCGCTCGGCCACGGAACCGGCAGCGGCGCCGCGCCCGCGATCGTCGAAATCGCGCGGGAGATGGGCGTCGTCGTCGTCTGCTTCGCCACGCGCCCGTATTCCGACGAAGGCGCGCTCTTCACCGGCCAGGCGGACGCCGCCGTCGAAAAGCTCCGCGCGCGCTGCAACGCCTTCGTGCTCGCGGAAAACGACGCGCTCGACGCCGCCGAAAGCCGCGAGCCCAGCGGCGCCTTTCACCGCCCCGCCGCGGCGTGGATCGCGCGCGGCGTCCGCGTCTTCGCGGAAACGCTCTTCGCCGGCAACCCGGACGCGCGGCTCGATTTCGCGACGTTCCGCAGCATCTTCCCCGTCGTCGGCGCGCGCACGCTCTTCGCCGTCGGCGAGGGCTCCGGCGCGGAGACCGCCGCGGAAAACGCGCTGGGCGAACTGCTCCGCTGCCCGCTCTCGAAGACGACCGTCGCCGCCGCGCGCTCCGACACGCTGCTGCTCCGCATCGAGGCGGGAACGCCCCCCGCCGCGAGCGTCGTGGACGACGTCGCCGGACGCGTCCAGGCGCGCTTCGGCGGCGAAGAACGCATGTTCACGAAAATCGCCGTCGTGCCCGAGCGCGGAGACTCCATCGAAATCTGCGTCATCGGCGCCGGCGAAATCCGCGCCGCGAGACGCAAGCGCGACAGCTTCGTTCCCGCGCCGAAAAAGACCGCCGCGCCCGAAGACGACGCGCCCGTCTCCGCGCCCGAAGAGACCGAGGACGCAATGCTTTTCGATCCCGACCGCGGCGTCTTTCAGGCGATGCGCAAGCGCCTCTACGAAGGCATCGATCTCGACGCGCCGACGTTCCGCCGCAAGCGCGTGAACCTGCAGAACGAAATCGACGTGCGCCGCAAGCGCCTCAGGAAGACCTGACCGCGCGCCGCCGCCGACGCCGCAACGCCGAGAAGACGAGCGCGCCCGCGCCCGCGAACAGCCCGAACGCCGAGGGTTCGGGAACGACGGCGAGAATCGTCGTGAAGGTTTCGAGCCGCCACGCGGAGTCGAGATAATCGAAGCTCACGACGCCGTCGGTCACCGTGACGCTCATGCTCTTCAGCTCCTCACCGCCGCCTTCGCTCGCGGCGACGCCTTCCAGATTCGTCGTGCAGTCGTCGGAGTCCGTGTAATACAGCGTGACGCCTCCGGCCTCGTCCGTTTCGACGCCCCAGCAGGTGAGCGCGTGCCCGACGTTCCCGCCGTTGCTTATGGCGAGCCCGATCATGCAGTCGTTTTCAAAAAGATAGGTCAGGCGTTCCGCGACGTCGGCGGTGGTCGCCTCTCCCGGAAAGTCCCAGACGCGGACGACGGCGCGCGCGGAAGAAAGCGTTCCCGCGAAATAGCCGCCGGTCGAAACCGCGCCTTCCTTCACGAAAGACGCTCCGGCCGCGACGAGTTCCGTTTCGTAATTTTTGTAGAAATACGAGCCGTCGAGCCACCACGCGAGCCCGGTTTCGATGACGCCGGGGGCGTCCGTCCAGTTTTCGCAGAAGGTCTTGTAGATTTCCAGCTGACCGCGGTCGGCGTAGGGCGCCGCGTCCCACTTGCCGTCCGGCGTTCCCGCGGGAACGCATTCGGGGCCGATGCGGTCCTGCCACCACTGGAGCATGTTGCTCGCGGTCGCCGCCCAGCACAGATCGTAGTCGCTGTTCGGATAGAGCGTCTCCGCGTTTACGACCTTGGGTTCATACGTGTAATGCGTGCCTTCGCCGTCGACGGTGATGTTGAGCGTCGCCGGCCAGTAGGCCTTGTTCACGTCGTACCAGCCGGATTCGAGCGTCACGCCCTTCGCGAAGACGATTTCGGCGCGCGCGACGAAACTTCCGCACGCGAATGCGGCGAAGACGACGGCGGCGAGGCTGAGACGTTCTTTCATGAAAACGCGGATTCTGCCTCACGTTCCCGCGTTTTGAAACGCCAAACTGCCGTCCGGAAAATAAAAAATCGCATTTTCAAAAAAAATGCTTGCGCTCGTCAGTGAAAAAGGTTTTATTGAATCTCACTTTTAAACGCGCCCGTGGTGAAATGGATATCACTAGTGACTACGGATCACTCGTTCGGGGTTCGAATCCTCGCGGGCGCGCCACTTAAAAAAACGATTTTTTGAGTGGGGCGCTAGCTCAATGGTAGAGCAGTTGCCTTTTAAGCAATTGGTTCGGGGTTCGAATCCCCGGCGCCCTACCATTAAGAAAAAGCCCGCAATCCCGCTTAAATACAGCGATTGCGGGCTTTTTCGTGGAATTTTTGAAAGGGCGGAAATTGAGACAAAAACGACAAAAACCGCCAAAATACGACAGCAAAAAACACACTTTTTTCACACAGGGCGAAAAATGCGTTCGCGCCTTTATTTAAGCGGCTTCGCGGGCGGCGAGCTTAAAAAATCCTGCAAGCGGGAAATTGCCGTTTTCGGGGGAATTTCGGGGCTTTTGAGTGTGTTTTTTGTGTGTTGAAAGTCTCTTTTTCCGCTTAAACAAAGGGATTGTTGGCGATTTTAGTGCAAAAAAAACGGGGCGCGCTTCCGACGGAAAGCGCGCCCGGCGTTCGGCGTCCGGTCCCGTCAGTCCAGGAAGGGCGTGTATTCGGGGACGACGGTCTTGATTGCCTTTTTGATTTCGTTGCGGACGGGATGACGCGCAATCTTCGCGAGGAAGTCCTTGAGCTCGCCGAGTTTTTCCGGCGGGAGCGGCTCGCACTTGAAGCGCGCGATGCGCGGGTGGCCGGACGGCTCGTAGTCCTCGCCCGTGGATTTGAGTTCCTCGAAGAGCTTTTCGCCCGGGCGCAGGCCCGTGATCTTGATTTCGATGTCGATGTCCGGACGCAGCCCGCTGAGGCGGATCAGGTGGCGCGCGACGTCGATGATCTTCACCGGCTTGCCCATGTCGAGCACGTAGATGTTGCCGTTCTTGCCGATCGTCGCCGTCTGGAGCACGAGCCCCACGGCCTCGGGAATCGTCATGAAGTAGCGCTTGATTTCGGCGGAAGTGACGGTGAGCGGGCCGCCTTTTTCGATCTGTTTTTTGAAGGTCGGAATCACGCTGCCGGAAGAGCCGAGCACGTTCCCGAAGCGCACCGCCATGAAGCGCGTCCTGTTTTCGGGCGTCCGCGCGAACGACTGCAGCATGATTTCGGCGAGACGCTTCGAGGCACCCATCGCGTTGGTCGGGTTGATCGCCTTGTCCGTGGAGATCAGCACGCACGCCTCGGCGCCGTATTTCGAGACGATTTCGAAGAGCCCGATCGAGCCGAGCGAGTTGTTCTTCAGCGCCTCGCCGGGCTGGCGTTCCATGAGCGGCACGTGCTTGTGCGCGGCGGCGTGGAAGACGATGTCGGGATGGTATTTGTCGAAGACGCCCTCCATGCGCTGCACGTCGAGAATGTCGGCGATGATCGGGACGATGCAGTCCTTGAAGCCGAGCGAAATCAGATCCTGCTCGATCTGGAACATCAGCACTTCGCACTGTTCGACGAGCAACAGGCGCGCGGGAGCGCAGCGCGCCACCTGGCGGCAGATCTCGCTGCCGATGGAACCGCCCGCGCCCGTGACGAGCACCGTCTTCCCGCAGATCATCTCCGAAATCGCCTCGTCGTTCAGATTCAGCGGCGGGCGGTCGAGCAGGTCCTGCAGATCGAAATTGCGGATCGCGGAAACGGACGCGTGCCCGAGCGAAAGCTCTTCCGTGCCGGGAACGAGCGAGACCTTCAGCCCGGCGGCGATCGCCTGTTCGCGCAGTTCGCGGACGCGCGTGATCTTCGCCGCGGGAATCGCGATGATGAGCTCCGTGAACCCGTACACGGATTTCCAGTATTCGACGTTCTCGAACCTGCCGACGATCGGCACGTCCGAAAGCGAAAAGCCCTCCTTCGCCTTTTCGTCGTCGAAGAAGACGACCGGAAGCTTGCCCAGGCTCGGGCGCGAAAGCAGCACGGAACAAAGCTCCGAGCCCGCGTCGCCCGCGCCGAAGATCGCGACGCGCGCGGCGTCGCGGCGGGAACGCCGCGTCTCGTTCTCGCTCTTCTTATGTTCCCAGAGCAGCCGCAGCGCGATGCGCAGCGCGCAGACCGCGACCGAGGCGAACACGAAGTCGATGCACACGAGCCGCCGCGAAAGCGCGGGCAGCAGATCCGCGATCGACGGCATGTACGACGCCGCAAAGAACCCCGCCGCGACGACGAACAGCGCCGTCGTGTGCCGCAGCAGCTCCTGAATCCGGAAATACCGAAGCAGCGTCGTATAGATGCCGCAGACCGCGAGCCCGACCAGCTGGACCGCCGCGATCGGGAACGCGCTCAGCAGAACCGCGGAACGCGGATAAATCGGCGTGTACGCGAGCGTGCCCTTGCCCGCGATCCACGAGGCGACTTCATTGGAAAGAAAATAGGCGAGGTAGAGCGCCGCGCCGAAAAAAAGCGTGCGCACGACGAAACGACGCGCGGGCGAATAGTTCTTTTTGAATTGTTTTCCGATCATTTGAGATGAGCGAGTTATGAGCTTCGGTTTTAACACAAAACTTCGCTTTTTTACAAGACGCAATGCGCTCCGCCGGGAAATTTCGCCCGCCGGGAAATTTATTCGGACAAAAAATTTTTCGCGCGACGCTTTTTGGGTGTTTTTGGGTTAGATAGAGAAGTTAGAGTTAGTTAGAGATGAAAGCGGGCGGGCGGTTCCGAGAGGAGCCGCCCGTCTTATTTTTGAAACCACGAATGAACACGAATTTACACGAATGTTCCGAACCCGGCGGGAACGCTGCGGGAGGGTAAGTGTCCCGCTTGCCCTGCGAAATCTCCCCGCACAAACTCCCCTTTAAGCTCTTTTTTGACACAGAGGAACGGAGAAACGAAGAAACGGAGACTCGCGGGAACGCCGCTTTTTCAAACGCGAAGAAAAACCGCGTTAGAGGGGAAGCGACATTCCTGTCGCTTGTCGAAATCCTTCCGCAGAAAGTTTTCTCCCGCAGAATTCGCAGACTTCCGCAGATTTTTTGAATCCACGGATGAACGCGGATGCGCACGGATGTTTTTTAGAGGCGACATGGCTCCACGCTTCGTTTACCTACCGCTTCTCCGAAAATCCTTCCCGAAGAAATCTCCCTTTAAGCTTTAAGCTTTTTCCGCGCCCCGGCGGGGCGAAACAAGCGTAACCCCATGCGCGACGCGAAGCGCGCGCTTGGGGGAAAACCGCACATGCGCCGCGCCTGAAAGGCGCAACCGCCCGAAGCGCTCGACGTTTTCACGGCACGCCGTTCCCGCGGGGCAGTTGCGCTTTTCAAGCGCGTGTTCTTTTGCGGACGCCGCCCCAAGCGGTGTTTCGCCGCATGGGGTTATGTTTGTTCCGCATTTCATGCGGGAACATGGGGGCGAAGGCATTCCTGCCTTCCGTCGTGAGGCGGCGCATATTTTTCCCGTTCTCCGGCGGAGCGCG
>NZ_JBNPNH010000010.1:0-66816 GCF_050314555.1 Candidatus Spyradosoma sp. SGI.093 | reverse complement strand
ACCTCAAGACTATTCGGCGAGAAACGGAACAAAACGCAGATTCTTCAGTCCGTCTCCTCCATACCAAAGATCCGTGTCCGGCGGAAGAAGGGCGCGCACCTGCCGAGCGAGTTCAAATCCGCGCGCGAACCAGGTTTCGTAATTTTCGTATTCTCGAAATTTCTTGTTCGTCGCTTTGAATCCCGCGATGAATTCTTCGCTCCAGCTCGCCAGGTCCGAGATGGATTTCAGATCAATTTCCCTTTCGGTTTCGCCTTCTCCGAGCGTGATGGTCTCCGCGTTCCCGCAACAAACGCCGTCTTCCCAAAACAGCGAGTCCCAATCGCAGAACATGAAAACGATGTTTTTGACCGGCGGTCTCGGAAACGCCGCGTTGTAATCTGTGCCGTAAATCACGAATTCAATATCGCGGGAACGGAATTCGTTGTAAAACTCAGTGGACCTCCGTTCGAAATCCTGCTCGAATTCATAGTCGGTCGCGCGACAATAGACGCAGTCCCGCGCTATCATGCCGAGAAAAGATTCGTAAAACGCCTGCACGACTTGCTTCGTTACGCCCCAAAAATGAACGACTCTCACCGGATAGGCGCCCCAGGCTTCGAACAGTTTGATTTCGCAGCAATCTTCGTGTTCGAAATGTTCGCCGCCGGGAATTTTCTGGATGCTTTTCAGATAATGCGCGCGTCCATACTCGAATTTCAGCTTCGGACGGTTTTCTCCGGCCCACGCGAAGGCGGCCCGATGCCCGCAGACTATGATCGCTTCCAGCCAGATCCGCAGTTCTTGCCGGGAATCCAGATAGCAATCCATCGCTTCTTGCCCGTCCAGAAAAAGCTTCATGCGGATGTCGTGGCAGACTTCCGGGAAAATACGGTATTCCACCCGAAGCGTCTGCAAAGGAATCTCGCTCAGACGATTCGGGAGCGGAGTCGAGAAGGGCGTTTCGTCGAATGATGATGCGCAGTCCATTGTCCGATGAAAACGTCAATTCGCTGAGACGGCCGCGCTGCCGGAGGCACGCCTGTTTTCGAATTCGCGAAAAATCTCTCGAATCTGCGCGCGGCTTTCGATGCCGCGTTTCGCGGCTGGAGAGAGCGCGGACGTGTCCGCCCCGCGTTCGAGCAGAACTCTCACGGCTTTTGCGTTGCCGAATTCGGCGGCGTAATCCAACAGCGTTTTCCCGTTCTTGTCCTTGGCGTCGATCTGGCAGCCGTGGTCGAGCATCATCTTCAGAATTTCGACTGCGGCGTCGGACGGGACGGTCGCGGCGCTGCGGCACTGGAAGCGTTCCTCCGGCGTGTCCCAGCCGCGCACTCCGGCGTCGAGCAGAATGCGTGCGATTTCCGGCGCGTTGAGCGTGATCGTGGAGTGCAGCAGATTCGAGCCGCCGGCGCTAATCGCGACGTTCGGCGAGGCGCCTTTCTCAATCAGCTCGCGCATCAATTCCGGCAGACCGGCGATTTTCTCCTGCGTCAGATTGCGGAAAAAGAGCAGCTCGAGAAAACGCGCGTGTGCGGGATTGCTCTCGGGCGCGAATTCCGGGAAACGCGCGCGCAGCTCCGCGGTCATTTTTGCGTCGACGGGGCGGAAGAGGAGCGCGCACTCGGATCGCGCCGCCGCGTTCCCGCGGAAGAGGTCTCCAAGCGGATCGCGCGTTTCCTTTTTCTGCGCTTCACGCGCGCGGCGCACGAACATGAATCTTTCGATTTCGTCCGCGGCATTGCCTTGCGCGTGCGCGGAAACGGAAATCACGGGAAAAATCAGAGCGGCGAGCGCCGTGCTTCGAAGTGCACGAGAGAAAATCAGCATGGTGAGGGCATTGTGCATCAACGCTCTCGGGCCGACAAACCGAAATTTCGTCTTCGAGAATGCTCGCGGGCGTCGCCCCGACTCAACGGGCGTCGACGCGAATGAGCTTGAGGTCGCCGAACACGCAGGATCCGAGCGAGTATTCGCCGCGCGAAGCGCTCGCGAACAGCGCCGGTTCCGGCAGAATCTGCTCGTAGCCGCGGCGGGAACGCGCTTCGTTCATGCGGCGCCACATCAGAAAGTCCAGAACGACGGGGTTCGCGCTCAGCCAAAGCCGATTTTCGGAAAGCGTGTAGTTCTCGTTGAAGACGGGACCGCCGATGAACTGGTATTTTTCGAGCGAGAGAATCGTCAGCTCGAACGTCCTGCGGAACTCCGGAATCGTCGCGATCGAAACCGCCATGTGCACGGCGTTCGCGGGATTGTCCAGAAAGCGTTTCTGATTGCTCGCGTTCCACAGCGTCGCGTTGCCGAGCGCGGCGGAGACGCCGAGCGCCTGGCTGTCGCACGCGACGGGCAGGTTGATCCAGAAATCGACGTCGAAAAGCAGCGGCACGGGCAGGAAGCTCTTGCGCTCGTCAGCGATGTCTTCCCAGTCCGTCTCCGTTCCCGCGGCGGCTTCGCGCGAGGGCAGGCTGTTTTCGTAAAACCATTTTTTGTTGTAGAACCGCTCGGTGTCGAGCGCGGCGACGGGCGAGCCTTCCCAGAAGAAATCGTTTTTTTTGCGGAAAGGCGGCAGGTAGCCGGCGAGGCGGAGATTCCTCTCGCTCTGATCGACGAGCAGAATCGCGTCGCGCGCGAAGCCGCGTTTCTCCAGCGCCGCGCGGACGGCGCGCACGAGCGCCTTCGGCGTCGCCAGCCCGCGTCCGGAGGCCGTGTAGAGCTTCAGCGCGGCTTTCTTCTTTTCGGCGGGAACGAGGCGGCGCCCGGTGTTTTTCTCGTAGGCGGCGATGAGGTTTTCGACCGCGGCGGCGTAGGAGATTTCGGAAAAATCCTTCGGCTCGCATTCGAAGATGAAGGCGCGCCGCGCTTCGGGAAAAGTCTCCTTCGGCGCGGGAACGGCGGCGGCGGGCGCGGGTTCCGAAGGCGTTTCGGCGGGAACGTCGGCGAGCGGCGCGCTCAGATCCACGCCGACGGGATTGCGTACGACCGCTGCCTCGGCGGAGACTTTTTCCTGCGCGAAAAGAGCCGCGGGAACGCACGCCGCGAACGCCGCGCAGGAAACCAGTTTTCGGAAAAACGAATTCATGCGGACGCATTATGCACGCCCGTGGGAACGCCGCAAACCTCAAGAGCCGCCCTGCCGCCGGAGTGAGCGTTCACGCCCGGCGGGATTCGAGTTCCTCCCAGCGCTCAAGGGCGGAGAGGAGTTCCGCGTCGATGGCGGCGAGGCGCGCGTTCACGTCGCGCACGGCGGCGGGATCGCGATAGAAATCCGGGTCGTTGAGCTTTTCCGAAAGCGTCTTCTGCTCGGTCTCGAGCGCGTCGATTTTCTGCGGGAGCGCCTCGAGCTCGCGCGTCTCCTTGTAGGAAAGCTTTTTCTTCGACGGCGGATTTTTCGGCTCGGGAACGGCGGGCGCGTCCGCGGCGCGTTTTTCCGGCGCGGCGGCGGGAACGCTCTTCGCGGCGGTTTCGGCGAGATGCGTCTTCCGCCACGCGTCGTAGTCGCCGACGAACTCGCGCAGGAATCCGTCGCCCTCGAAGACGACGAGGCTCGTCGTCACGTCGTCGAGAAATTCGCGGTCGTGCGACACGAGAATCACGGTGCCGTCGAAGTCGCCGAGAAGCTCTTCGAGCAGGTCGAGCGTCTCGAGGTCGAGGTCGTTGGTCGGCTCGTCGAGCACGAGCACGTTGGCGGGCTTGAGAAAGATTTTCGCGAGCAGGAGGCGGTTGCGTTCGCCGCCGCTGAGCATTGAGACGGTCGAGCGCGCGCGGTCGGGCGTGAACAGGAAATCGCCGAGATAGCTGATGACGTGGCGCGTCTTCCCGCCGACGGAAACGGTGTCCGCGCCCTCGCCCGCGAGGTTTTCCGCGAGCGTCCTGTCCTCGCGCAGCTGCGAGCGGAGCTGGTCGAAATACGCGATCTGCAGGTTCGTGCCGTGCGCGACCGTTCCCGTGTCGGGCGCGAGCTCGCCGAGCAGAATCTTCAGCAGCGTGGTCTTGCCGACGCCGTTCGGCCCGATGACGCCGACGCGGTCGCCGCGCATGATCGTCGTCGAGAAATCGCGGATCACGGGAACGCCGTTCCAGCTGTGCGAGACGTGTTCGGCGACGATGACCTTCGCGCCGGATTTTTCCCCTTCGGAAATCGCTGCGCGGACGTTCCCGACGGCGGAGCGGCGCGCGGCGCGGATTTCGCGGAGCTTCTTGAGCTCGCGCACGCGGCCTTCGTTGCGGCAGCGGCGCGCCTTCACGCCTTGGCGCAGCCAGGCTTCCTCGCGCGCGAGCAGCTTGTCGAACTCCGCGTTGTTCGCGGCGACGGAGGCGTCGAGCTCTTCGCGGCGCGCGAGATACGTGTCGTAATCGCAGTCCCAGGACGTGACGACGCCGCCCACGAGATCGAGAATGCGCGTGGAGATCTTCCGCAGAAAACGGCGGTCGTGCGTGACGAAAAGAATCGCGCCGCGCCACGCGAGGAGAAATTCCTCGAGCCACTCGACGGCGGCGATGTCGAGATGGTTCGTCGGCTCGTCGAGCACGAGCACGTCGGGCGCGGAAACGAGCTCGCGCGCGAGCAGCACGCGGCGCTTCATTCCCGCGGAAAGCGAGGCGAACGGCAGCGCGGGATCGGCGCCGACCTTGGAGATCATCGCGTCCGCCGCGCTCGCGAGATTCCACGCGGCGTTCTCCTCGAGCCAGCGGAAAATCGCGTCGAGCTCCGCCTCGGAATACTTTTCCGTGTCGTGCGTCTCGCAGGCGCGGATTTTTTCTCCCGCCTCGCCGAGCCCGCTCAGCACGACGTCGCGCACCGTTCCCGCGATTTCGGCGGGCACCTCCTGCGCGAGGTAGGCGGCGTGCGACCCGCGCGCGAGCGCGACTTCGCCGGCGTCCGGTTCGAGCGTTCCCGCGACGATTTTGAGCAGGGAACTTTTCCCCGCGCCGTTGCGCCCGATGAGGCAGACGCGCTCGCCGGGCTCGACCTGAAAGGAAACGTCGTCGAACAGCGACGGCCCGCCGAACCGGAGCGAAAGATTTCTGACCGAAAGCAATGCCATTTGCGGGAAAGCTTAGAGATTGAAGCTTAAGGCTTAAAGAAGAATGCGCGCCTCTCACGGGAGGCGGGGAACGCAGGCGAGGAGGGCGCGCGTGTAGGGTTCGCGCGGGGAGAGGACGACTTCGCGCGCCGAGCCTTCCTCGACCTTTTCGCCGCGGAAAAGGACGCAGACGCGGTCGGCGATCTGGGCGACGAGCCCGAAATTGTGCGTGATGAGCAGGACGCTCATACCGTAGCGTTCCCGCAGCGCGAGCAGCAGGTCCATGATCTGCTTCTGAATCGTGACGTCGAGCGCGGTCGTCGGCTCGTCGGCGACGAGCACCGCGGGTTCGGCGGCGAGCGCCATGGCGATCATGACGCGCTGCTGCATGCCGCCGGAAAATTCGTGCGGGAACGAGCCCGCGAGCGCGGGATTGATGCCGACGGCGGCGAGCGTCTCGGCGACGCGCGCGCGGCGTTCCCGTCGGGTCTTCAGCGCGGGGACGTGGATCTTCAGCGTCTCTTCGATCTGCGCGCGGACGGTGTAGCTCGGATTGAGCGAACTGAGCGGATCCTGAAAGACGTAGGCGATTTCCCTGCCGCGGATTTTTCGCAGAGCGCGCTCCGGAAGCCCGAGAATTTCGCGCCCTTCGAGACGGACGCTCCCGCTCACGACGCACGCGGGCGGCTCGGGGAGCAGACCCGTGAGCGCCTGCGAGGTGACGGATTTCCCGCTGCCGCTTTCGCCGACGACGGCGAGGATTTCGCCGCGCTTCAGCGCGAAGGAGACGCCGCGGACGACGCGGGAGACGTTCCCGCGGGAACGGAATTCCACGGAAAGATTTTCGACTTCGAGCAGCGGCGGCGCGTCCATGCGGGAACGGGCGTCATTCGACGGCGAGCATGAGCGAGCTCAGCCCGCTGCCGATGCCGAGCAGGGCGACTTTGTCGCGCGCGCCGATCGTGCCGGATTCGCGCGCGAGCGCGAGCGTCGCGGGGAGCGAGACGGAGCCGACGTTGCCGAGAAAATCGAAGCTGCGGCGGTCCTTCGCGCGGTCGAGCCCGAGCCGCTCGAAAAGCGCGGCGGTGTGGCGCGCGCCGACCTGGTGCGTGACGACGTGCGCGGGAACGTCGGCGTTCCAGCCGGTCTCGGCGCAAAAATCTTCCCACGCGCGCGCGGCGAGCGCGACGCCCGCGGCGAGGAGTTTTTCCGAATCGGTGCGCATGGCGAGCGCGTCCCCGCTCGCGTCGCCTTCGCAGAGACGGTTGGCGGAGGAGTCGGTCGCGACGGCGCCGCCGAGCAGGTGCGGTTTGTCCGCGCCGGCGACGTCCTCGCGCGCGAGAATCGCGGCGACCGCGCCCGCGCCGATGGTGAGATTCGCGAAATAGGGCTTCACGTCGTTGCGCGAAAGCGTCTCCTCGGCGTTGAGCTTCGCGATCGTGTTTTCGACGAGCGGGCGACCGTTCTCGCCGGAACAGACGAGCGCGCGGCGGATCTGCCCGGATTCGAGCAAGCCCGCGGCGACGATCATCGCGTTGAGGAAGCCGAGGCAGGCGTCGGAAACGTCGAAAATCTGCGTGCGCGCGCCGAGCCCGAGCAGACCGTGCACGTAGGCGGCGGTGGCGGGTTCGAGGCGGTCGCGGCAGACGGAGGAATGGATGAGCAGATCGACGTCCTCGGGACGCGTTCCCGCGGCGGCCATGACTTTCTTCCCCGCGAGCGCGGAGGCTTCGGAGGGACGGATTGGGCGCGGCCAGAAGCGGCGTTCCCGGATGCCGGTCATCAGTTCGAGGCGTCCGTAGGGCAGTTTGAGGCGCGCGTAGAGCGGCGCGAGTTTTTCTTCGAGCGCGGCGGAGGTCCACACTTCCGGCGGAAGCTCGACCGCCATGGCTTCGATGACGACGCGGGAGAATTTCATGAACGGGAGAAAAAGGTTATGAGGCGACGGAACGGCGAGGCGGTCGATCGGTCCGCATCGCGCGGACGCTTTCCGGCGCCTCGGGCTTCCGTCGCCTCATCGCTTCGCGGGAACGTTCCGCTCAGACTTTCTTCAGATCAGCTTCCTTCGCCTTGAGCGCGGAATCGATCGCGGCGATCCACTTGTCGGTGATCGTCTGAATGTCCTTTTCAGCGCGCTTGCAGTCGTCTTCGGACGCCGCCTTGTCCTTGTTGATCTTCTTGACGAGCTCGAGACCGTCGCGGCGGCAGTTGCGGACGCGGACGCGGCCTTCTTCGGCGTAGCGGTTGGCGACCTTGACGAGCTCGGCGCGGCGTTCGCCCGTCAGTTCGGGAACGGGGCAGCGCACGATCGTGCCCTGCACGGACGGCGTGAGGCCGATGTTCGCGCCGAGAATCGCCTTTTCGATCGCCTTGAGCAGGCCCTTGTCGAACGGCGTGATGACGATGGAACGCGCGTCCGGCGTCGTGACCGTCGCGCAGTTCTTCAGCGGCATCATGCTGCCGTAGGCTTCGACCTGGACGCCCTCGACCATCGAAGGCTGGGCTTTCCCGGTGTTGATCGTGGAAAATTCGTGTTCGGTGTGCGCGACGGCTTTCTTCATCGCGTCGTTCGTCGAATCGGTGATTTTTTTGAGCATGGTATTTTTACGGATGTTTTTTGGGAAAAATTCGTGAGCGCGCCGCGGGAACGCTTCAGCAGACGAGCGTGCCGATGGATTCGCCGCAGATCGCCTTGCGGATGGAATCCTTTTCCGCCATGGAGAAGACGAGAATCGGCATGTGGTTTTCCTGGCAGAGCGCGAACGCCGTGGAGTCCATGACGCCGAGGCGCTTCATCAGGGCTTCGTCGTAGGAGATTTTTTCGTAGCGGACGGCGTTCTTGTCCTTCATCGGGTCGGCGGTGTAGATGCCGTCCACCTTGGTCGCCTTGAAGATGATGTCGGCGTGGACTTCGTTCGCGCGGAGCGCGGCGGCGTAGTCCGTCGTGCAGAAGGGATTGCCCGTTCCCGCGGCGAAGATGACGATGCGGCCTTTTTCGAGGTGGCGCAGGGCGCGGCGGAGGATGAAGGGCTCGGCTACCTTGTCCATCGGAATCGCGGTCTGGACGCGGACTTCGATTCCGTTCTTTTCGAGGCAGTCCATGATCGCGAGCGCGTTGATCGTGGTGGCGAGCATGCCCATGTTGTCGCCCGTGGTGCGGTCGGTGCCGTTGTTGCGCGCGCCCGCGAGCCCGCGGAAGATGTTCCCGCCGCCGACGACGAGGCAGACCTGCACGCCCATTTCGTGAAGCAGCTTGAGCTGTTCGGCGAGGTTTTTGAGAATCGTCGGGTCGAATGGGTCGCCGGTCTGAAAATTCTTCAGCGCCTCGCCGGAAATCTTGAGAACGATGCGCTTGTATTTCGGCGCGGCTTTTTTGGATGAAGACGTTTTACGTGCCATGCGGGTCATTTTCCTAAAGTTTTTCATTCCGGTCAACAGCGTTCCCGTCGTCGGGCTCGGGAAGCGGCTCGGGATCGTCTTCGTAGACGGCGGCGTCGTCGCCGAATTCCGCGGTCTTTTCGGCTTCCTCCGCGGCGCGTTCCGCCTCGCGCTCCTTGGAGAAGGCGTCGGCGCGGTGGGCTTCGCGGATGGCGCGCAGGAGGCGCTTGACGCGTTCCTGCGTCTCGGCGACGGAGCGCGAATGCAGGTCGTAGCGAATCGAAGCGAGGCGCGCGATGACGCAGAAGATGACGACGATCAGCGCGGCGGTCGTCGGCGGAAGCGCCCTGCAGAGCACGACGAAGAGAATGCTGCCGAGCACGGCGATCGCGGTGTAGAACTGCCCGGGCTTGAAGACCATCGGCTCGTCGCGCGCGATGATGTCGCGCAGCAGCCCGCCGCCGACCGCATTGATCATGCCGATGCCGACGGCGACGGGAACGCTCAGCTCGTTGGCGAGCGCCTTGTTCGTGCCGAAGACGGCGTAGAGCCCGAGCCCCGCGGCGTCGCAGACGACGATGAAGTGGTCGAAGCGCATGAAGTATTCGCCCAGATACATGCCGAAGATCCACGACGCCGTCAGCGACATGATGTAGCCGCTGTCCGAAAAGAGCGGCGAAATCGCGGGAGACTGAATGCAGAGCCCGTCGCGGACGAGCGCGCCGCCCATCGCCGTGATGCCCGCCAGCACGAAGGCGCCGACGAAGTCGTAGCCCTTCATGCGCGCCGTCATCGTTCCCGTGATGCCGAAGACGAAGACCGCCGCGTAGTCGATCCACAGCGGGAGCACGAGCGTGTCCGAGGCGAAGCTCGCGTAGAGCGCGGGAACGATCGTGTCCAGATTCTCCGCGAGTTTGCGCAACATGACGGCTCCCGCGATCAGCGAGACGATGACGAAAATCGAACGGCGGGTGAACATGGAAAAAGTGAGTTGCCGACATTGTGCCGCCCCGGCGCGGGAACGCAAGGAGAATGGGAGCCGTCGTTCCCGCGGGTTCCCGTTTTCTTCCGCAAAGAAGGTTTGACCCGTGGCGCCGAAACGGGTTTCCTTAATGCTTCTTTTTTCGCGCCTCGCGCGCGGAGGAACACCTTTACAACCGTTTTTACAAGCCAATGAACATTCAATTCGAAGACATCAACCCGACGCGCAAAGCGGCGAACGTCGTCGTTCCCGCCGCCTCCGTCGAAGAAGCGCAGAAGAAACTTTTCGGCGAATACGCCTCGCAGGCGCGCATTCCGGGCTTCCGTCCCGGCAAGGCGCCGCTCGCCGTCGTCCGCCGCAAATACGGCAAGGATCTGGAAAAGGAGCTCGTGCAGCGCGTCGTGCGTCTCGCCTACGGCGCCGTCCGCGAAAACAAGGATCTCGAGGTCTACGCGCTCGTGGACGTGAAGGAGCCGACGATCGAGGTCGGCAAGGACGCCGAAGTCCGTTTTGAAATCGACGTCGTTCCCGCGTTCGAGCTGCCGCAGTACAAGGGGCTCGAAGTTCCCGCCGAAGACCTGAGCGTCTCCGACGAGGACGTCGCCAAGGCCGCCGAGAGCATCCGCGCGCAGCGCGCCGAGTTCAACGAAGTCGAGGAACCCGCTCTGAAGGGCGACTACGTGAAGCTTTCCTACGAAGGCAAGATCGACGGCGAAGCCTTTCCGGAAGCCGCCGCCGTTTACGGCAGGCAGACGGGAACGTGGGAGGAAGCCGGCGCGGAAGAGGCGCTCGGCGCGTCCGTCAAGGAAATCGCCGCCGCGCTCGTCGGCGCGAAGGCGGGCGACAAGAAGGAAGTCACGGTGACGTTCGCGGACGATTTCGCCGCCGAGGCGCTCCGCGGCAAGACCGCCGTCTACGCGCTCGAAATCGCGAAGGTCAGCCGCCGCGTGCTCCCCGAGCTGAACGAGGAATTCTTCAAGTCCGTGCACGTCGCCGACGAAGCCGAGTTCAAGAAGCAGATCCGCGAAGGGCTTGAGGCGAACAAGAAGACCGCCGCGACCGCGAAGACGCGCGAGCTCCTCATCAACAAGCTCAACGAAAGCGTCGATTTCCCGCTGCCGGAAAGCGCGATCGACCGCGAAGCCTACAACATCTTCGTCGAATTCGCGAACACGCAGCTCCGCCGCGGCGCGAAGGTCGAAGACATTCAGGCGAAGCGCGACGAGCTGATGAACGAAACCAAGGACGCCGCGAAGACGCGCGTCAAGACGCAGATTCTGCTCAACGCCATCGCGAAGGCGGAAAACGTCAAGGTCGAGCAGGGCGACATCACGACGCGCATTCAGCAGGAAGCCTACATGAGCGGCATGCCGACGGAAAAATTCGTCAAGGAACTGACGAAGGACCGTTCCCGCCTCATGGAAATGCAGGCGAACCTGCTCTGCAACAAGGCGCTCGACCTCGTCGTCGCCGCCGCCGTCACGAAATGATTGCTCTCTGAAATCCTTTCGAGACGCCGTTCCCGCGAAATCCGTTTCGCGGGAACGCGCGTTTTGGGAAAAGCGATGAACTGCGATTCTCCGAAAATCATCGAATGCTCCGGGCTGACGGTCGTCCGGGGCGGCAAAAAAATCTTTTCCGACGTTTCGTTCGACGTTCCCGCGGGCTGCAGCACCGCGATCCTCGGACCGAACGGCGCGGGAAAATCGACGCTGCTCAAGCTCGTCACGCGCGAGCTTTATCCGGCGGCGACGGCGAAGGGCTCTCTGAAGCTCTTCGGCGAGACGAACTGGAACGTGCGCGAGCTGCGTTCCCGCATCGGCATCGTCTCCAACGACCTGCAGCGTATGTTCCCGGCGGATACGAGCGGAATCGACGTCGTGCGCTCCGGATTCTTTTCCAGCATCGGTATGTGGCGCGATCAGCGCGCGACGCCGGCGCAGGCGAAACGCGTCCGCGAGATCCTCGACTTCATCGGGCTCGCGGGCATCGCCGCGCGCGAGTTCGGCACGTTCTCCACGGGCGAGCAGCGGCGCTTCATTCTGGCGCGCGCGCTCGTGAGCCGTCCCGAAGCGCTCGTGCTCGACGAGCCGACGAGCGGGCTCGACCTGAAGTCGTCGATTCTCTACGTCGATTTTCTGCGCGAACTGATGCGCGCGGGAACGACCGTGATTCTCGTCACGCACAACATCAACGAGATCGCGCCGGAAATCCGCCGCGTCGCGCTGATTCGCGCGGGGAAGATCGTCGGCGTCGGCGAGACGGAAAAGATGCTGACGTCCGCGAAGCTCTCGGAGCTCTTCGACGTGCCGCTGAGCGTTTCGCGCCGCAACGGATTCTGGCGCGTCTTTCCCGCCTGAAGAGGTTTCCCGAAAAACAAAAAAACGTTCCCGCGATTCGGATTCGCGGGAACGTTTTTTTCGTGGAAACGCGTCGGCGCTCAGCGGGCGACGAAGTTGCCGGTCACGTTGTAGCGTCCGGTTTCGCCGATGCCCCACGCCGGGACTTCGTCCAGCGGCTCGAGCGTGAACATCGGGAAGTTGTTGTCGTCGTCCTTGCCTTTTTTCTGCAGACCGAGACAGGCGCCGCCGAGACCGCCCGCCGCTTCGCCGAAGGCGACCTCGATCGTGTAGTTGTGGCCCTTCTTCATCGTCTTCCAAGAGCCCTTGTAGAGCGACTGGCGCTGGCCGCGCTGGGGAATGTTGGTGCCGTCCGTGCCGCCCTGGCCGCAGAAGTTCTTGGGTTCCCAGCCCTGCTGGTATTTCACCGCGGGACCGTGACCTTCGCCCGGCCAGAACGCGTAGAGGACGGTCTTCTTGTCCACGCGGACGATCATCGCGTCGTCGCCCATGCCCACGAAGCGGTATTCGCCGTCTTCGGGAACGGAAAACTTTCCTTTGTAATAGCAGAGCCAGCCCGGCGCCTTGAACGGCGGCTTGCCGCCCTTGTCGATCGGCGGATCCGCGAACGCCTCCGTCGCCTTCGTCGCGTCGAGCGCCTGCCCCTTGTCGTTGACGATGAAGACGCGCGTCGCGTAGAGCGCCGTGGGGGCGCGCGCGTAGTCGCGCTTCAGCTCGGTCGCGCCGTAGTTCTTCGTGTCCATGAGGGTGAACACCTTGTGCAGTTCCTCCTTGCGCTTGCCCTGGTCGCCGGGCGCGATCGTGGCGATCGTCGTGCCGTTGGCGCGGACCTTCAGGTCGAAAAGATAGCCTTCGAGCGCGGTCTTGCTCTTGGTGCGGGAACCGAATCCGGCGAGGAAGTTCGAGCCGTTGCCGATGCCCTTGCCGAGCCCCTTGCCGATGCCGCCGCCTCCGCCGCCGCCGAAGCCGGAAGAAGGCTCGCCGCCCATGCTGCCGCCGGAGAACGACGCGTTCATCGCCACGACGGGCATTTCCGGAAGCGCGATCGCGGACTTGGAAGACTTCGACGTGATGCGCGATTTCGTCTGCATCATGGACTGGCGCGGCTTCATGCGCTGGTTGTTCATGCGCGCGTTGTCGCCGTTGTTGCCGCCGCCGGCGCCCGTGACGAACGCGTCAGGCTCCTCGACCGGCTTGTCCACGATGTGGCGTACGACGAGGAAGACCGCGACGACGAGCAGAATGCCGTGGAAAACGAGCGAGAAAATGAAGCCGGGGCCGCCGAAACTCTTCCAGGAGAACTTCTTGCTGCGTTTCAGCGGGTCGATGCCGTCGGCGTCGGCGTGTTCGCCGCCGATGCGGATGAACTCGCCTTCTTTGTGCGTCAGCTGCGTCTGTTCTTCGGCGGACTGGATTTCCGTCGATTCCGCCGCAGGAGGCGTTTCCTGCGTTTCGGCTTCAAGGGTCGGGGTTTCTTTTGAATCTTCCATGGTTCAACGATTATCGGGTAAGAAAGCTTAGATTTTCGGCAAAACGAAAAATTTTTCAAATCATTTTTGACGGCGGAGCCTCCGCCCGCGCGCAAAAAAACGTTCCCGCGCGGAAAGCGGCGGGAACGTTTCGCGGGCGCGCCGCGGAAGCGGCTTACTGCGCGGCGGGAGCGTCGAGCCCGAACGCCGCGTGGATCGCGCGCACGGCGTCGTCCGCCTTGTCCGGAGCGACGCCGACGGAAATCTTGATTTCGGAGGTCGTCACGAGCTCCGAATTGATGCCCGCCTCGGAGAGCGCGCGGAAGAGCGTTCCCGCGACGCCGGGGTGGGACGTCATGCCGACGCCGACGATGGAGACCTTCGCGATTTCGCCGGAGGAGCGGAACGTGCCCGAGCCGATCTTCTTCAGCGCTTCGCCGATCGCCTTTTCCGCGCGCTGCACCTGGTCGGTGTTCACGGAGAAGGTGAGATTCGCGGCGCCCGCGCTTTTGGCGACGTTCTTGACGATGAGGTCCACGCTGACGGCGGCTTCGCCGAGCGCGTCGAAGATCGCCGCGATCGCGGCGGGCGTGTCGGGCAGATCGCCGACGGTGACGCGCGTCTGCGTGCGGTCGAGAGCGACGCCGGAAACGACGGCGTCTTCCATGGTTTTTTCAAACGATTTCACGATGGTTCCTGGTTGATTGTTGAAAGAGGAGCGCACTTCGAAGGTGACGCCGTATTTCTGCGCGAATTCGACCGAACGCGACTGCATGACCTTCGAGCCGTTCGACGCCATTTCGAGCATTTCTTCGTAGCAGATGCGCTGCAGCTTGCGTGCCTTGAGGACGATGCGCGGGTCGGCGGTGTACACGCCGTCCACGTCCGTGTAGATCTGGCACACGTCCGCCTTGATCGCCGCCGCGAGCGCGATCGCGGTGAGGTCGCTCCCGCCGCGGCCGAGCGTCGTGATCTCGTTGTCGGAGGAAATCCCCTGGAAGCCCGCGACGATGACGACCTTGCCTTCTTCGAGCCGGTCGAGGATGTCGCCGCCCGTCAGCCGCGAAATGTGGGCGCGGGAATGGCAGACGTCCGTGATGATGCCGGCCTGCGCGCCCGTGCGCGAAACGGCGGGAACGCCGATCGCGTGCAGCGCCATCGCCGTCAGCGCGATCGTCTCCTGCTCGCCGGTCGCGAGCATCATGTCCATCTCGCGTTCGCTCGGGTTCGGCGAAATCGACTTCGCCCGCGCGATCAGTTCGTTCGTCACGCCGCTGCGCGCGGAAACGACGACGACGACCTTGTCGCCCCGATCCCAAAAGCTCTTGATCTTAGCCGCGACGTTCTTGATGCGGTCCACATTGCCGACGGAGGTTCCGCCGTATTTCTGAACGATGAGTGCCATCTTTTTACTAAATTGCCCGACTATAAGCCTTCCCGCACCGCAACGCAAATACAGAAATGGCGCCGCGCGCGTTCCCGCGACGGGCGCCCTCCGTTAAAAATCCGCGTTTCCGCGTTTCTCAGAACGGGAACCTGCCGCCGCCCATGCCGGGGATTTTCCCGCCGAGGCCGCGCATCAGCGCCTTCATCTTGCCGCCCTTGAGCATCTTCATCATCTGCCGCATCTGCGAAAACTGCTTCAGCAGCGCGTTCACGTCGGACACCTTCGTCCCCGAGCCCTTCGCGATGCGCGCGCGGCGCGAGCCGTTCAGAATCTCCGGGCGGGCGCGCTCCTTCTTCGTCATCGACTGAATGATCGCCTCGGTACGCTTGAGCTTGCGCTCCTCCTTTTCGCCGACCTGAACGCCGCTCATGCCGGGCATCATCTTCATGATGCTGCCGAGCGGCCCCATCTTCTTCATCTGCTGCAGCTGCGCGAGAAAATCCTCGAGGTCGAAATCCGCCTTCTTCATCTTTTCGGCGAGGCGTTCGGCCTCCTTTTGGTCGATCGTCTCCTGCGCCTTTTCGACGAGCGAAACGACGTCGCCCATGCCGAGAATGCGCTGCGCCATGCGGTCGGGATGGAACGGCGAAAAATCCTCGAGCTTTTCGCCCGTGCCCATGAACTTGATCGGCACGCCCGTGACCGCCTTCATCGAGAGCGCCGCGCCGCCGCGCGCGTCGCCGTCGAGCTTCGTCAGAACGATGCCCGTGAGGCCGACGGCCTCGTGGAAATGCCGGGCGACGTTGACGGCTTCTTGCCCGAGCGCGGCGTCGGCGACGAGCAGCGTCTCGTCGGGCCGCACGCGTTCCCGCAGACGCTTGATCTCCTCGATCAGCGTCTCGTCGATCTGCAGGCGCCCGGCGGTGTCGAAGATCACGAGGTCGGCGGAGGCGTTCAGCGCCTCGCGCAGAAATTTTTCGCCGATGGCGGGAACGTCCTTCGACTCGCGGTCGCAGAAGAACGGCGTTCCCGTGGCCTTCGCGAGCGTTTCGAGCTGGTCGATCGCGGCGGGGCGATACACGTCGCACGCGACGAGCGCGGGGCGGTAGTTGCCGTGCGCGCGCAGGTAGCGCGCGAGCTTGCCGGCGGACGTCGTCTTGCCGCTCCCGTGCAGCCCGACGAGCATGATCTTGAGCGGGCGCACGGGCGAGAATTTCGTCGAATCCTCGCCGAGCAGGCGCACGAGTTCGTCGTGAATGATCTTCACCGCCATCTGCCCGGGCGTGACGCTCGCGAGCACCGCCTGCCCGAGGCACTGTTCCTTGACGCGTTCGCAGAACTCGCGCGCGACGCGGAAATGCACGTCGGCGGAAAGCAGCGCGGTGCGCACTTCGGCGAGCGCGTCCGCGATGTTGGATTCGGAAATTTTGCCGAGACCGCGCAGATTGCGCAGCGCGTTGGTCATCTTGTCGGTCAGGTTTTCGAACATGGCGTTTTATCAAACATTGTTCCGCCCCGCCCCGCAAGCGCGTTCCCGCGCGGAAAATCCGCGGGAACGCCGCGCGGGGTTGCGCGGGAGGGCGTTTTCGTGTTTAATGCCCGTTCAAATTTTTTCAGACATGCCGGACCTTCGCCACATTCGCAATTTCTGCATCATCGCCCACGTCGACCACGGGAAGACGACGCTCTCCGACCGTCTGCTCGAACAGACGCAGACCGTCGAGCTGCGGCAGATGAAAGACCAGCTGCTCGACGCCATGGATCTCGAGCGCGAAAAGGGCATCACGATCAAGAGCCATCCGGTCTCGATGAACTACACCGCGAAGAACGGCGAGACGTACCTGCTCAACCTCATCGACACGCCCGGTCACGTGGATTTCTCCTACGAAGTCTCGCGCTCGCTCGCCTCGTGCGAAGGCGCGTGCCTGCTCATCGACGCCTCGCAGGGCGTGGAGGCGCAGACGGTCGCGAACGCGACGCTCGCCATGCAGCAGGAGCTCGAAATCATCCCCGTCATCAACAAGGTCGATCTGCCGAGCGCGCAGCCCGAACACGCGAAGAAGCAGGTCGAGGACGTGCTCGCCATTCCCGCGGACGACGCCGTGCTCGCCTCCGGCAAGAGCGGCATCGGCATCACGGAGATTCTCGAGGCGGTCGTGAACCGCGTTCCCGCGCCGCGCTGGGCGGACTATCCGGCGCCGCGCGCGCTGATCTTCGACTCGAAGTTCGACGTGTACAAGGGCGTGATCTCCTACGTGCGCGTCTTTTCGGGAACGTTCCGCCCCGGCGATTCGATCGAGCTCATGGCGACGGGCGCGAAGAGCCAGATCAAGGAAGTCGGCGTCTTTTCGCCGAAGATGAAGCCCGCCGACGCGCTCGAGCCCGGCATGGTCGGCTACGTCGTGACGAACATCCGCGACGTCACCGAAGTGAAGATCGGCGACACGCTCACGCACGCGTCCGCGCCGGCGAAGGATCCCGTTCCCGGCTTCAAGGAAGTGCGCCCGATGGTCTTCAGCGGCATCTACCCGCTCGACACGACGGACTACGAAAAACTCAAGGCGGGCATCGCGAAGCTCGCCATCAACGACGCCGCGCTGACCTACGTCGCCGAGAGCTCCGTCGCGCTCGGCTTCGGCTTCCGCTGCGGCTTCCTCGGTCTGCTCCACATGGAGATCATCCAGGAGCGCCTGCGCCGCGAATACGATCTGGACATCATTTCGACGTATCCGAGCGTCATTTACAAAGTCTATTCCAACGGCGGAAAACTCTCCTGCGTGGACAACCCGACGCTCATGCCCGACGCCTCCGAAATCGAGCGCATGGAGGAGCCCACGATCCGCGCCCACATCCACATTCCGGGCACGAGCATCGGCGACATGCTCTCGCTCATCCAGGAAAAACGCGGCGTCTGCGACCACATCGACACCATCGACGAGCAGCGCGTCATGCTCTCGTGCACGCTCCCGCTGAACGAAATCCTCGTCGACTTCAACGACCGCATGAAGTCCGTCACGCGCGGCTACGGCTCGATGGACTACGAGCTCGGCGACTACGTCGAGAGCAGGCTCGTGAAGCTCGACATTCTCGTGAACGGTGATCCCGTGGACGCGTTCTCGAGCATCGTGCACGAATCGAAGGCGGAATCGCACGGGCGCAAGCTCTGCGAACGCCTCAAGGAACTGCTCCCGCGGCAGCTCTTCAAGGTCGCGATCCAGGCGGCGGTCGGCGGGAAGATCATCGCGCGCGAGACGCTCGGCTCCGTCGGCAAGGACGTGCTCGCGAAATGCTACGGCGGCGACATCACGCGCAAACGCAAGCTCCTCGACAAACAGAAGGAAGGCAAAAAGCGCATGAAGCAGATCGGCAAAGTCTCGATCCCGCAGGACGCCTTCATCAAAATCCTGAAGAACGAAGGCTGACGCGCGCGTTCCCGCAAGTTTCCGCGTGAAATCTCCGCGCGTTTCTGCTTAAATCGCTCCCGCGAAACGCAAAACATCCAATCCATTTCATTACCCTAAGTCATGATCAAGGAATACTTCAAATCTCAGTTCAACTGCGAACCGACGGCGGTCGCCCAGGCTCCGGGCCGTCTCGAATTCATCGGCAATCACGTCGACTACAACAAGGGCGTCGTCATGGGCGTCGCCATCGAAAACCACATCACCGTCGCGGTCTCGATGCGCGACGACGACGAAATCCACATGGCTTCCGAAGGTCTGCGCTGCTTCGGCAAGGTGAAGCTCTCCGAAGTCGCCCTGCAGGAAAAGAAACAGAAATTCATGAACTACCCGCTCGGCGTCTTCGCGATGCTCCGCGAGGCGGGCATGAAGGCGGACAAGGGCTTCAACCTCGCGGACACCTCGACCGTGCCGACGGGAGCGGGCGTCAGCTCCTCCGCGGCGATCGAGCTCGCGACCGCCTACGCGCTCTGCAAGCTTTACGACTTCCCGCTTTCCAAGATCGACACCGTCCGCATCGGCAAGGCGGCGGAAAACAATTTCGTCGGCATGCCCTGCGGCATTCTCGACCAGGGCGTCTCCGGCTTCGGCGAAAAGGACGCCATCGTCCGCATCGACTGCAAGGCGGAAGAATTCTCCACGCTGCCGCTCCCGGCGGGAACGTATTTCTGGGTCTTCAATTCCGGCGTGAAGCACGCGCTCGTCGCCGGCGACTACGCGAAGCGCCACGCCTCCTGCATGGAGGCCGCCGAAACGCTCGCGAAATACGACCCGAAGATCACCTGCCTCGCGGACGCCGAAGCCAGCGCCGTCGAAGCGAACAAGTCCAAGCTCTCGCCGGAGACCTTCAACCGCGCGATGCACGTCGTCTGCGAAAACCGACGCGTCCATGAAATGGAACGCGCGCTCGCCGTCGGCGACCTCGAGGCCGTCGGCGACCTGATGAAGGCTTCGCACATGAGCTCGCGCTTCCTCTTCGAAAACTCCTGCAAGGAAATCGACTTCCTCGTCACCGAGCTTTCCGCGCAGAAGAACGTGTACGGCGCGCGCCTTTCCGGCGGCGGCTTCGGCGGCATCGCCATCGCGCTCACGAACGAAAACTTCTCCGAAGCCCAGGCGAAGGAAGTCGCGGAAAAATTCCACGCGAAATTCGGCGCGTTCCCGAAGTTCTTCCGCACGACGACCGGTCCCGGCGCCGGCCTCGTCGAGTGACGGAACTCCCTCCCGAAAAACTCCCGCGCCTCCCGCGGGAGTTTTTTTGCGCCCGGAGCAGGAGGCGACATTCCTGCCGCTTTTCGAAATCTGCCCGCACAAACTTCCCTTTAAGCTTTTCTAAACACAGAGGAACAGAAAAACAGAGGAACGGAAAGGAGGGTAAGCGTCTCGCTTGCCCTCGAAATCCGCCCGCACAAACTTCCCTTTAAGCGTTACCCCTTAAGCTTTAAGCTTTTTCCGCGCCCCGACGGGGCGAAACAAACGTAACCCCATGCGCGCGGCGAAGCGCGCGCTTGGGGAACAACCCGCACATGCGCCGCGCCTGAAAGGCGCAACCTCCCGAAACGTTCGACGGTTTCTCGGCGCGGCGTTCCCGCGAGGCAGTTGCGCTTTTCAAGCGCGTGTGGGCTTGCGGGCGCAGCCCCAAGCGGCGTCGCCGCATGGGGTTATTTCTGTTTCGCATTTCATGCGGGAACGCGCTTCGGGAGCAAAGAGAGATTTGCCCGAAGCGACATGGCTCCACGCTTCGCTCACTTGTCGCTTCTCGAAATCCGTCTGCACAAATTTTCTTTTGGGGAAGCGATCTTTCCAGTCGCTTCATCGAAATCCGCAGAGGCAAATTTTTTTGAACCGGGAAGGAACAGAAGAGAAAAAAGCCTTTTATAGGAGGGTAAGCGTCTCGCTTGCCCTCGAAATCTTCCCGCAGAAACTTTTCTTTAAGTCGTTCTTTCTCCGCGGGAGATTTTTTCTTGCGTCCGCGCGGCGGGAAGCCGAAAATCTCCTGCAGTTTAACACAAAACACCAAGAAAAATTCCGCGAACGCCCCGAAAAGGCTTCGCCGCACTAAGAAACAATCATGATCCGCAAAAGCAGTTTTCCGCTGCCTTCGTCGCGTCGCGTTCCCGCGCGTCGCGGGCTTTCGCGCGCCCGTGCCTCATGATTTTTCGCCCCTTTTCAAAATTCAAAAAACACTAAGAAAAATCATGAAAAACTCAAAATTACTCCTCACCTCCCTCCTCGCCGCCGCGAGCGCCCTTAGCGTTCCCGCGTTCGGCGCAGGAAGCGCCGACACGATTCTGATCAACTTCACAGGCGGAAGAAGCGACACCGACGCCGTTTCTGTGGACAACGACACCGAGAACGGCATGTGGAACAACGAAGACGGCGCAAGTCAGTCCACGGCGCAGACGCTCTTCTTTTCCGATGGGACGAATTCTTCCGCGACCATCACGTGGTCGTCCAAGAACACCTATACAACGGGTCTCACTGAAGCCGACGAAGTGCTTACTGGCTACCTCGACGACGGCGACAATCGGGCGCAGATAACAGTCAGCAATATTTCTTATACGGTTTACGACGTCGTTGTTCTCGCCGCGACGGATACCCCGAATGCGAACTTCTCGGCTGTGACCATAAACGGCACAGTTTACACTTCCGCCGGCGGCATCGCCGTCGCGGGCAACGAAGCATGGGGTGTGTCTCAAAATACTACGATTGCTCCGGGTGTGAATTCCATGACGCTTTCGGGAGTTACGGGCGCCTCTCTCTCAATCAAGGGTGGGGCAAGCGCTAACAGTGCTACAACCCGCGGCGGCATCGCGGGCGTTCAGATCTTTAACCAGACGGGACGGATTTGGGGCGCGACGCTCTCGGGAGACGTCAATTGGGGCGACATTTCCTGGTCGTGCACGGACGGCACGGAACCGGAAGCCAAGGCGTGGAGCGCCATTACGGCGGACAATCTCACGGCGGATTTCTCCGGTACGGGAACGGTCACCGTCGGAGCGGAAGGCGTGACGCTCAATCGCCTGCGTGTTTTGAGCGGAACGACTACGCTCGCGGGCGGAACCGTGACGTTCAATGGTTTCCAAAACGAAATCAATGTTCTTTCCGGCGCGACGCTCGCATTGAACGCGGCGGACGTCGCTTTGGGGACGACCGTTTCCGGCGTCAACCTCGTAGGTGCGGGAACGATTAATTTCAAAGACTCCTTTAATTCCGAAACATACGGGAAATTCTCCAATCTCGCATCTTTCTCGGGAACGGTGAAGTTCGACGGCGCGGTGAATCTCGGCACCGACGCGCTCTCTGTTTCTTCCGGAATTCGCGAGTTCGCAGGCGGATTGACGGCGGGGGGCGTGACCGTTGCCGGCGGCACGACGAATTTCAACAGTGCGGCGGAGCTTGGCGGAGTGTACGTCACCGGCGGCACACTGAACCTTTATTCCGCGGTAGAAGTTTCGGGAAACACGTCGGATTCTAAGGGCTTCCGTCAGCAGGGCGGCACGGTCAATCTCGGCGACGGCACGAACGCCGCGTCGCTGACGGTCGTGGATTTTGTAGGTAGCTCCGACGGCAGGGCTAACGGCGAGTTCAACATCAAGAATAATGCCGTGATGACCGTCACGGGAACGAAAACCAATGCGACGGTCGGTTTTGCGCATTCGTTCCAGCTTGCGCACTGGGACGCGACCGAAACCTTCAACGTCGCAGGCGTGCTGAACTTGTCGAACGTCTCGCTCTCCTCCAAAGACGGTACCGGCGTCGTGAACGTCAACGCCGGCGGCGAACTGAATCTTAACGCCGGTCTCGCGATGGCGGTTAACGGCGGCTCCGTCAGGCTCAACTTGTCCGGCGGCACGATGAACATCGGCGCGAGCGGCATCGCGGCCGGGCAGACGCTCAACCTGAACTCCGGCACTATCGGCTCGTTGGCGGACTCGTGGACGTCCTCGCGCGATATGGCGCTCGGCGGCGCGATTGTCGTCGATACGACGAAAAAGATTTACACGGAGGGCGCGGCGGCTGCCGCGACGGCTTCCGGTTCCGAGGTCACTCTCAACGGCGTGCTTTCCGACGCGTCCGAAGCGACCGGCTCGCTGACGAAGCGCGGCGCGGGAACGCTGACGCTCGGCGGCGCGAACACCTACACGGGCGCGACGACGGTCGAGGTGGGAACGCTGGTCGCGGGCAACGCGACGGCGTTCGGTTCAGCCGATACGGCCGCGCTGACGGTGAAGACCGGCGCGGCGGTCAGGGTCGATACAGGCGTTTCTCTGAAAGATCTTACGCTTGAAAGCGGCACGAGGCTTCTGCTCGGAAACCTTGCGGTCGGTGGTACGGCGTTCACGGTTTCCGGGATGGCGTCCGTTGCTGAAAATCTGACGATTGACGTCTTCGGGCTCGCTTCGGGAACCTACACCGTCGTTTCCGGCGGCGGTTCAATCAATTGGTCTTGGCTTGATGCGTCGGACTTCGTTTTGAGCGGCACTCACCAGACGATTTCAAACATCAATACGACTATGTCGTCCTTTACGATTTCCTCCTCGAACATCGACTTGGTTTGGAATGGTACGGACGGCGATAAGTGGAGCAACGGCGGCGAAAAAGTCTGGACGGTCGCGGGCTCGGCGACTGAGTCCGACTTCATGAACGGCGACAACGTGACGTTCGCCAAGGACGCCACCGTGGCGGTCGACGCCGCGGGCGTGACAGCGGGAACTGTGACTATTGCTTCCGGCAAGACGGTTACACTCAAGGGCGGGAACCTCACGGTCAGCGACCGCATTGTGCTCGAAAGCGGTTCTTCGACATTGGCTCTCGGCGCGGGCAGCACGAACAACGCCGTTTCGGGCTCGGGAACGGTCGCCGTGGTCGGAAACGTCGAAGACTTCTTTGGAGATGCCGCTCAATCGACGATTTCTTTGCGCGATGCGGGAGAGGACGCGAAATTCACGGGAACGGTCGAGCTGCGCGGCGTTCAGGCGATCGTCTCGGGCACCAACGCGAGCACGTTCGGCAGCGCGTCGAAAATCGTGCTCAACAGCGCCGCGCTGCATTTCAATAACGCCGCGGCGGATTTCACGAAAGACATCGAAATCAAAGATGGTCAGAACGGTTACATCCGCTCTTATGCAAACAATAAAATCGCTTCGGGGCGGGGCGCGACGATTTCAGGAAACGTGAGCGGCGCGGGAACGCTGACTTCGTCGGACGACGGCGACGTCACGTTCACGGGAACGGTGAACATCGGCGCCTACGTGGGGAACAAAGCCAACGGAATTTCTGTGTTCAATGGCGATTCGACGACTATCGGCACACTGACGGTCAACTCCAGCGTGACGGCGCGTTTTGGCGGCGCGACGGCGACGGTCAACGGGATTTCTTGTGCCGGTACCCTTGAAACGATTGATGGCGCGGGAACTCTGAACGTCTTCGGAACGGCTTCCGTCGGAACATTGCGTGTTGGGGCTGGCACGGTCAATCTCGGCGGGACGTCGACGGGCACGACGACGCTCGCGGCGAACGCGGGAATCCTGAACATCGGTTCGACGTGGAATCTGACGTCGGGCGTCGTTCTCGGCGGCGAAATCAACATCGACGGCGGCACGCTCACGCTTACTGGCAATGACACCAATCATACGGCGACGTTCAACGTCAAGGCTGGCGGTACGCTCAAGGCGACGGGGCACGATTCGTTCCATTACAACAACACCAACGAGCCCGGCGAAATCGTCATGACGGGCGCCGAGGGCAATCTCGCGAAGTTCATCGTCGCGGATAAGAATTCCAACGGTACCGCCGCGAGCCTGACGCTGTCGAAGAACATCACGCTCCATGGCTACACGGAAATTTCGAGCGAAGGGGGCTCGTCGTTCAATTCCTTTGGCGGAAAAATCACCGCCACGGGAACGAACAACACGGTTTCCTCTGCGATTCAACTGCGCAAGGAATTCACGGTCGAAGTGACCGGCGCGGACGACGCTTTGCTGTTTTCCGGGACGTTGAGTGATGCCAACGAATTATACACCAGCGATCGTCCGAAGACGATGGTGAAGACTGGCGACGGCAAGCTGACGCTCTCCGGCGACAATTCGAACTGGACGGGCGGCGCGACGATTTCGACGGGCACGCTCGTCGTCGAGCACGAGAATGCGCTCGGCAGACTTACGGCACAGGTTTTGAACGCCAATTCTAACGTTGATAAAACGCCTGCGAAGATTACGGTCGTGAAGGGCGCGAAGCTGCAGATTTCGACGTCGAACGTGAATCTCGGCACGGCGGAGGGCACGGGCGTCGTGCTCGAACGGGGCGCGAAGCTCGTGATCGATTACGCTAATCTGACTGCGACGGCGGAAAGCACCGCCACGGAAAAGACGTTCGAAATCATGACGGCGGCGGTGTTCTCGATTTACGGAAATACGCTTTCCGCCGGCGACGTGACGAACGACATGGACGGCGCGTGGGAGCTCCTCGGCGGAGATTCCGCGTGGCTCGACAGCGCTAAGTGGACGCTTGCGAACAACACGCTTTCGCTGACGCTGACGATTCCGGAGCCGAGCATGTTCGGGCTGTTGGCGGGGCTCGGGGCGCTCGCGCTCGCGGGAACGCGTCGACGCCGCCGGAAAGCTTGAAGGTTAAAGCTTAGAGCTTAAAGAAAGACGTTCCCGCGGGGAAATCTCGCGGGAGCGTTTTTTTGTGCCGCTTTTGGGGGCGAAGACGTCCACGTCTTCGGCGCGGGGCGTGCGAAAACGAACAGGGATTTCGGGGATTCTAAGGGATTGGATTCACTCCCGCGCCGCGCCCTGCCGGGAGACGGAAAATCAACGCCCCGACGGGGCGGAATTGCCCAGCGTAGGGTTTCAACCCTACGTGACGGACAAAACGAAGCGCGCTGTAAGTGCGCGATTGCGGGAACGCTGCGCGGCGGATGTTCGTCTCCGGGCGCTCGCCCGCCGCGGGAACGAAGACAGGAATGTCTTCGCCCCCATGTTCCCGCATGAAATGCGGAACAAAAATAACCCCATGCGGCGGCGCCGCTTGGGGCTACGCCCGCCAGCTCACACGCGCTTGAAAAGCGCAACTGCCCCGCGGGAACGGCGCGGACGCGAGGCCTCGGACGTCTCGGGAAGTTGCGCCTTTCAGGCGCGGTCGATACGCCGACGTTCCCCAAGCGCGCGCTTCGCCGCGCGCATGGGGTTACGTTTGTTTCGCCCCGTCGGGGCGCGGAAAAAGCTTAAAGGGAAGTTTGTGTAAGCAGATTTCAAAAAGCGACAGGAATGTCGCCTCTCCACTAATTAACTTATCTTTAATTTAAAATCTTTGCGCCTTTGCGTCTTGGCGTCTTGGTGGGAAATTTCTGCGGGAAGGATTTCGAGGAAGCGGCAGGTAAACGAAGCGTGGAGTCATGCCGCCTCTAAAAAACATCCGTGTGCATCCGCGTTCATCCGTGGTTTCAAAAAATCTGCGGAAGTCTGCGGGATCCGCGGGGAAAAAGTTTGTGCGGACGGATTTCGAGGGCAAGCGAGACGCGTACCCTCCTTTCCGTTCCTCTGTGTTTAGAAAAGCTTAAAGCTCAGTACGATTTCGCGAAGACGACGCGGCGCGCGGACGGCTCGCCTGTGAACGGGCACGTGCCGGGCGTCGGCGGGAACGCTTCGTCGTCGAGCGGGACGCAGCGGATCGTGACGTTCAGGTCCGCCTTGATCTGCGCCTCGACTTCCGGCGAGCCGTTCCAGTGGCAGAGCGCGAAGCCGCCGTGCACTTCGGGCTTTTCCTTGTTCTTCGGCGTGAAGAACTCGTAGAACTCTTCCTTGGTGTCGATTTCGCGCGTGTTGTCGGCGCGGAATTTTTTCGCGCGCGCGAGCAGGTTGTCCTGGATTTCCTGCAGCTTCCGCGGGAGCGTCGCGACGAATTCCGCGCGCGGGAACGCCGCCTTTTCGCCCGTGTCGCGACGGCCGACGAAGACTTTGCCCTCGGCGATGTCGCGCGCGCCGACTTCGACGCGCAGCGGAATGCCTTTCTTGATCCAGCCCCAGGTCTTTTCACCGCCGCGCAGGTCGCGGTCGTCGATCGAGACGAGAATCGGCCTCCCGTCGAAGCGCTGCGCGGCGATTTCCGCCTTGAGCGATTCGCAGTAGGCGAGCACTTCGGCGCGCTGCGCGGGATCGCGGTAGATCGGGAGAATCACGACGTGCTGCGGCGCGAGGCGCGGCGGGACGACCATGCCGTCGTCGTCTGCGTGCGTCATGATCATGCCGCCGATGAGGCGCGTCGAGACGCCCCACGAGGTCGTCCACGCGTGCTGCAGCTGGCCGGCTTCGTTCTGGAACTGAATGTTGCAGCTCTTCGCGAAATTCTGCCCGAGGAAGTGCGACGTTCCCGCCTGGAGCGCCTTGCGGTCCTGCATCATCGCTTCGATGCAGAGCGTGTCCACCGCGCCGGGGAAGCGCTCGGACGCCGTCTTGTGCCCGCGGATGACGGGCATCGCCATGTAGTTTTCGGCGAAGTCGGCATAGACATCGAGCATCTTGCGCGTCTCCGCCTCGGCCTCTTCGGCGGTGGCGTGCACGGTGTGGCCTTCCTGCCAGAGAAATTCCGCCGTGCGCAGAAAGAGGCGCGTGCGCATTTCCCAGCGGACGACGTTCGCCCACTGGTTCACGAGAATCGGCAGGTCGCGGTAGCTCTGCACCCACTTCGAATACGTCGCGCCGATGATGGTCTCCGACGTCGGGCGCACGATGAGCGGCTCTTCGAGCTCGCCCGCGGGAACGAGTCTGCCGCTGCCGTCCGCCGCGAGCCGCGAGTGCGTGACGACGGCGCATTCCTTCGCGAAGCCTTCGACGTGCTCGGCTTCCTTTTCGATGAAGCTTTTCGGAATGAAGAGCGGGAAATACGCGTTGACGTGCCCGGTCGCCTTGAACATGGCGTCGAGGTCGCGCTGAATGTTTTCCCAAAGCGAATAGCCCCAGGGCTTGATGACCATGCAGCCGCGCACGGGAGAGTTTTCGGCGAGGTCTGCGGCCTTGACGACCTGCTGGTACCACTCGGGATAATCTTCGTCCCGGCGCGGAGAAATTGCGGTTTTAGCTGCTTTGGCGCACATGATTGCTTCCTTGGTTGCGTGAAGAAAAAAATGAAAGCGCGAAATCTACCCGCGTTCCCGCCCGAACGCAATTTTGAAAACTGCGGAACAGGGCGCGCGGGGGCGTTCCCGCATTTTCAACTTTTCAATTCGGCGTCGTTGGTTTTTAATGTCGTTTCCGATTTTACGTTCTTTGAACTGCCGGGTTTTCGCGCGCGTTTTTTTTCGCGCGCGCCGCACGAGCGCAGCGCCTTTCGCGCGCCGGCGGCGTTTTCGGCTTCGCGTTCCCGCGCGTCGCCGTTCCCGAGTCCGCGTCCGGCGGACGCTCCCGGTAAGCGAAGACAAAACCAAACCATACAAAAAATACAGCAACAACATGTCAGACAACATCCGAGAAGAGAACGCCGCAGCGCCGGCGGACTCGCCAGAAAGCCCCGCCGCCGGGCTCAACGAAGCGGCGAACGTTCCCCAGGAAAAACCGCACCACGTCGGCCTCGCCGAATCCGCCCTCGAATCGTCGCTCAGCGACGTGCTTCCGCTCAGCCCGATCGGCGGCGAACCCGAAAAATCCAACGACGGAAAATCCGAAAACAAGTTCGGCCGCAACCGCCGCAACCGCAACGCGTCCGCCAAGAAGAACGGCGCCTCCGCGGCGGTGGGCGTCATCGACGATCCCGCGCAGTTCACGGAAACGCTTTCCGGCAACGGTCCGAAGCCGCGGGAACGCCGCCGCGACCGCCAGGAGCGCCGCGAAAAGGCGCCGACGGAAGCCGCTTCCGCCGAACAGCCCGCCGCGCCGGCGTCCGAGGAAGTGCTCCCGCCGAACGCCGCCGTCGCCGAAAAGATTGAAGAGACCCGCCAGGGCGGCAGCTGGCGCGTGCAGGAAAAGCGCGAAAAGAATTTCCGCCACTTCCAGGCGAAATCCGGCGCGCAGTGCCCGAAGCTGATCATCGAGCCGGCCCCGATTCCCGTGCAGGAAGAGGAACCCTCGTTCTGGAGCAAGCTCAAGGCGCGCATCCTTTCGATCTTCGGCGTCGGCAAGAAGAAGCAGAAGAAGAACCGCCACGGGCGCCGTCGCGGCGGCAAGCGCCGCGGCAACCGTCCGTTCGACAAGAAGGATTTCCACGGAAACAATCAGAACGGAAACGGAAAGAAGAACTTCGGCCGCAACCGCAACAGCGGTTTCCGCGGCGGCAACCGCAACGGCGGCGCTTCGCGTCCGCAGGGCGGCAAGCCGGAAAACAACGGCTGAGATCCGTCGGCTTTCCGAAAATCAGAAGCGTTCCCGCGATTCGTTCCGCGGGAACGCTTTTTTTTGAGACGCGGAGGAAGAAAAGCTTAAGGCTTAATGGTTAAAGCTTAAAGGGGAGTTTGCGTTCGAGGATTTCGAGGAAGCGGCAGGTAAGCGAAGCGTGGAGCCATGCCGCTTCGCCCCGGATAAATCTTTCTTTGCTCCCGAAGCGCGTTCCCGCATGAAATGCGGAACAAAAATAACCCCATGCGGCGGTGCCGCTTGGGGCTGCGCCCGCAAGCTCACACGCGCTTGAAAAGCGCAACTGTCCCGTGGGAACGGCTCGGACACGAGGCCTCGGACGCCTCGGGAAGTTGCGCCTTTCAGGCGCGGCGCATGTGCGGGATTTGCCCCAAGCGCGCGCTTCTCCGCGCGCATGGGGTTACGCTTGTTTCGCCCCGTCGGGGCGGTGAAAAAGCTTAAAGCTTAAAGGGAGATTTCTTCGGGAAGGATTTTCGGAGGAAGCAGACTGGTCGTCTTTCGGTAAAAATTCGCGAAATTCGTGCAATTCGTGGATTCAAAAAAAATCTGCGGAAGTCTGCGGGATCCGCGGGGAAAAAAGTTTGTGCAAGCGGATTTCGAGGGCAAGCGAGACGCTTACCCTCCTTTCCGTTCCTCTGTTTTTCTGTTCCTCTGTGTTTAAAAAAGCTTAAAGGGGAGTTTGCGTTCGCGGATTTCGAGGAAGCGGCAAGTAAGCGAAGCGTGGAGCCATGCCGCCTCTCCCCTAAAACTTTTCTTTAACTTTCTTTGACTTTGCGGTCTTTCTTTGCGTCTTGGCGGGAACGGGCGCGTCAGGTGTTCGGGTAGGAGCCGAGGTGTTTGACGTACACGGCGTTTTCCTCCAGCTCGGCGATGGCGGCGCGGACGTTCTCGTTTTCCCAGGAGCCGATGAAGTCGATGAAGAACATGTATTCCCAGGCGCGGGCGCGGGCGGGGCGCGATTCGATGCGCGCGATGTTGAGCGAGCGCTTCGAGAACGGTTCGAGCGCGCGCTGCAGCGAGCCGGGCGTGTTCTTCACGAAAATCACGATGCTCGTCTTTTCCTCGCAGAGCGTGCACGGCGGATTCGTCTTTTTGCCGATCACGAGGAAGCGCGTCACGTTCACGCCGGGATTCTGCACGGCGTGTTCGAGCACGGGAACGCCGCGCATTTCGGCGGCGATCGCGCTCGCGACGGCGGCGACGCTCGGATCCTTCGCGGCGCATTCGACGGCGGCGGCGGTCGAGTCCGTCGGCACGAGATCCGCCTGCGGCAGGTGGTGCATCAGCCATTCGGAGCACTGTTCGAGCGCGATGTCCTTGGAAAGCACGCGGCGGACGCCGTCGAGCGTTCCCGCGCAGACGAGGCACTGCTCGATGGGCAGCAGAATCTGCGCGACGATCTTCAGATCCGTTTCCGCGAGCATGTCGAGCGTTCCCGTGACGGCGCCGGCGTTCGTGTTCTCCACGGGAACGACGCCGTAGGCGCATTTGTCGCGCGCTACGGATTCGAAGACTTCCGCGAGCGTGCGCTTGGGAAGCAGCTCGACGCCGCCGCCGAAGTTCTTGCGCGCCGCCTGGTGCGTGAAGGTCCCTTCCGGCCCGAGGTAGGCGATCGGGCGGCGCATCTGCAGCGCGACCGACGCGGAGATGATTTCGCGGTAGATGCCGCGGATGTTCGCGTGCGGAATCGCGAGCTCGGCGGCGAGTTTTTCCAGCTTGCGCAGCAGCTCTTCTTCGCGTTCGGGGACGACGACGTTTTTGCCTTCGCGCGCCTTGTTTTCGCCGATGATCTTCGCGCAGTCCTGGCGCTGCGCCAGCAGGCGGACGATTTGCGCGTCGATGGCTTCGATGTCTTCTCGGGCTTCGGAAATGCTTTTCATTGAGAGAGAGGATTGGGGGAAATTTTTTCGTAAGGGCGCGGGAACGCGGTCACGCGGCGGGCTCGGGCGGAGGCGTCGCGTCGGCGGCGTCCGCGGGCGCGGGAGCGTCTTCGAGAGCCGCGATTTCGAGCTGCGCCGCGGGGTGCGCGTCTTCGACGTGCAGCCCGACGTCGGCGTTCGTCGGCCGGTTCGGATTCATCGCCTTCTGAATCCACGCGGAAATCTGCGCGGGCGAAAGCACGTCGGATTCCGGGAGCTCGGAAATCGTCTGCAGTCCGACGAACTCGAGGAATTTCGGCGTCGTCGAAAACTGCGACGGGCGCCCCGGCAGATCCGCGCGTCCGGAGACCGTGATCAGCTCGAGCTCGAGCAGGCGCGAGATCGCGGAATCGACGGAGACGCCGCGCAGCGCCTCCATTTCCGCGCGCGTGACGGGCTGGCGGTACGCGACGATGGCGAGCGTCTCGAGCGCGGCGGCGGTGAGGCGCTGCGGCTTCGGGTCGTTGCGGAGCAGGCGGATCCATTCCGCGTAGTCCGGCGAAATCGTCATGCGGAAACCTTCGGGCCCGACGACGATGCGCGTCGCGTCGCGCGTCTCCTTCATCTCCTGGTTCAGTTCTTCGACCGCCTCGCGGATCTGCGTCGCCGTGAGCAGCGTCGGCACCTGGTTGATGATGTCTTCGATCACGCGCTGTTCCGGTTCGTCCGCGTCGGCGGCGCGTTCCACGGGAACGCCGGCCTCGTCCGTCTCGGGCGCGGTCGCGCGCTGCGCGGATTTTTCGCGCTGTTCGTGGTAACGCGTGACGACGGCCTGAACGTCTTTGATGGAAAGCGGCTCCGAGGTCGAGGCGAGGAGCGCCTTCAGAATCTTCTTCAGATTGAATTCCATGGACGGGAACGTTGCGGATTATTTTTCGGAAACGATAACGGACGCGCGCGCAAAGCTCAAACACGTTCGCGCCGCGGGAACGCGCTCAGAGCTCCGTCGCCTTCGCGACGACGGCCTCGTCGAAGAAGTTCCAGCCCATGCCCGCGTCCACGACGAGCGACTGCGCGTTCACGCCCGACGAACGCGGCGAGAGCAGCCACACGATCGCGTCGGCGACCTCCTGCGTCGTCAGGTTCGCCTTGCGCATCGTGAGCTGCTCGGCGAAGAGGTAGTTCTTCAGATAGCCCGGAATTCCCGCCGAGGCGGACGTCTTCAGCGGGCCCGCGTTCACGGAGTTGAAGCGGATGCCCTGCGCGGAAAACGATTTCGCGAGAAAGCGCGACGCCGATTCGAGCGCCGCCTTGATCGGCGACATGTAGCCGTAGTTCGCCGCCGTCACCTGCGAGGAAATGCCGACGGAGACGACCGCCGCGCCCGCGTTCATGCGCGGCGCGAACGCGCGCGCGAGCTCCACGAGCGAGAACGCCGAAATCGCCGTCGCCTGCAGGAAGTCCGCGCGCTTCGTCTCGTGAAACGGCTTGAAGCCCTCGGAAAAATTCGCGAACGCGATGCTGTGCACGAGCCCGTCCACGTTCCCGAAATCGCGCGCGACGGCGTCCGCGAGCGCGGGAATCTCCTCCTCGCGCTCGACGTCGCAGACGTACACGGGCTTGCCCGCGAGCGGCTTCGCGAGCGCCTCGGCGCGTTCCCGCGAGCGCACGGAATAAATCACCTGCGCGCCCGCCTCTTCGAGCGTCTTCGCCGTGAACCACGCCACGGATTTTTTGTTCGCCATCCCGGTGACGACGATTTTTTTCCCTTCAAGTTTCAGAAAATCGGACATCGTTTTTTTGTTTTCGTTTGGAATCTAAAACCACGGATGAACACGAATCGACACGGATTTCTTCATTAGAGAACGATTCGTTCCCGGGAAAGCCTGGGATTCTTGAAATTGATCAGCATGCCCACGCGGAGTCCCGTCGCCCGAAGATAGTTCAGAATCTGGGCGCGTTCTTCGGCGCAGAACGCGGAAACGCATTTCGCGTCGACGATGATCTTGTCGAAAACGACCAGATCCGGAACGAACTTGCCGACCATGCGCTTTTTGTAAAAGACCGGAAACGCCTTCTGCTGCGCGAACGGAATGCCGTTCAGCGCGAACTCGCAGCAAAGCGCGTTTTCGTAGATTTTTTCGCAGAAGCCGTGTCCGATTTCGTTCAGCACGGCCATCGCGCAGCCGATGATGCGGCGCGCCTCTTCTCCGAAAAGCAGCTTCCCTTCGCCCGGCGCGGGCACGGCGATTTCGTTATCCGTGTCCATTGGTGTTCATCCGTGGTGTTTCGCACCGGATCGGCGGTCATTTTTTCTCGATCATCGCCAACGCGAACTTGATCTGCAGAACGATCTTGCCCGCGCTGCGCACCGTTCCCGTGAGATAGTAGAAGCCCGCGAGCGTTTCCCCGTCCTTCACGTCGATGACGATTTCGTCGCCGGGGAAGACCATGCCCTTGAACTTCGCGTTCTCGATGCGGCAGAGCACGGGCGTGCGGTTCGCGAAATCCGCGTCCCCGCTCGCCTGCGCCTTCTTCACGAGATAGATCGCCGCCGCCTGAAAGACGCTTTCGCAGAGCAGCACGCCCGGCGTGAGCGGCGCGTTCGGATAGTGCCCTTCGTAGAATTTTTCGTCCGCGCGGAACGTGCGGGAACACGTGATGCCGTCCGCGCGGGTCTCGACGACCTTGTCGATGAACAAAAACGGCGGGCGGTGAGGAATGGCCTGGAGAACTTCTTCTGTCATAGCGCGCAAGAGCTTAGCGTTCCCGCGCCGCGGATGAAAGCGCGAAAAACCGCCGCGCGCGGGAACGCCGTCGCGCGCGTCGTTCCGCTCCGCGGAAAACGCCTCAGAAAACGCGCTTTTTCTCCCGGAAACGCGTCCGTTTCCCAAAAGAAAGCGGAAGATTTCCAGGCCGCGATGAAAAAAGTTTCCTTTATTTATGCGGCTTCCAAGGCGGTTTTAAAAATTTTTCAAAAAAGTGCTTGCGCATTTCCCGAAAAAAAGATTTATTCATTCACATAATTTTAAAACTTTTTCTCTCACGTAGTGAGAGATGGGGTAATAAGCAACGAGATATAGAAAATAAAGGCGGGCGGCTTAGGGGTAGGCCGCCCGTCGTCATTTTCTCGAAAAACGACGTTTCGCGCTTCGGTCTGTATGCGGTTCCGGGCGCGGGACGCGGGCGCGCTCAGAACGCGCACGGCGCGAGCGAGGCGGAGCTCATGCCGTGGATGATCTTCTTGTCGGCGGGGCAGACGGTCGCGAGCGCGCCGCCGAGCGTCGTCGAGCCGTCCGGACCGACGAAGTAATACGGGCAGATCCGCGCGCGGCCGAGCGTTTCGCGGCGCGTTCCCGCGTCGTCGAAGACCGCGAAGGGCACGCGCTTCGGCTTGCGGAATTCCTGGAGCACGTAGAGCGAGCCGCGCGCGCCCGCCGAGAGCGCTTCGTCCACCGCCGCCGCCCATTCGGTCTGCGACGCGTCGTTCCCGACCGTCACGCTGCGCGCGCCCCACGCGTTTTCCGCGAATCCGCTCGCCTTGAGCACGAAGTCGCGTTCCCGCCGCGGCGCGCGCGCCAGTTCCTGCCAGTCGCGCATCGGGCGCGGCGCGTGCAGCAGCGCGCCCGCGGGCAGTTCGCCGAGCGGCTCGACGATCCACGTCGCGGGAACGATTCCGCGCAGCGTCCCGAAATGCCGTTCGCCGAGCGCCTCGCGCCAGAACGGTTCCAGGCTCGGGTGGCGGAACAGGGCGAGGGAAAGTTTTTCTTCCTGAAACGCGCGCATCGGCGGCACGACGCGCACGTTCCCGCGTTCCGCCTGCGCCGCGAGCGCCGCCGCGCCGCGGAAGTTCGCCAGGTCGAAAAGCTCGAAGAAGCGGTAGACGACGTCGGCGCGCTTTCCCGCGAAAAAGACGCCCGCGTCCGAGATTTCGAGCTCGTTCGGATCGCAGACTTCGATCGCCGCGCCGCGTTCCCGCCGCAGCGTCTCCGCGAGCCATTCGAATTCCGGACGGTACGTCGCCGCCTCTTCGGAGACCGCGACGACGACGCGCGCGTCCGCGTTCCCGCCGCGGACCGCGTTCAGAAAAAGCTCCGGCATCGCGTCGGCGCAGCCGTAGAGCCGCGCGAGAAACGCCGTCAGCCCGACGCCGCCGGGCACGCTGTCGAGCTCCGTCAGCGCGAAGCCCGTCTCCGTCGCCAGCAGGTCGGGGCGGATGACCGGCGGGAGCGTTCCCGCGAGCGCGGGCGCGCGGCCGTGCGCGAGGAGCTCCGGCGGCTTTCCGCGGTCGAGAATCTCCGCCGCCCACGGAGCGCGGAGCTCGCCGTTGCGGAGCAGATTTTTTCCCGCCGCGCCCGCGAGATAAAGGCGTTCCAGCGCGCGGTAAAACGCCGCGCAGGCGTCGCCGATTTCGCGCAGTCCGCGCGCCGCTTCTTCGGAAAAACGCCACGGCTCCGCGGCGACGCGCCACGTCTTTCCGGAAAAGAGCGGCGTTCCCGCGAGCGCCTCGGAAATCTCTGAAAAGTCCTTCATCGCGCGCGTTCCCGCCGCGTCGCCGCGCTTACTCGGCGGCGTGCGCCTCTTCCCAGGCGGACATCTTTTCCGCGAGATCCTTGAAGAGCCGCGGGTCGTCGTCGCCGGACCGCATCGCCTCCGACGCGCCCGAAAGCCGCGTGAGCTCGGTGCCGTCCGGCGCGAACACGATGAGCGTCGGCAGCCCGCCGCCGCCCGAGACCGCGGGACGCGAGCCGAGCGGCAGCGCCAGCCATTTCTGCTTGTTCATCTTGTACTGTTTGGCGTAGGCGATCATGGCGGACTCCGACTTGTCCGAGCTGGAGAACACGACGGCGAAGCGCGCCCTGTGCTTCTTCTGGAATTTCGCGAGCTGCGGCGTGAAGTAATGGCAGAAGCCGCACCACTTCGCCGAAAAATAGACGCCGACGAACTTGTCTTCGAGCTCGCGGAAATGATTCTTGTTCGCCTTCGAGGCTTTTTCGCCCGCGACGATCAGGCCCGACGGGAAGAGCTTTTCCCACGGGCTCGCCGCTTCGGCGGCGGATTCGGGAACGGCGCGCGTCTGCTGCGCGATTGCGGGAACGCCGACGCTCAGCGCGAGCGCGGCAGTCAGAAGAACAATCAGGGGTTTTGTCATGGTGTTGATGAGTTTGAGAAATCGTCCGCGCTTTGCAAGCCGAAATCCGCGGAAACGAGACGAATTCCGCGCCCGCTCAGAAGCCGAAGCCGGCGGAGGGCGGGAGGAAGGCGCTCGGGTCCACGACGGAGGCGTTCCCGCAGCGGCCGGCGACGGCGGCGAGCGACGTGCCCGCGATGCGGTCGAGCGCGTTGCATTCGCGGCTCACGTGCGCGAAAAAGACGTGCCGCAGGCGCGCGCAGTCGTGTTCCGCGAGAAATTCCGCGCACTGGCCGTTGGAGAGGTGCCCGTGCGTGCCGCGGATGCGGTTCTTCAGCTCTTCCGGGCGGTCGGAGCGGTTCAGCAGCTCCGGGTCGTAGTTGGACTCGATGGCGAGCGCGTCCGCGTCCGCGAGCTTCGCGCGCACGAGATTCGTGATCTTCCCGCAGTCGGTGAGCCAGACGAGCTTTTCGCCGCCGAACTCGAACGCGTAGCCGACGGCGTCCTGCGAATCGTGCGGGATCGCGAAGGTCGTCACGCGCAGGTCGCGGAACTCGAAGGAGTCGCCGGAATCGAAGAAATTCCACGGGAGCGCGCGTTTGTAGCGGCGCTCGATTTCGCGCGCGGTGCCGCGGTTGGCGAAGAAGCGCAGGCCGTCCGTCGCGGAAATGCCGGGAACGCCCGCGGTGTGGTCCGAGTGCTCGTGCGTGAAGAAGACGGCGTCCACGCGGTCGAGCGAAAGCCCGAGCGTCTTGAGCCCGTCCCGGATTTTCCTGCCGGAGAATCCGGCGTCGACGAGCACGGTCGCGGAATCGCTCGAAATCACGGCGCAGTTGCCGCCGCTGCTCGAGCCGAGAATCTGAAATCGGAATTTCATCGGGCGGCGCGTCCGCGTTTTTTCGCGAAGGCTTTTTTCAGCGACGAGGCGTGAATGAGGCAGACGCAGTCCGACGCGTCTTCGGTCGCGAGCCAGTTGAATTCGATCTGCGGGAACGCGGCTTCGAGCGCGTCCTGCAGGCCGCCGACTTCGATGAGAAGCAGCCCTGAGGGTTTGAGCTTTTCCGCCGCCTGCGGCAGCAGCCTGCGGATGACGTCCATGCCGTCCGCGCCCGAAAAGAGCGCGCCGTCGGGCTCGCGGCGGAATTCCTCCGGAAGCGTCTCGCGGAGCGCCTCGGGCTCGTAGGGCGGATTGGATATGATGACGTCGTAGGCGTCTTTTTCCGCGGGAACGTCGGCGAGCACGTCGGAGCGGAAGAGCGAGACGCGCCCGTCGAGCCCGTAGTCGGCAACGTTCTTCGCGGCGACTTCGAGCGCGGCGTCGGAAATGTCGCACGCGTCCACGCGGGCGTTCGGGAACGCGCGCGCGAGCAGGACCGCGAGCGAGCCGCCGCCGGTGCAGACGTCCGCGACGCGCTCGACGGCGTCGATGTCCGCGATCCACTGCGGGAGCTGTTCGGGAATGATTTCCGCGAAATACGAGCGCGGGATGATGACGCGTTCGTCCACGTAGAAACGCAGGTCGCCGAGCCACGCCTCGCGCGTGATGTAGGCGGCGGGAACGCGCTCGACGGCGCGGCGGAACAGCGCGTCCTTCACGGCTTCGGTTTCGGCGGGCGTGAGGCGCGCGTCGAAAAAGGTCTCCGGCCCGTCGAGCGGCAGATGCAGCGCGCTCTGCACGAGGTAGAGCGCTTCGTCGTAGGCGCTCGGGCAGCCCTGCCCGAAAAAGAGATTTTCGCGGCGGAAAAGCGACGTGCCGAAGCGCGTCCAGTCGCGGAGCGTCTCGAATTTTTCCGTTCCCGCGAAGAGCTTTCGCCTGTCTGCATCGGATTTTTTCATGGCGGGGAAAGATAAGGCTTAACGCCCGGAGCTTAAAGCCTAAAGAGGCGTTCCCGCGCGCGACGCCGATGAAACGGGCGGCGGGCGTTCCCGCGCGCTATTCCCACGAGCCGCCGAGAAGGATGATTTCCGGGTCGAGGCGGACGCCCGTTTCCGCTTCGACGACGCCGCGCACGCGCCGCACGAGCGCCTCCACGTCCGCCGCCGTCGCGCCCGCGTCCGTCGTGATGAAGTTCGCGTGCGCGGCGGAGACGACGGCGCCGCCGACGCGCGATCCCTTCAGCCCGAGCGAGTCGATGAGCCTGCCCGCGCTTTCGCCGGGCGGATTCTTGAACGTGCAGCCCGCGGAGCGTTCCCGCGGCTGGGACGCGCGGCGGATTTCCGCGAGCCGCCGCATTTCCGCGAAAATCGCCTCGCTCGGGCGCGTTCCCGCCGCGCGCAGACGCGCCCCGAGCACGATCGCGCCGTGCAGCTCGGGGCAGTCGCGGTAGCGCGGATTCAGGCTCTCCCGCGGCGCTTCGCGGCGGACGCCTTCGGGCGTGAGCCATTCGACGGAGACGACGCGGTCGAAGACGGACGCGCCGTGCGCGCCCGCGTTCATGCGCAGCGCGCCGCCGAGCGTGCCCGGAATGCCGTCGAGAAATTCGAAGCCGCCCAGCCCTTCGCGCGCGGCGAAGGCGCAGAGCTCCTTCAGCTTCGCGCCCGCGCCGACGTCCAGCGTCGCCGCGCCGTCGGCGGCGTCGCGTTCCCGCCGGACGCGCGCCCAGCCTTCGCCCGCGAGGCGGACGACGAGCCCCGGGAAGCCAGCGTCGGAGACGAGCAGGTTCGAGCCGCGGCCGAGCGCGAACGTCGGCAGCCCGTAAACGCGCGCGCCGCGCAGCAGCACGAGCAGGGCGTTCGCGTCTTCCGGCTCGGCGTACCACGCGGCGTTCCCGCCGACGCCGAGCGTCGTGCGCGCGCCGAGATTTTCGTCGGCGCGGAAAACCGTCTTCGGCGGGAGCAGGCGAGCCATGCGCGTCCCGAAATCCTCGGCGTTCCCGCGCGGGCGCCCCGCTTCGCGCAGCCAGAGTTCGCGCGCGAACGGCGCGGCGGCGATGCGGTCGATGTCGCCCGCGCCGACGAAGGCGACGACGGTCTCCTCGCCCGCGCCGGAAAAAATCTCCTCGGCGATTTCGCGGAGCCGCGCGAGGGTTTCCTCGGCGTCCGCGCAGACGCGGAGCGGGCGCGTTCCCGCGGCGACGGCGGCGAGGATGTCCTCGCTTTCGCCGCCGGAAATCTTCGCCTCGCCCGCGGCGTAAACGGGCAGAATCATCGCCTCGTCGGCGAGCGAAAGCGCCTCCGCGAACGCCGCCGCGTACTGCCGTGTGCGCGAGTGGCGGTGCGGCTGAAAGACGACGACGAGGCGCCCCAGGTGCGTCTCGCGCAGCAGGCGGAGCAGCGCCGCGATCTCCGTCGGATGGTGCGCGTAGTCCGCGAACACGCTGAGCCGCTCGCCCGCGTAGAGGCGATCCTGGCGTCGGCGCATTCCGGGAAATTTTCCGAGCGGGGCGACGCCGATTTTCCCGCCGCAGACGAAAGCCGTCGCCGCGAGTGCGAGCATCGCGTTCTGCGTGTTGAACGTTCCCGCGACCGGCAGGACGAGCGGCCCGTGCGGGAACGCGCCGCCGAGCTCGACCCGCGTCTCCGCCGCGCCCGCGCGCACGACGCGGAAGGCGTAGTCGCCGCCGTCGCCGACCGTGAACACGGGAACGCGCAGCCCGCGCGCGAGGCGTTCGAGCCGCGCGTTGCCCGCGGGAACGAACACGGCGCGGCGCGTGCGCTCGAAGAGCTCGCGAAACGTGCGCTCCAGATCCGCCTCGGTCTTGTAGTAGTCGGGATGGTCCCAGTCGAGATTGACGGCGACGGTGATTTCCGGCGAAAAATGCCGGATCGTGCCGTCGCTTTCGTCCACTTCGGCGACGAGCCAGTCGCTCGTCGTCGAGCAGCGCGCGGGCGGCATTTCCGCGTCGCGGTAAAGCCCGCCGAGCACGTAGCCCGCGTCCGTTCCCGCCGCGGCGAGCGTCTGCGCGAGCATGCCGCTCGTCGTCGTCTTGCCGTGGCTGCCGCAGACGGCGATCAGCTTTTTGGACGCGGCGCGTTCGGCGAGCAGCTCCCCGCGGCGCAGCAGGCGGCAGCCGTTCTTCACCGCCTCTTCGTAATGCGGATTGCCCGGCTTCACGGCGCTGGAACGCCCGACGACCGCCGTTCCCGCGGGCAGACGCTCGACGAAGCGCACGCCCGCGCGGACGAGAAACGCGCGCATCGGCGAATCCGCCGCGTCGTCCCAGCCGGAGACGTCCCAGCCCTCGCCGCGCATGTAGATCGCGAGCGGGCCGACGCCCATGCCGCAGACGCCGAGCAGCCAGGCGCTCCGCGCGTCCGCGGAAGCGGCGGGAACGCGCGCCGCGTCGTTTTCGTCTCGGAAAAAATCGTTTTCGTAAGCCGTCATTTTCGTGCGCGCAAGCATGAGCGTTCCCGCCGCGCGAGGCAACACGCGAGCCGCGGGAAAAGGCGCGGATTTTCACGGAAGGCGCCGTTCCCGCGAAGCGGCGGCGGCGGGCGCGCCTCAAGGGCGCCTCGCCTTGGCGGAGAGGCGGTCGGGGAGGATTTTGAAGATCGCGGTGACGGCGAACGAACGCGCGATGTGCTCGTCGGCGACGTCCATGTGTTCCGGCAGGTATTTGCGGCAGAGCTCGCGCAGCGCGGCGCGCTTTTCGGCGTCGTCGGTCACGGGAACGATTTTCCCCGCCGCCATGACGGATTCGTAGAAGCTGGTGAAGTAACGCGTGAACACGGCGCGGACGTTCCGCGCGGCGGAAAAGTGCACGCGCGGCGCGTCCGCGAAGACGCGGAATTTCCTGCCCTCGCGGGCGGAATGAATCCAGATCGCGCCGTCGAAGAAGACGAAGGAGACGGGAACGCCGTAGGGCTCGTTCCCGTCGGGGTCGATCATCGAGATTGTGCCGTATTCGGCTTCGCGCAGCACGCGTTCCGCCTCTTCGGGCGGGAGCGTGCGGTCCGCGCGGCGCGGACGGAATTTTTCGTCGTCGGTCATGAAGCGGGGGCGCTCAGTCGGCGTTTTTGCCGGAGGAGCGCCTGGAGAAGAACGTGCGGAGCACGAAGGCGACGACGTTGCCCCAGAGCGCGGAATTGAGGAGGACGAAAATCCACCACATCGGCTTGTCGGCGATGCAGCCCATGAAGTCGGCTACCCAGAGACCGGGCTGCATCAGCACGGTCTGCGCCTTGTCCGCGAGCGAGCCCGCGTCGCCCGAGGCGAGGACGTCCGGGCGGAATTTCATCAGCACGATGACGCAGAGGAAGTGGAGGACGCTCAGCCCGAGCGAGGAGAACAGCGTGCCCTTGTCGAGTCTCATGGTCGTGAAATCCGGTCGTGAATCAGAAACGGTATTCCGCGCCGAGCGAGAACAGGTGGTACTGCTGGTCGCGGAACTTCAGCGCGCTGCCGCCGACGGAGGCGGTGTTGCCGAAGTACGAATAGCCGCCGTGCACCGCCCATTTTTCGTTGAACGCGAAGGTGAAGCCGACTTCCCCGGCGTAGGCGAGGCAGAGGTCGGAATCGCTGCTGTAATGATCCCAGCCGCCGGCGCGCCCTTCGTCGACGACGTAGCCGACGACGGCGAGCCCGAGGCGTGCGCCCGCGTGCAGCGTCAGTCTGTCGGGAACGAGGTCGAACGTCGCGCGGTAGCCGCCGAGCAGGGCGACGGAGGTCGAAGTGAGGTCGTCGTCGTAAAAATCCTCTTCGCCGCCGAGCATGAGCAGACCGAGGTCGATGCGCGAGTTTTCGTCGATTTCGCGCGCGATGCGGACGTCGAGACCCGCCATGTCCACGCCGCCGCGCGTGGCGCTCGCCGTCGCGGACGCGTAAACGAGGTCGAGCGAAACGGCGCAGCCGAGGGGATCCGTTTCGGGAACGGCGACGGTCGCGTCGGTTTCGGCGGCGAGAGCGGTCGCCGCGAGCAGGAGCGCGAGCGTTCCCGCCGCGCGTTTCGTCGTTTTTTCGAGGAATGAGTTTTTCATGATGCGTGAAAGTTAACGCTCGGAACGGAAATTGACAACCGCGAAGGCGAAGCGGCGCGACGCGCTTTTCTCAGGCTCTCAGCGCGGCGAGGTCGCCGAGGCGGGAACACAGGTCGCGGGCGAAGGAACCGCGGTTCATGATGTAGAGATGGACGCCCGGCGCTCCCGCGGCGACGAGCGCGCGGATCTGCTTTTCCGCCCAGTCGAGCCCGGCGCGCGCTCCCGCGGCGGCGTCGCCCGCTTCGTCCGCGGCGCGGAGAGCTTCGCGCAGTTCGGCGGGAACGTGCGCGCGGCTGAGCGCGTTGACGCGGTCGAGCTGCCTGAGCGAAAGCACGGGCATGATGCCGGGAACGATCGGCACGCGGATTCCGACCGCGCGCGCGCGCTCGACGAAGGAAAAATATTTCTCGTTGTCGAAGAACATCTGCGTCGTGACGAAGTTCGCGCCGCGTTCGACCTTTTCCTTCAGAAAGCGCAGGTCGGTTTCCGCGTCCGGCGCTTCGGGATGTTTTTCCGGGTAGCCGGCGACGCCGACCATGAACGCGCCGCCGAAGTTTTCGCGGATCAGCGCGACGAGTTCGGACGCGTGCGCGAGCCCGTCCGGCGCGGGAACGAAGTTCGTTTCGCCGCGCGGCGGATCGCCCCGGAGCGCCATGACGCTGAAGAAGCCCGCGCGGCGGTAGCGCTCGAGCACGGCGAGCAGTTCCGCGCGCGAGTGCCCGACGAGCGTTAGGTGCGGCATGATGCGGAAGCCGAAGATGTCGGCGATGAGCTCGCCGTAGTCGAGCGTGCGTTCCCGCGAGGAGCCGCCCGCGCCGTAGGTGATGGACGCGAAGTCGATCGGCAGATCCTTGATCGCGTTGGCGGCGCGGAGCAGCTGGCGCGCGTCCTTTTCCTCCTTGGCGGGGAAAAATTCGACGGAGAACGTCGGCGTTCCCGTGGCCCATTTCGCCGCGACCGCGGAGGCGGATTCTGATTGGCTGTCGTAATTCATACGAAAAGACTTTGATTTTTGAGAACGATTCAACGCCCGTTTTCGCGGGAACGCAATTTTGAAAGTCGCGCGGCGGAAGCGCGCTTTTCTCGCTTTCGCTGTTGCCCGTCTCGGCGGGAATGCGCGATAATGGCGACATGTCGGATAACTCCAAAGAGGAAAAATCTTCTCAGCAGCAGACTGCGAAGCGGAAAAAATTCAGCAACGACCGTTATTGGGGATTCGCCGCCTACGTGCGGACCGAGTCGGGCAAGTGGCGGCTCGCGGTCAACTGGAAGCGCATCGTGCTCGTCGTCGCGGCGCTCGGCGCGCTCGGCTACGTCGGCATCGCCGCGGCGCGTTACTTCAACGACAAATACGGCAAGGGGCTGGAGGAGACGGCGTTCGTGGACATGCTCAAATATCCGCTCAGCCGCGCGACGCGCATCGAGCACCGCAAACGTCTCGGCGACATGTACATCGAGCGCGCGAAGGAGGCGAAGACGCCCGGCGAGATGATCGCGAACGTGCGCACCGGGCTTTCCCTCTCGCCGCAGAATCCGGACGGGCGCATCTACTATTCCTATCTCATGTTCTACCAGCGCATGACGAAGGAGGCGATCCGGCTGCTCGCCGAGGGGCTCGAGGCGGGGCTCGACCACAAGGACTACGTCGTCTATTTCGTGCGCCGCTGTCTGGAGACGACGGAAGACCGCACGCTGATCGCCGCCGCCGCGGAGATGATTCCGGAAATCGACGCGCGCCTCGCCGCGATCGACGGCGACGCGAAGGCGGAGCTCGCCGCGCGGGAACGCCAGCTCGAATTTTACCGCACCGTTCCCGCCGTCGCGCCCGAACGCGCGCGGGACGTGCGCGCGCGCTTCGAACGCCGCCGCGCCGAGACGGAGGAGAAGATCGCCGAAATCTCCGCGCGCGGGAACGCCGCCGCGACGCCCCCTGCCGCGCTTTCCGACGAGGAAAAGGCGGAACGCGCCGAGCTCCGCGCCCGCCTCGAGTCCAACCGCCTCATTCTCGCCGTCGGCGCGGTGCAGGCGCTGATTCTGCGCGGCGACTTCGCCGACGCCGCCCGGCTGACGGGCGAATACGGCATCGACAGGACGATGACGGGGCAGGTGCTGCGCGCGCAGGTGCTTTGGGAAAGCGGCGACCGCGAGGAGGCGCTGCGGACGCTCGACCGCGTCGTCGCCGGCAGCCGCGGGAACATGCAGGTGACGCTGCTGCGCGCGCACTATCAGGAGCTCGCCGGGAACGTCGCGCAGGCGCGCTCCGGGCTGCTCAACGCGGCGATTTCCACCGAAAATCCCGAAGCGCTCGCGAGGCTGATCTTCCTCTTCGACGCGAAGACCGAGGCGGAGGCTCGGGAACGGCTCGTCGCCGATTATCTCCGCCGCTACGCGGACAAGCCCGACGCGCTTTTCCTGCTCGCGCAGACGGCGGCGAACAAAAACGATTTCGCGCTCGTCGAGCGCCTCTACAAGATCGCCGCGGAGAGAATTCTGGAGAACATCACGCGCTTCGAGATGGTCTACATCGAAATGCTCATCGCCGCCGACCGCCCGAAGGACGCCCTCGACATGCTCAAGAAGCTGAGCGAGGAAAACACGGACTGGGTCGAGCGCAACGCGCCGCTGATCAACTGCCTGCGCACGCTCGCGTACTACAAGAGCGGGAACGGGCAGCTCGGCAAGCTCGGGCTCGAGAACATGGTGAAGAGCCGCAGCGTCGCCGTGCAGCAGCTCGTGCTCGTCGGGCGCCGCCTGACGGAGATGGGGCTGCTCGACGAAGGCAAGAGCGCCTACGAGGCCGCGTATCTGACGGAGAACTTCAACCACAAGGCGCTCGTCGCGCTGGTGGACTACGCGCTCGAAAAGAAGGACGTCGAAACGCTTTTCCGCTACCTGCCGGAGCTGCTCGACGCGCGCCGGCCGCCGCGCCGCACGCTGGAACGCATCCGCCGTTTTCTCGGCAGCGACCGCATGCTCTTCGTCGCCGAGCGCGACGACTATCTGCGGCGCGTCTCCGAGCTCCTCGAATCGCAGGGCGCGACCAGCGCTTCGGACGCGGACGCTCCGGAAGCTCCGAGCATTTTCTGAGAAGGAGAGGACGCCTGAAGGCTTGAGAGTCCGGCGGAAAATTTTCTTTCCGTCTCTTGAGCTTCTTCCTTTTCCTTCAGTCCGCGCCGCGCTTGTCTTTTCGCGGGAACGCGTGTATCGTTTCCGCAATTTTTTACGAAACATGAGCGAAAAATCACCTTCCTCCACCCTGATGAACGACATCATCAACCTATGCAAGCGCCGCGGGTTCGTCTTCCAGTCCTCCGACATCTACGGCGGCTACAACGGGTTCTTCGACTACGGGCCGCTCGGCGTCGAGCTCAAGAACAACATCAAGCAGGCCTGGTGGAAGGACATGGTGCACCGCCGCGACGACATCGTCGGGCTCGACTCCACGATCATTCACCACCCGATGACGTGGAAGGCGTCCGGGCACGTGGACAACTTCACCGACCCGCTCGTGGACTGCAAGGAATCGAAGATGCGCTACCGCGCCGACCAGCTCTATTTCGCGCCCGTCGTCGTCGCCGGCGAAACGATCGGCTACGTCTCCGTGCTCGAGGACGAAGGCATGCAGGCGCAGGCGGAGGAAATGGCGCACGACCTGAAGCGCAAGCTCGCGAAGCAGGGCGAAATGGCGCCGATCGTCCTCAAGGACTACACCGAGGCGAAGCCCGAGGAATACGCGCTCATCCCCTCGCCCGCGACGGGCAAGCCGGGTTCGCTTACGCCGCCGCGCGCGTTCAACATGATGTTCCAGACCTACGTCGGCGCGCTCCGCGACGAGACCGCGATCGCGTATCTGCGCCCCGAGACCGCGCAGGGCATCTTCATCAACTTCAAGAACATCGTGGACACCGGCCGCGTCAAGGTGCCCTTCGGTATCGCGCAGGTCGGCAAGGCCTTCCGCAACGAGATCAACCCGCGCAACTTCATCTTCCGTTCCCGCGAGTTCGAGCAGATGGAAATCGAATACTTCATCTCGCCCGACGCCGACTGGCAGGCGCTCCACAAGGGCTGGATCGAATACTGCATGAACTGGTTCGACGGCATCGGCATTCCGAAATCGCGCCTTTCGCTCTACGACCACCCGAAAGAAAAGCTCGCGCACTACTCCAAGGGCACGACGGACATCATGTTCGAGTTCCCCTTCGGCGTGCAGGAGCTGCAGGGCGTCGCCGCGCGCGGAGATTTTGACCTCACGCAGCACCAGACCGTTTCCGGCAAGTCGATGGAATACTTCGACGAAGCGGCGAAAAAGAAATACGTGCCGCACGTCATCGAACCCTCCGTCGGCGTGGACCGCATCTTCCTCGCCGTGCTTTCCGCCGCGTACTGCGAAGAGGAAGTCGAGGGCGAAAAGCGCCTCGTGCTCAAGCTGCACCCGCGCCTCGCGCCCTACAAGGCGGCGGTGTTCCCGCTCGTGAAGAACAAGCCCGAGCTCGTCGCGCGCGCCGAAGCGCTCTACAAGCGCCTGAAACGCCGCTGGAACGTGTTCTACGACGCCGCGGGCGCGATCGGCCGCCGCTATCGCCGCCAGGACGAAATCGGCACGCCCTACGGCGTCACGATCGACTTCGACACGATCGAAAAGGACGGCAAGGTCACGCTCCGCGACCGCGACACGCTGCAGCAGGTGCGCCTGACGGAAGACGAGCTCGTCGCCTTCCTCTCCGAAAAAATCGACGGATGAACGAAAAGAGCGTTCCCGCGCGCGGGAACGCTTTTTGACCGATGACGAATAAACGGGCAGTGGATAATTTTTTCCGCATTTTCGCCGCCGCGACCGCGGCCCTGCTGTTCGCCGCCTGCGCGACGGACGAGGCGCGGCGCGTTCCCGCCGGCGAGTCCGCGGGCTTTCCTCTGTTCTCGCTGAACGAGGTTTCCGTGCTCGAATGCGACCCGCAGAAGCCGGAGCTGAAGATCCGCGTCGAGCTCGCCTACGTCCGCGATTCCGAAAATCCGGAAGCGGCGCGGCGCGTCAACGACGAGATTCTGCGCGCCGCGCTGCCCGCCCGCGAAGGCGGGAAGAAATACGACGCGGCGGACGGCATCGCCGCGGGCGTGGAACGCTACGTCGCCGACGAAGTCGCCGCCTATCAGGCGACGTGGACGGAAATCTTCGGAGACTGGGGGCATTCCGCCGGCTCCGAGAACGCGATTTCGGTCGCGGGCGCCCCGCGGCGCGTCGAAGGCGATCTGCTGGTCTATGAAATCCGCGTCGTGCAGGATCTCGGCGGCGCGCATCCGAGCCACGCGACGAAAGCGCTGAATTTCGATCTGAAGACAGGAAGGCGGCTGACGCTGAAGGACGTCTTCAAGCCCGGCTTCGAGCCCGCGCTGGAGGCGGTGCTCGCGCGCAAGGCGGCGGCGAAGGGAAGCGTTCCCGCGAGCGGCTTCCCGAAACCCGTTCCGCACGAGAATTTCGCGCTCGACGCGGACGGCGTCGCGTTCGTCTTCAACCCCTACGAAATCGCCCCGTATTCGAGCGGCGAAATCACGCTGAAGGCGCTCTATTCCGAAATCCGCGAATGGCTTCTCGCCCCGCCGGAAACGGCGAAGTGACGGGAACGGCTTTGCCGCAGAACGCCTCGCGGACCGCGCGCGTTCCCGCGTTTCTGCGCTTGCAGGGAGCGGGCGAAAATGGGAGATTATAAGGGCTTTTACCGAAGCTTCCCCTTCAAAATCATTTTTCGAATTTTATGAAAAAAAACATCCTCGCACTTGTTTTGTCCGGAATTGCGCTTTCCTGCTTCGGCGCCATGCCGCAGCTTGAAGGCTTCCGCTACGGGAACGCCGCCGCGCCGACCGGGAACGAATGGGATCCCGCGCGCGACGTGGACTGCGTGCGCAATCTCGCGCTGAACAAAGAAATGCCGCGCGCGACGTTCGCGTCGTTCCCCGACGCGAAGTCCGCGAAAAAGATTCTGCCGGAAAATTCGCGCTACTGGCGCTCGCTCGACGGCGCGTGGAAATTTCACTGGTGCCGCACGCCGGAGGAACGCCCGAAGAACTTTTTCGAGAAAGGCTTCGACGCGTCGGGCTGGGACGAGATTCCCGTGCCGTCGAACTGGAACGTCGTCGGCGTTTCCGAGAAGGGCAACGGCCACCACAAATACGGCCTGCCGATGTACGTCAATCAGCCGGTGATCTTCGAGCACCAGGTCGCCGTCGGCGACTGGAAGAAGGGCGTCATGCGCGAGCCCGCGAACAAGGCGCGCACGACGTATTTCTACCGCAACGAAGTCGGCTCCTACCTGCGCGAGTTCGACGTTCCCGCCGACTGGAAGGGACGCGAGATCTTTCTGAACTTCGACGGCGTCGATTCGTTCTTCTACGTGTGGGTGAACGGCAAGTACGTCGGCTTCTCCAAGAATTCCCGCGATCCCGCGTGCTTCGACATTTCGAAGTTCGTGAAGCCGGGCGAAAAGGCGCGCGTCGCGGTCGAGGTGTACCGCAATTCCGACGGCTCCTTCCTTGAGGCGCAGGACATGTTCCGCCTGCCGGGCATCTTCCGCACGGTCTCGATTTATTCGACGCCGAAAGTGCACGTGCGCGACCTCGTCGCCGTGCCGAGCGGCGACGCGATGAACGTCGTCGCCGACGTGCGCAACCTCGGCGGAAAGGCCGCCGCGGGCTGCGAAATCGTCTATTCGCTCTACCCGCAGAAGGCGCTTTATTCCGACGAGTTCGCGGACGTTCCCGCGGCGACGGCGAAGACGGCCGTTCCCGCGGTGAAGCCGGGCGAAAACGTCGAGCTCCCGCGCGTCGCGCTCGCGGTGAAGAACCCGAAACGCTGGTCCGCCGAAGAACCGAACCTCTACGTGCTCGTCGCCGAGCTGAAGCGCGGCGGGAAGACGATCGAGGCCGTCTCCGCGCAGGTCGGCTTCTGCGAAGTCGAAATCCTCGCCGACCAGACGGACGAATTCGGCAAGCGCGGCCGCTATTTCTACGTCAACGGCAAAACCGTGAAGCTCAAGGGCGTGAACCGCCACGAATCGCATCCCGAGCGCGGGCACGCCGTCACGCGCAAGGACATGGAGGAGGAAGTCCTGCTCATGAAGCGCGGGAACATCAACCACGTCCGCAATTCGCACTATCCGCCGGCGCCGTATTTCTATTACCTCTGCAACAAGTACGGGATTTATCTCGAGGACGAGGCGAACATCGAATCGCACGAATACTATTACGGCGAGGCGTCGCTCTCGCACCCGATCGAGTGGCGCCCGGCGCACGTCGCGCGCGTGCTCGAAATGGCGCACCGCAACGTGAACCAGCCTTCCGTCGTGATCTGGTCGCTCGGCAACGAAGCCGGTCCGGGCGACAACTTCAAGGCCGCCTACGAAAACCTCAAGGCGTTCGACGCGTCGCGCCCCGTGCAGTACGAGCGCAACAACGCGATCGTGGACATGGGCTCGAACCAGTATCCGTCCGTCGGCTGGGTCGTCGCCGCCGCGCAGGGCCACTGCAAGCAGCCGTTCCACATCTCCGAATACGCGCACTCGATGGGCAACGCGATGGGCAACCTGAAGGATTACTGGGACGCGATCGAATCGTCGAACTACATCTGCGGCGGCGCGATCTGGGACTGGGTCGATCAGGCGCTCTACAACTACGACGGCGCGACGGGCAAGCGCTTCCTCGCCTACGGCGGGCAGTTCGGCGAAATCCCCAACGACGCCGACTTCGTCTGCAACGGCATCATCTTCGCGGACCGAGCGCCCAAGCCCCAGTTCGCCGAAGTCAAGAAAGTCTATCAGAACATCGGCGTTGCGCCCGTCGCGGAAACGCCGAACGCCGTCGAGGTCTTCAACAAGAACTACTTCACGGACCTTTCCGCCTATGATCTGGAATGGACGCTTTTCGCGGACGGCAAGCCCGCGCTCGTCGGCATCATCGAAAAGCCCGCCGTCGCGCCGCGCGCGCGCGCGGTCTTCAAGCTGCCGTTCGACGCCGCCGCGTTCGATGACGCGGAATATTTCCTGAACCTGCGCTTCCGTCTCCGCGACGACAAGCCGTGGGCGGCGAAGGGCTACGGACAGGCGGAAGAGCAGATTCTCGTGAAGCCCGCGGGAACGCGCCCCTCGATCGCGCAGGTCGCGCGCGGCGCCAAGCCGACGCTCGCGACCGAGCCGAACGGCGACGCCGTCGTCCGCGGTGCGGATTTCGAAGTCCGCTTCTCCGGCGCGACGGGAACGATCGACTCGCTCCGCTACGGCGACGAGACCGTCATCGCTTCCGGCGACGGCCCGAAGCTCGACGCCTTCCGCGCGCCCGTGAACAACGACGCGCCGCGCGGCCGCTGGGAAAGCGCCGGTCTGCGCGACCTCGCGCAGCGCGCCGCGGGAACGCCGACGATTTCGCAGAATCCCGAAACCGGCGTCTGCACGCTCTCCTTCCCGATCCGCGCCGAAGGCAAGAACGGTTTCGCGTTCGACGCCAATCAGATCTGGACGGTCTATCCCGACGGCTCCGTCGAGCTTGAGGCCGCCGTTTCCGCGACTTCTCGCCTCGACCTGCCGCGTCTCGGCTACGCGATGCGCGTTCCCGCGAAGTTCGCCGACTTCGTCTATTACGGACGCGGTCCCGTCGAAAACTACGCCGACCGCAAGAGCGGCTCCTTCGTCGGTCTCCACCGCGGCCCCGTCGCCGAAAACTTCACGGACTACATCCGCCCGCAGGACATGGGCAATCGCGAGGACGTGCGCTGGTGCGCGCTGACGGACGGCAAGGCGGGCGCGGCGTTCGTCGCGGCGGACGGCAAGTTCTCCGTTTCCGCGCTGCCCGTTTCCGCCGCGCAGCTCGCCTCGGCGGCGAATCCGTATCAGCTCGACGACGCCGTCGGAAACGCGGCGACGACGACGCTCTTCCTCGGCGTCGGCGTGCGCGGTCTCGGCGGAGCCTCGTGCGGGCCGGACACGCTCGACCGCGACAAGATCTTCTCCGCGCCGACGAATTTCGGATTCATCATCCGCCCGCTCGCCGGCGCCGCGCCGGAGACGGTCGCGAACGTCTCGCCCGCGGGCGCGACGCCGCTTTCGATCACGCGCAACGTGACGGGCGCCGCGGCGATTTCCGCCAAGAACCCCGACGCGGAAATCCGCTTCTCCGTGGACGGCGGCGAACCGTGCGCCTACGAAGGTTCGTTCCCGTTCCGCGAAGGCGGCAAGATCTCCGCGTGGCTCGCGTCGAGCCCCGAACTGAAGACGGAAATCGTCTTCCCGAAGCTCGAAAAGGTCAGCCTCGCCGTCGCGTTCTGCAGCAGCCAGGAAGGCTCCGAACCCGCGGAAAACCTCACGGACAACGACGCGGGAACGATCTGGCACACGGCGTACAGCGTCACCGTCGCGAATTATCCGCACTGGATCGATTTCGACGTCGGCGAGCTGAAGGCGATCAAGGGCGTCTCCTACCTGCCGCGCCAGAACGGCGAGAACGGCGACGTGAAGGATTACGAAATCTGCGTCAGCGCCGACGGCAAGACGTGGAGCGAGCCGGTCGCCAAGGGCGCGTTCCCGCGCGACAAGACGGAAAAGAAGGTGCTCTTCGCGGCTCCCGTGAAGGCGCGCTTCGTGCGCTTCCGCGCGCTCTCGTCGCAGAACGGCCAGGACTTCGCTTCCGGCGCCGAATTCGGCGTCCTCGCGGACTGAGCCGCTTCCGCTCCTTCTCCACGACAAAACGTTCCCGCGCGGTTTCCCGCCGGGAACGTTTTTTTCGCCCGCGCGCCGCGGCGGTTTTGGGTATGCTGCGCGGCATCAGCGTTCTCGTAAACATGCTTTCGCCGCGAAACTTAGACCGTGTCCCCGGCGTCCTTTCCGAAGGAGGAGTTACGGTGCCTTCCGGTTTCTTCTTTTTTTGATTTCCAAATCCAGCCGCTGCCCGTGAGTGATTTTCGTCTCTTTTTCGTCGAGACGAACACTTCGCTTTTCTCTGAGCCAAAATGCTATCGCCTCACGTGCGACGGCGCCGAACGAATCGAATTCACCAGAATCGACCATCGCCTGCAGATGACGCGCGACCACATTCGTCAGAACTATCGTAATGTAGCGCGTGGGCTTTTCTTTCATGACGGCAATGCTAATTCCTAAGCTGTTTTTCGCAAGAGCGTAAAATTGAAATTGGCACTCCTATGAGGAGTGTTATTCTGCCTTTACGATTGTTCAATGAAGAGGATTCGCGTTGAGATTTCCGCCCAAGAGCTTGAAAAACTCGGGAAAGATAATCCCGAAGAGCTCCTTGCCGAAGTGATAACGCGATTTCTTCATGAGCGAAAACGTTCTCAAAAAAAGCATAAGAAAGGCAAAAATGAAAAATTCGAAACTGTTAAAAATCCTTAGCGTTCTCGTTTTCGTCTCTTTGTCGGGGGCGATTTTCCCAGCCTGTTCTTCGGGAAGAGACTATTACTATCAAGGGGATGATTACTATGATAAGGGGCGCTATGATGCCGCGTTTAAATCCTATTTGCGCGCGGCTGAAAAAGGCGACGCCGATGGAACATGCGCTGTCGGCATATGCTACTACAACGGCATCGGGACAAGCAAAAATTTTTCGGCGGCTGTTCGTTATTTCAGAAAAGCTTCGGATATGGGGAGCGAGGACGCGAATGTGATGCTCGCCGTTTGTTACTGGAAAGGAGAAGGCGTGAGCGCGAATCGTAATCTCGCGAAGCAATATGCTCGTTCCGGCGGAAGCGAGGGGAGAGAGCTCTTGTCGCTGATGAACGCAATTGAGAACGATGAACGTCAGCCGGAAAAGAGCGATGATAACAGCGATTTTTGGCGCAATTTCGCAGAGTTCACCGTGGGCTTCATCGGCGGATTTATTCGTGGTTATAGCGCCACGAGCGACTATTGATTCAGCGAATCAACAAAAAGACGTTCGCGTTCCTTCGACTTGTCGAGGGAACGCTTTTTATATTTCTGAAAAGTTTTTGGAAGTTAAGCTTCTGCGCCGAGGAGGTTTTTCAGGAAGGCGACGCCGCCGGCCTCGTCGGTGAAGGCGCCGTCGAGCTGCGCCTCGAAGCAGCGGCTGAGAATCGGCTCGAAGTCCGCGCCGGGCTTTCTGCCGAGCGCGATCAGATGCCGCCCCAGCACGATCGGGCGCGGCGCCGAATCCTTCAGCCGCAGCGCCTCCGCGCGCGCCGTCAGCCACGTTTCCGTCTGCCGGAAATCGTCGCTTTCGTGAAAGCGGCTGCCGAGCGCGTCCGCCTTGCACACGCGCAGCAACCGGTCGATTCTGCCCACCGCCTTCGCGAGGCGGCGGACGGCGGCGTCGCCGGAGCGCGCGAGAAACAGCGCGCGCGGGCGCATGTGCGCCTCGACGAGCACGGGAACGTCGGCGAGAATTTCGCGCTGTTCCGTCATGCGCGCGAGGAATTTTTTCGTCGGTTCGACGCCCGCGCCTTCGTGGCCGTAGGAGTGGATTCTGCCGTCGGCGCCGAGCGCGGTCGTCGCGGGTTTGCCGAAATCGTGGCAGAGCACGGCGAAGCCGACGACGACGTTCTCGAAATCGTCCGCGACGCGTTCCCGCGCGAACGCGTCCATGGCGCGCAGCGTGTGGTTCCACACGTCGCCCTCGGGGTGCCAGAGCGGATCCTGCTCGACGCCGACGAGCGCCGCGAGCTCGGGAAAATACTTCACCCAGCCGCACGCGCGCAGGAAATTCAGACCGCGGGAAGGCTCCTCGCCTTTGACGAGCAGCTTTTTCCACTCTTCGAAAACGCGTTCCCGCGAAAGCCCTTCGGGCTCGATTTTTTTGCAGAGCTCGAGCGTCTCCGGCGCGACGTCGAAACGGAATCGCGCGAGAAACTGCATCGCGCGCAGCACGCGCAGCGGGTCCTCCGAAAACGCCGGCGACGTGTGCCGCAGCACGCCGCGCGCGAGGTCGCCGCGCCCGTCGAACGGGTCTTCGATTTCGCCGGAAAGCGGGTCGAGGTAGATCGCGTTCACGGTGAAGTCGCGCCGCGCCGCCGCTTCCTTCAGCGGCATGAACGGGTCGCCCTCGACGACGAACGCCGTGTGTCCGAGCCCGCATTTCGACTCGCGCCGCGGGAGCGCGACGTCCACCGGCGCGTCGTGGATCTTGAAGACGCCGAACGAGCGTCCCGCCGCGCCGAAACGGATCTTCAGCCCGCGCAGCAGCGCCTCGATCTCGCGCGCGGAAAGCCCGTAGACTTCGACGTCGAAATCCTTGGGCGTCTCGCCGCGCAGCGCGTCGCGGACGCAGCCGCCGACGAAGAGCGCGCGCCCGCCGCGGGAACGCACGGTCTCGAAGAAGCGCCGCAGCGGCACGGCGGGAGAATCGGGAAAGGAAAGCATATTTTCGGAAAAACGAAGTTGAAACGAAAACGCGCGTTCCCGCGAGACGGAATTTCGCGGAAACGCGCGCGTCGGCGTCGCGCCGTCGGGGCTCTCAGTTCTTCTTCGAGTCCTTGAGCGTGACGGTGAGGTTGAAGACGGGCGCGCCGGGCTTCGAGTCCGGGTCGGCGCAGAAATAGCCGATGCGCTCGAACTGGAAGCGCGCTCCCGCGGAGACGTTCTGCAGCGAGGGCTCGACGAGCGCCGTCGCGACCTTGAGCGATTCCGGGTTGAGGTTGTCGCGCCAGTCGCCGCCTTCGGGCACGTCGGAGGGATCCTCCTTCGTGAAGAGGCGGTCGTAGAGCCGCACTTCGGCGGGCTTGGCGTGCGCCGCCGAAACCCAGTGAATCGTCGATTTGATCTTGCGGCCGTCGGGCGTGTTCCCGCCGCGCGTCTCCGGATCGTAGGTGCAGTGCACGGCGACGACGTTCCCGTCGGCGTCCTTGTCGCAGCCGACGCACTTCACGACGTAGGCCCAGCGCAGGCGCACTTCGCGGCCCGGCGTGAGGCGGAAGAATTTCTTCGGCGCGTCCTCCATGAAGTCCTCGCGCTCGATGAAGAGCTCGCGCGAGAACGGCACGACGCGCGTTCCTGCGGATTCGTCCTCGGGATTGTTCACGGCGACGAGCTCTTCCGTCGCGCCCTCGGGATAGTTGTCGATCACGAGCCGCAGCGGGTTCATCACCGCCATGGCGCGCGGCGAAGTCCTGTTCAGGTCGGCGCGCACGACGTGTTCGAGCAGGGCGACGTCCGTGAGCGAATTGTATTTCGTCACGCCGATGATTTCGCAGAAATTGCGGATCGCCTCGGGCGTGTAGCCGCGACGGCGCAGCCCGCACACGGTGGGCATGCGCGGGTCGTCCCAGCCGCTCACGCGCTTTTCCTGCACGAGCTCGAGCAGGCGGCGCTTGCTCATCATCGTGTAGGTGAGATTGAGGCGTGCGAACTCGTACTGATGCGGCTTCACGGGCGGATCCAGCGTGTCGATCACCCAGTCGTAGAACGGGCGGTGCACCTCGAACTCGAGCGTGCAGATGGAGTGCGTGACGCCCTCGATCGCGTCCTCGAGCGGATGCGCGAAGTCGTACATCGGGTACACGCACCATTTGTCGCCGGTGTTGTGGTGGGCGGTCTTGCGCACGCGGTAGATGACGGGATCGCGCATGTGCATGTTCGGCGAAGCCATGTCCACCTTGGCGCGGAGCGTCGCCGCGCCCTCGTCGTATTCGCCGCGCGTCATCTTCGCGAACTCGGCGAGATTCTCCTCGACCGAGCGGTCGCGCCACGGCGAGTGCTTTCCGGGCTTTTCGGGAACGCCGCGGTAGTCCTTCCACTCCTCGGCGGAAAGGTGGCAGACGTAGGCCTTGCCGAGCTCGATGAGCTTTACGGCGTAGGCGTAGATCTTGTCGAAATAGTCCGAGGCGTGGAAATAGCCGTCGCCCCAGTCGAAGCCGAGCCAGCGCACGTCCTGCTGAATCGCGTCCACGTATTCGACGTCCTCGCGCGTCGGGTTCGTGTCGTCCATGCGCAGATGGCACTCGCCGCCGTATTCCTTCGCCATGCCGAAATCGAGGCAGATCGCCTTGGCGTGGCCGATGTGCAGGTAGCCGTTGGGCTCGGGCGGGAAGCGCGTGACGACTTTCGAGACCGTTCCCGCGGCGAGGTCGGCGTCGATGATTTGGCGGATGAAATGCCGGTTCGCCGCCGGCGTTTCGGCTGAATTGGATTCTTCGCTCATAGCTTTGAGGCGTAAAAGAAAATCACGTTCCCGCGACAAACGCGAGGCGGTTTTGAGCACCCGCGGGAACGGCGAGTTCAGCGGCGGGCGGAGGCGAGCGCCTCTTCCGCGGTCTTGAAGTGCAGCTTCGCGAACTCGCCGAAGCGCTCGCGGCCGAACTTCGCGACGAGCGCCTCGCCCGCCTTGCGCGTTCCCGCGGAACAGCCTTTCGGCAGCGCCGCGCCCGCGATTTTTTCCAGCTCCTTGACGGCGCGCACATAAACCGCGCGCGCGACGATCGACGCCGCCGCGACGACGGGATCGCTTTCCGCCTTCGTGCGCATGCGCAGGTCGAAATCGACGCCGTTGCGCGCGAGCTCGCGCTGCACGAGCGGCGTCTTCGAAAACTGGTCGAGCAGCCCCCACTCGGGCGTTCCTGCGGCGGATTCCCGCGCCGCGAAAAGCGCCTCGCGCAGCGCGACGAAGTGGAAGTGCGCGAGCATCGTGTTCAGGTTCCCGAATTTGCCCGCGTAAAGCGCGTTGTATTTCGGCATCGTCGTCGTCGCGGTCTTGACGACGACGCCCGGCGTGGCGCGGATTTTTTTCTCGAGCTCGAAAATCGCGCTTTCGGCGACGGTCTTGGAGTCGCGCACGCCCGCTTCGATCCAGCCCTTCACGGCGTCGCCGCCCGCGATCACGCAGCACGAGACGAGCGGCCCGAAGAGGTCGCCCTTGCCGGATTCGTCGAGCCCGGCGTGGCGTTCGAACCATTCCGGGTGGTGCACGTCGTCGTAGCCGAGCTTAGCGACGCCCGTGATCCGCGGCTCCACGACGTTTTCGACGAACTCGCGCGTGCCTTTGCCGCTGACGACGACCTTGCGCGACGTGTAGGCGACGACGGTGACCTTCAGCGGCTTGGAGCGGCAGGAAAAAATCGCGTAGGGCGTCTCCGTCGCCTCGAAGCCGTTCGCGGTCGCGCAGAAGTCCCGCAGCGCAGCGATCTGCGCGTCGGTGAAGGTTTCGGTCCAAAGAGTGAGCGGCTGCATGGAGGAAAGGGAGGTGATGAGGTTTTGAAATCGTGAAGGGCGCCTGCGGCGACGTTCCCGCCGCGCGTCATTTGTCCCAGAACTGCCGCATTTGGTCGGCGACGGAAAGCACGTAAATCGCGGCGGTGACGGCGCGGAGGACGTTCGCGCCGAGACGCGCGGGAACGAAGCCCGCGTCGCGCGCGGCGGCGTATTCCTCCGGCGAAAAATCGCCTTCGGGACCGACGAGCCAGAGGATTTCCTCCGGCGGCTCGGCGGCGCGTTCCCGCATGATTTCCGGGCAGGGACGCGTTCCCGCTTCGAGACTCGCGACGAGACGCAGCGCGGCGTTCCCGCGCGTCTCCGCGGCGAGCGACGCGAAAAACTCCGCCGGCGTCCGCACGGGCTCGATTTCCGGCAGGAAACGCGTGCCGCACTGTTTGCAGGCCTCGACCGCGATGGCGCGCCAGCGTTCGAGCTTGTGCGCGGCGCGCGCGGCGTCGAGCCTCACTTCGCAACGCTCGCTCGCGAGCGGGAAAATCCGCGCGGCGCCGATTTCCGTCGCCTGGCGGACGACGTCGTCCATCAGCGAGCCCTTCGGCATCGCCTGCGCGAGCGCGATGCGGCGCCGCGGCGCGGGAACGCGTTCGCGCGTCTCGACGGAAATCGTCAGCGCCTTCGCGTCGCCGCCGAGGATTTTTCCCGCAAAGACGCCGCCGCGCCCGTCGAACGCCTCGACGGCTTCGCCCGGGCGCGCGCGGAGCACTTTCGCGAGATGGCGGCTTTCGTCCGCGGAAAGCGTGAGCGTCGTCGCGTCGGCGGGAACGTCGAACGGATGATGGGCGCGGAGCATGGCGTCGCGTCGCGGGAACGGTTCGGCGGCGGCGCGCTTATTTCGCGCGGGCGCGCAGAGCCTTGCGGATTTCGTCCGCCGTTTCCGCGATGCCGCCGAGGCTGTCGATCTGCAGATACGGGAACGTGCCCTTGAGCGACTGAAGCGGCTCGAGCGTCGTTTCCGCGAAGACGCGGTAGCGCACGCGCGTCTTTTCCGGATCGACGTCCGTCTCGCGCACGGGCTTGCCCGCCGCCTTCATTTCGCGGCCGCGCTTGAGCTGGCGCTCGACGGATTCGTTCTCCGTCACGTAAAGCATGAGCATCGTGAAGTCCGCCGTCGGGAATTTTTCCGGATTCGCGGCGTGGAGCGCGTTCAGCTTCTTCGCGAGCAGCTTCAGGCACGCGACCTGGCCCGCCGTGCGCGGGAAGCCGTCCACCATCACGCCGTCGCGGTATTCGAGGCGCGTCAGACGGCGGAAGAGCAGGCCGATGACGGTCGCGTCGTCGATGAGCTGCCCGGTCGCCTTGATTGCCTCCATCTCGGGAGTCTTGAGCAGATCGCTCATGACGATCGGCTGAGATTTGAGCCCGAGCTCTTCGAGAATCACGTCCGTCTGCGTGCCTTTGCCGGCGCCGGGAGCGCCGTTGAGCCAGTAAATCGCCTTCGGGAAAGTCAGCGCGGCGACGCCGAGATTGCTTTCCAGCGACGACCAGATGCTGTCGAAAAGCGCGATCGCCGCGGGATTGTTTTCGTCCGTTTCTTTGAAGCTTGTATTGCTCATGATGAACCTTGATTCTGACGCATTTTCGCGGCGAATGCAAGCCGCGCGGCGCGCTTCGGACGCGAAGGCCGCGAAGATTTTTGACCGCGAAGTCAAAGGAAGTTAAAGAAAGTTTTTAACCGCGAATCGGCGCGAATTTTCACGAATTTCGAGCGACGTTCCCGCGAAAACGGCGTTACTTCTCCAAAAATCTTTGCGTCTCGGCGTCTTCGCGGGGAATTTTGTGCGGGAGAATTTCAAGGAGGCGGCGGGTAATCGAAGCGTGGAGCCATGCCGCCTTCTCTCCGCTGAATTTCCGTGTCTTTCCGTGTTTTCCGTGGTTGAAGACGCATTTGCGGTTTGCGCGCGGGCGGATTCTGGCTTGTAATTTCCGGCATGAAAAAAGCGATTCTTTTGGGCGTGAACATCGACCACGCCGCGACGCTGCGCCAGTCGCGCTATCGCGGTTACGAGTCGAGCTGCGGGAAGATGGTGGAGCCCGATCCCGTCGCCGTCGCGTTCGCGGCGGAACAGGCGGGAGCCGACGGCATCACCGTGCACCTGCGCGAAGACCGCCGCCACATTCAGGAAAGCGACGTGCGCCGCCTGCGCGAGGCGATCCGCACGCGCCTGAATCTGGAGATGGCGCCGACGCCCGCGATGGTCGATTTCGCGCTGAAGCTCAAGCCGGATTCCGTCTGCCTCGTTCCCGAGCGGCGCGAGGAAGTCTCGACCGAAGGCGGGCTGGATGTCGCGTCCCGCGTCGCCGAGCTGCGCGACGTCGCCGCGCGCTTCACCGCCGCGGGCGTGATCACGAGCCTCTTCATCGATCCGGACGAGCGCCAGATCGCCGCCGCCGCCGAAATCGGCGCGCCCTGGGTCGAGCTGCACACGGGCGCGTACGCGAACGCGTATTACGAGACGGCGGCGCGCGCGCGCGAATTCCGGCGGCTCTGCCTCGCGGCGGAATCGGCGGCGAACGTCGCGATTTCCGTCAACGCCGGGCACGGCATCAATTACGTGAACATCGGCGAGGTCGTCGAAATCCCGCACCTGCACGAGCTCAACATCGGGCACTCGATTCTGTGCCGCGCGCTGCTTTCCGGCATCGGCGAGGCGGTGCGCGAGATGAAGGCGCGCATGCGCGACGGCATCACGATTTCGCCGCGTCCGTAAGGTTTCCGCGCGCGTTCCCGCATGGAAAAATTTCCGGAGAAGATCGGCGTCGGCGCCGCGGTGAAGGTTCCCGCGGGAACGAACGTCGTCGGCGTCGGGATCGACCTGGAATCCGTCGCGCGCGTGCGCGCCGCGATCGGGCGCAGCGGGGACGCCTTTCTCGAAAAAGTCTTTTCGCCGGAGGAGCGCGCGCTGTGCCGTTCCCGCGGCGCGCACGCGTGGGAAAGCTTCGCCGCGCGCTGGGCCGCGAAGGAGGCGTTTTCCAAGGCGCTCGGCACGGGCGTCGGCGCGGAAGTCGGGCTGACGGATTTTTCCGTGCTTTGCGGAGAACGCGGCGAGCCGCGCGCCGTCTTTTCCGCGCGCGGGCGTGCCGCCCTCGAAAACGCCGGCGCCGCGGACGCGCTGGTTTCCCTGACGCACACGGCGGAATTCGCCGAAGCCGTCGTGATTCTGATTCGCTGAAATGAAACTCAAAAAAATCCTCTTCGCGCTCCTCGCGCTTTTCGTTCTCGCGGTCGCGGGAACGGTCGGCTACGTCAAATTCTTCACGGAGACGACGCCGCGCTTCACGCGCAGCCTCGACGAAATCGCGCCGGCGAAGCTCGACGGCTGGACGGTTTCGGAAGTGCCGATCGGCTCCACGCAGGGCATGATCGACTACGTGCGCAATCTGCTCCGTTTCGACCAGTGCGTTTCGCGGCGCTACGAGAAAGGCCCGCTCGCGATCACGTTCTACGCGGCGTACTGGAAGCCCGGGAAAAAATCGCCCATCGACGCCGGCGGCCATAACCCCGACGCGTGCTGGGTGGACAACGGCTGGACGCGCGTCGGGCGCGAATTCGGCGTCGCGGGAACGCGTCTCGGCGGGCGCGAGCTGCGCCCCTACGAGCTCGGCCGCTACGAGCGCGAAGGCATGAAGCTGCCCGTCATGTTCTGGCATCTCGTCAACGGCGAAGTCCACGCCTACAAGGACCACCGGCAGGGCTGGCGCGAGGGCTTCGCGGGCGTGATCTTCCGCCTGCCGAAGCGCATCGAGGACCTGCGCCGCCTCGGGCTGAACCAGCGCGCGGAACAGATTTTCGTGCGCGTTTCCTTCGAAGATCAGGACCTGGACGCGGTGCTGGCGAATCCGGATTTCGCCGAGTTCATGCTGCGGCTCGACGCGCTCGGCATCTTCGCGGACCGCGGCTGGGACGGCGATTCCGGGACTTGAGCTCCGCCCGTTTTTCTCTCGAAACCAACCTCCAAAACGTCTTCCCATGCGCATCCTCTGCCTCGACGTCGGAAACACGCACACGCATTACGCCGTGCTCGAAAACCGCCGCTCGCTCGTCTGCGGCGAGCTGGACACGCGCCGCCTCTCCAGCGCCGCCGACGGCGTTCCCGCGCTGCTCGCCTCGGAAAAAATCCGCACGCTCGCGCCCGACGGCATCTCCTTCTGCAGCGTCGTTCCCGCCGCGACGGAGCGGTTGGAGCTCGCGCTGAAGAACTGCACGCCGCTGCCCGTCTGCCGCGTCTATCACGGCAACTGCCCCGGGCTGGGCATCCACTACCCGACGCCGCAGGAAGTCGGCCCCGACCGCCTCGCCAACTGCATCGGCGCGCAGGCGCGTTTCGGCGCACCCGCGGTCATCATCGACATGGGCACGGCGGTCACGTTCGACATCCTTTCCGAGCTCGGCTACGAGGGCGGCATCATCGCGCCCGGAATCGGCGTCATGACGCGCTATCTGCACGAGCAGACCGCGCTGCTGCCCGCGCTGGAGGCGCGCGACCTGCTTCTCGCCGAGGACGCCGACGCCGTCGGCAAATCGACGCTCGCGGCGATGCGCTTCGGCTGCGCCGTCGGCTTCGCGGGAATGATCGGCGCGCTGCTCGAGACCGTGCTCGAACGCCTGAAGAAGGACGGCGTTCCCGAGCCCAAGATTCTCGCCACCGGAGGCTGCGCCGGCATTCTCCCGCGCGCGTGGAAGAACCGCGTCCATTGGACGCCGTTCATCACCGTGCAGGGACTGGAAGAGGCGTTTTTGCGCTCCATGAGGTGATGAAGTTGCGGCGGTCACGAGGTTATGAAGTTCATTGCCTCATAACTTCCGCAACCTCGTCGCTTTCTCCCGCGGATTTTTCGCTTTAAGCCTCGCGCGCGCTGAGGCAGAATTTCTCCCCATGAAACCGATCGCCATTTACGGCGCCGGCGGCTTCGGTCGCGAGACCGCCTGCCTGCTCCGCGAAATCAACGAAGTCTCGCCGACGTGGGACTTCGTCGGTTTTTTCGACGACGCCGTTCCCGCGAGAACGCGTCTGCGCGCGGGCGAAGTCCTCGGCGGCATGGACGCGCTCAACGCGCGCGGCGGCGAGCTTTCCGTCGTCTTCGCCGTCGCCGCGCCGCGCGTCGTCGAATCGCTCTTCAAAAAAATCACGAACCCGAACGTCGCGTTCCCGAACGTCGTCGCGCCGACCGCGCGCGTTCTCGATCCCGAGACGCTGAAGCTCGGATGCGGCAACCTGATTTCGCACCATTCCTCGATTTCGTGCGACGTCGAGCTCGGCGACTTCAACCTCTTCAACACGCAGATCTACGTCGGGCACGATTCCCGGATCGGCAGCTTCAACATGTTCAATCCCTGCGTGCGCGTTTCCGGGAACGTGCGCGTCGGCGACCGCAATTTCTTCGGCGTCGCCTCCGTCGTGCTGCAGGGCGTTCCCGTCGGCGACGACGTGACGCTCGGCGCGAACTCCGTGCTTTTCCGTCCCGCGAAAAGCGCCTCCACCTACGTCGGCAATCCCGCCGTGCTCTTCAAGATCTGAAAACATAATTTGAAAATGGATACGCAGAAATTCGTCGACGACTTCGCCTCGCTGCTCAGAAAGACGCCGCGCGAGACGCTCTCCGCGGAAACGCGCTTCAAGGAGCTTCCGGACTGGAACTCGCTGCTCGCGCTCTCGCTCATCGCGCTCGTCGAGGACGAATACGACGTGCTTCTGAAAAGCACGGACATCCGCGACGCGGAGACGCTCGGCGGGCTCGCCGCCGTCGTCGCGAAACAGCTTTGAACACCGGATAAAACCATGACCGACAAAACGTTCTCTCTCGAAGGAAAAATCATTCTCGTCACCGGCGCCTCGTCCGGCATCGGCCGCGCCTGCGCGATCGAATGCGCGCGCGCCGGCGCGTCCGTCGTCGCCACGGGACGCGATCCCGCGCGGCTCGAAGCGACGTGCGACGCGTTCCCGCGGCCGTGCGGCGCGTATTCCACGTCCCGCGTCGCCGACCTGACCGTCGAAAAGGACTTCGAAAATCTGCTCTGCGCGTGCCCCGCGCCCTACGACGGCGTCGTCCACGCGGCGGGAATTTCCGCGCTGCGTCCGTTCGCGTTCACGAAGCCGGAACTTTTCGAAAAGCTCCTCGCGCTCAACACGCGGATTCCGCTCGAGCTGACGCGCCGCCTGCTGAAGAAGGGAATGATCCGCGACGGCGCCTCGATCGTCTTCATTTCCTCCGTCGCGGGAACGGGCTCCGCTGCGATCGGGCAGACCGCCTACGCCGCGTCGAAGAGCGCGCTCTGCGCCGCCGCCGAAGTGATGGCGATCGAGCTCGCGTACCAGCGGACGCGCGTGAACTGCATCTGCCCCGGCGTCGTCGACACGCCGATTCACGCGAGCGTCGGCGCGGACGTCGGGAAGCTCGGCGTCGCGTCCTGTCCGCTCGGGCGCGCCGGCAGACCCGAGGAAATCGCACACGCCGCGCGCTACCTGCTTTCCGACGCCGCCGCGTGGATCACGGGAACGCGCCTCGTCGTCGACGGCGGCCTCTCCCTCCGCTGATTATTTAAAGCGCATTTCAAATAATCTCCGAATTATTTAAAGTGTATTTCAAATAATCCGCGTTTCTCCGTGCTCTCCCGCGGGCTGAGGGCGCGCGGGGCGCGTCCGCCCTCGACATTTTCGGGCGCGTCCTTTACGCTCGCGCTCTCGAAATTTTTATGTTCCGACCGAAATTTGCATTGCCGTTTCTTTGCGCCGCGGGCGTCGCCTTCGCTTCGGGCTTTTTGAGCGCGGAAGAGATTTCCGTCCCCACGACGATCCGCGACGTCGACGAGTTTTCGTCCGCGTATTCGGCGGATTTCGCCGTGGCGGAAAACGTCCGCCTCACCTTCGCGCAGGGCATCGACGGCGCGTTCGCGGGAACGCTTTCGGGCAAAGGCTCCTTCGAAAAGTCGGGCGAGGGCGATCTCCGCTTCGACGGGAAGTTCGGCGCGGACGCGGGCGCGTTCGAGGGCTACGTCGTCGTGAGCGGCGGCTCGCTGACGTTCACGGACGAGACGGAGCTGCTTTCCGGAAACCGGCTTGAAATCTCGAATTCGGCGACGCTGGTCTTCAGCTGCAACGGCGATTTCGGCGTCGCTGAAGGCGCCACGGCGTCGAACATCGCGATTTCGGGGCACGACGGGAACGGGCGCGTCGGCGTCGTCGAAAACGTCGGCTCGGGCACGGTGCGGCTCAATTCCGCCGAGGGCGCGGAGCTGCGCGTGCTCGCGGGAACGCTGATCGTTTCCGGGAACACGGAGTTCGACGCGATCCGCGTCGCGGGCGGCGCGGAGCTGCGCGTCGGCGACGGCGGCGCCACGGGCGGGCTTTCCGGCGCGACGACGCTCGACGCGGGTTCGACGCTGCGCTTCAACGTTTCGGGCACGGACGTCGGCGTGAACGGCGGCGTTTCCGGCGCGGGCGAAATCGTCTTCGACGGCTCCGCCTCCGTCGTGCTGCGCGGCGAGATGCAGGATTTCACGGGCAGGCTCGTCGTCAACGCGGGCACGGCTCTGCTCGCCACGGGAACGGAAAAGGCGCTCGAGACGCGCGCGTCGGAAGTCGTCGTCAACGGCGGTTCCTTCGGCGGCCACGGGAGCACGGCGGGCTCGGTGAACGTGAAGGGCAAGTACGTCGCCTCGGGCGAGATTTCGCTCGGCGACGCCTCCACGATCGGCGGCGCGCTTTATCTCGGTTACGCGGGCGGCACGCTGCGGATCGGCGGGGACCTGAACTTCGATTCCGTGCGGCAGGAAATCCGCTTCGACGCGGAGACGGAAACGTATTCGATCGTCACGACCGACCTCGGCGGGCGGACGGTCGTCGTGCTCACGGAAAACGGCTGCGGGCGCGCGGAGGTGGCGGGAACCGTCAATCTCGCGGGAACGCTGGTGCTGCAGGGCGCGGAGAATCTCGCGCCGGGCAAGGTCGCGGTCTTCCTGCGCGCGGACGACGTGCGCGGCGATTTTCAGATCGTTTCGGCTTCGGAGAACGTGATGCTCGTCTCGCCGGGCGTCGGCGGAATCGGCGGGAACGAATACGGAATCGCGAGCATCGAGAACCGCAAGCTGCGGGAACGCGGCGCCTTCCGCGAGCACGACGGCATTTCCGAGTTCGTCGATTACGTCGCGTCGCAGACGGAGCTGAACCGGCCGAACGAGGTCGGGCAGGCGGTGAATCTCGCCATGGGCGACGCGCTCTCGGACACGGTGAACAATTTTTCTCCGCTGGCGCACTGCGCGCTTTCGGGCATGGCGGTGCATCAGTCCAACCTCGAAGTCGATTACCTGCAGCGCGTCTTCGCGCCGGGGCTTTCCGCGCCGCATTCGCCGGACGGACTGAGCGTTCCCGCGAACACGCAGTATTTTTCCGCCGTGCTGACGGAGTTCGTCCGCAACGACGACGGCGTCTCCTCGCCGATCTACGACGCGGATTCCATGGGCGTGATGGGCGGCTTCTACCGCTGGGCGGACGGCGAGCGCCTCGTCGGCGCGAGTCTCGCGATTCACCGCGGGACGGCGACGCCGCACGGTTTTTCCGACGGCACGTTCACCGACACGGCGTTCCGCGCGCGCGTCTTCGCGGGGATGATGCCCGCGGAGGCGGGTTGGAACGTGCTCTTCGGCGCCTCCGCCGCCGTGCACTACTACGACGTCAACCACGAGACGGGCACGGGAACGAACCGCGCCGAGGAAGGCGGGCTCGAGGCGGGCGCCTTCATCGCGTGGAGCCTGCGCGAGGATCTCGGCGACGGCTGGGAGCTGCGCCCGTTCGCGCGCTTCGACTTCAATTACGTCCGCGTGGACACCGTGCGGGAACGCGGCTCGTATTCCGCGCTGGAGATCGACGCGTTCGGCTACTCGAGCTTCCGCCCGCGCTTCGGATTCGGCGTCGAAAAGAAGCTGCGCCGCCGCCCCGCGGGGCGGGACACGCTCACGCTCGGCGCGGATTTCGCCTTCGTCGGCGAGCTCGGGCGCGACCCGAAGATCACGTCGCGCTTCGTCGCCTACGAAAATTCCGAGACGACGATCCGCGGGACCGTGGACGAGCGCGCCGCCTTCGAGTTCACGCCGCGCATGGATTTCGAAATCGAAAAAGGCTGGACGCTCGGCGCCGCGTGCCGCATCCAGGCGTCGCCCTCGGGCGGCGTCTCCACGGCGTTTTCGATCGGGCTGAACTCGCGCTTCTGAGCGCGCGCGAAGAAACGACGGCGCCGAAAGACGCGCGTTCCCGCGGATCGCCGTAAAGACGTTCCGCAGAGGCCTGGGGTTGAAATAGTCGTCCGGATTTTCGCTCTAATCTCCGTCCTTCCGTCGCCGCCAAAGCGACAAAAGCACAAATGCCGCCGCCAGAATTACGACGGAAAAACCGCAACGAAACAGATTTTGCCGGTTCATTCGCGGGAGCATCTTCATTTTTTTCAATCGGAGCAGCCTTCATACTTTATGAAATGAAAAATCGAAGTTTTTTCTTCATGGATCAAAGGGCGCGCTTCCACGGAAAAAAAGAAAGAGCCGGATGTCGTCCCCATGCTTCCGTGAACGAATTCGATGTAATTGCATCTGTAATATTTACCCTCCCGCAGGATTTGAACTTTCACCTAGTGAGGTTCGGTTTCCGTCATTTCCTCCGGCGCGCAATGATGGAGTTGCCACAGGGGAACATCCCAAGAAAGTTTGACCCAGCCGTCGCTTAACTCGGTTCTCCTGAAATTGTCGTTGCATTCGACCCGAAGATTGCTCCTGGCATACTCTTCTATCGCCACGCTGCCGACAAAGCTTAGCCCTCTGTCGGCGAGTGGCGGAATAAACTGCAGCAGCGCGCCGTGGAGAAATTCCGGCGGAAGCTCATTGTCCGCGTTGCCGCAAGAGCAAAAACAAAAAGCCGCGCCTGCAAATGCGGCCGCCGAAAAAAATTCGCTTTCATCGTGCCGGAACATAGATAGGTTCATTTTCTGAAATCGCATACAAATTGCGCCCTCCCTGCTCTTCAATTGGGTCGCGGGAGAGGAAGCGCCCGAGGGCGGGCGAGTAGTGACGGTAGTTGTAATAGACGAGGCCAAGTTCGGAATCGTAGAACTCGGAGGAGAACTGGAACTGGTTCGCGGGAACGGCGGAGGCGGAGGGCGTTCCCGCGGTGACTGCGCCGAAGGGCGCGTAATCGTAGGTCGCCGCCACGTCCCCGTAGAAATCGACGAGCTCGCAGACGTTCTTCGTCAGATCGACGGTCGGGAAATAGAGGTTGTCACCGAGGACGTTGATTGCGAGCGGGCGCGTCGCGGTCGGTTCTTCGGA
>NZ_JBNPNH010000009.1:0-72679 GCF_050314555.1 Candidatus Spyradosoma sp. SGI.093 | reverse complement strand
TCAACGCCTTCTCTTCGGTGTCTTTTATTATGAGGCAAGGCGGCCGCGCGGACGCAGGCTCGAAAAGACGCGTTCCCGCGCAAGTTTCGGTTGCGGTTTTTCGGCGCGTGTGGATAATCCGCGGCACTATGTTGCAGAATCGTTTCTCCCCGTCGAAATCGTTCTTCCGGCGCCTGCTTCCGGCCGCCGCGTTCGCGCTTCTGGGCGCGCAGGCGCTCGTCGCCGCTCCCGTTCCCGGGATGACGCCGCTCCCGAAACAGCATCCGCTCGCGCCGAAACCCTACGGTGCGACGCCGACCGAGCCGCAGGTGCAGTGGCAGCGCATGGAATTCTACGCGTTCACGCACTTCGGTCTCAACACCTTCACCGGACGCGAATGGGGCTACGGCGACGAAAGCGAGTCGCTCTTCGATCCCAAGAACTTCGACGCCGACGAAATCGTCAAGACCTTCAAGGCGGGCGGCATGACGGGCATGATCTACACCGCCAAGCACCACGACGGCTGGTGTTCCTGGCCGACGAAGACGACCGAGCACAGCATCAAAAAATCGCCCTGGAAGAACGGCAAGGGCGACGTCGTCAAGGAATTCGCCGCCGCCTGCAAAAAGCACGGCATCAAGTTCGGCACCTACCTTTCGCCGTGGGACCGCAATCACCCCGAATACGGGCGCGACGGCTACATCAAGGCCTACTACGGTCAGATCGAGGAACTGCTCACGAATTACGGCGACGTCTTCGAAATCTGGTTCGACGGCGCGAACGGCGGCGACGGCTATTACGGCGGCGCGCGGGAACGCCGCAACACGCCCGGCGGCGCGGACAAGTATTACAATTTCGAACAGATCGTGAAGAACATCCGCAAGATGCAGCCGAACTGCATCGTCTGGGGCGCCTCGCACTACGGCGACGCGCGCTGGGGCGGCTCCGAAGGCGGCCACGTCGGCTATCCGCACTGGCACACGGTCGGCACGCAGAATCCCGAACAGACGGGCTCCGCGCATCCCGCGAGCTGCAAGGAGAAATGCCGCCACGTCGTTTCCGCGCACGGCATCCGCGGCGGCGACCGCTGGGTGCCCGCCGAGGGCGACACGCCGATCAACCGCGGCGGCTGGTTCTGGCATCCGGGAACGCCCGCGAAATCGCCCGAGCAGCTCATGCAGGTCTGGTTCGACTGCGTCGGCCGCGGCGCCAACCTCATCCTCAACCTCGCGCCGGACAAGTCCGGAAAGCTCGACCCGAAGGACGTCAAGGCGCTCCTCGAGTTCAAGAAGCTCCGCGACCTGCTTTACAAAAAGGACTTCGCGCGCGGCGGCAAGGCGGAATCCCGCACCGTCCGCAAAAACCTTCCCGCGGCGTTCGGCCCGCAGTTCCTCACCGACGGCGATCCCGACACGTACTGGACGACCAACGACAAGACGACCGCCGCCTCCGCCGTCGTCACGCTCCCGCAGAAGGCGACGTTCGACGTCGTGCGCGTGCGCGAGGAAATCCGCCTCGGTCAGCGCGTGGACGCTTGGGCGCTCGACGCGGACGTCGGCGGCAAGTGGCAGGAAGTCGTCTCCGGACAGACGATCGGCGTGCAGGCGATGCTCGTGCTGCCGCAGCCGGTGACGACGCAACGCGTGCGCCTGCGCATCACGAGCGCCGCCGCGTGCCCGTGCATTTCCGAACTTTCGCTCTTCAAGCTTCCCGCGGGACTGAATCTGAAAAAGGCGGAAGCGCCGCTGATGACTGCCGGAGTCCCCAAGACGAAATGGAAGATCGTGAGCGCGCCCGCGGGAACGAACGCCAAGGCGGCGATCGACGGCAAGGCGGACACGTTCTGGCACACGCACATGAAGCAGGAGCTGCGCCCGCCGCAGTCGATCGTCGTCGACATGGGCGAGTCGCTCAAGCTTCGCGCGTTCACCTACCTGCCGCGCCAGGACGGAACGTTCGCGGGCATGACGGACCGCTACAAATTCGAGCTCAGCGCGGACGGCAAGAGCTGGAGGCAGGTCGCCGAGGGCGAATTCGGCAACCTCCGCGCCAACCCGATCGAGCAGACGATCGCGTTCCCGCCGCAGAACGCGCGCTACTTCCGCTTCACGGGCACGCGCGCGTTGGAGAAGAACCACGTCTCCGCCGCCGAAATCGGCGTCCTCGAAGCAAAGTGAGGCGGGCGCGTTCCCGTTTCTCCGAAAAGGCGTTCCCGCAGCCCGCGGGAGCGCCTTTTTTCATGCCCGAAAAAATTTTTCAAAAAAAATTTAAGATTTTGCGGGTTCGTTCGTTATACTTGCAGAAAACCTTTTTTCGAGTTCACCAAAAACTGCACAAAACCATGATCAAGACATCCAAAAACATGCTGCTCGCCGCGACGGTCGCGGCGGCCTCAATCGTTCCCGCGGTCGGCGCGCTCGCGCAGGACGCGGCGCTTCCCGGAACGGCGTCCTCGCCGTGGACGGTCTCGCTCGGCGCGGAAGCCTTCTACGGCACGCCGACGAGCGACATCGTCAAAGGCGAAACCGAGTTCGACAAGATCGACATCGGCGGCGTCAATCTGCGCTGCACGCTGAAGAACGCCGAGCTGGAGCTTGCGCCCGGACTGACGCCGGAATTCTTCGGCATCGTCGGCTTCGGCAGCGGCTCCGAAGAGATCGAAACCTACTGGAACGGCGTCCTCGATGAGGACAGAAAGGTGTCGGTCGTCGAGGCGCAGCTCGCGGTCGGCGCGAATCTGCGCTGGCAGGCGACGGAGCATTTTTCCGTGTTCGCGGGCGCGCGCGTCGGGCTCGGCTATCTCTGGGTCGAAGGCGACGACAAGATGATCGACGAAAAATACGACGAGAGCGAGGTCGGCTTCCTCTACGGCGCTGGCGTCGGCGCGGAATGGGCGTTCAACGCGCACCACGCGGTGACGGTCGGCTACGATTTCGTCGGCTCGACGGCGCGTCCGGAAGTCGGTCCCACCGGCGACAAGCTGAAGGTCGAGGCGCAGAACTATCACATGTTCTCGATCGGCTACAAATACACGTTCTGAGAGCGGCGGACGGGGCGGCGGAGGCGTCGCCCCGCCCGCGTCTTGCGCGTCCGCAAAAGGACGGAAAGGGCGCGGGGACGCGCGGCGAGCGGACGTTCCCGAAAAATTTTTCAGAAAAATTTAAGATTTTTCGATTTCGTTCGTTGTCATTACAATATGCAGGAAATGAAAATCTCGAAACACCGTGAAAAAGGCGCCTCCGCAGGAGCGCGCTTCGCCGCGCTCGCCGCCGCTCTGGCGCTCGTTCCCGCGGCGGAAACGTTCGCCGAAGAACTGCCCGCCGGCGTGAGCATTTCCGGAGGAAGCTGGACTTACGACGGCGCGACGCTGACGCTGAAGGACGGCGCGAAGGCGACCGTCGGCGCGGGCGCGGAGTGGACGCTCGCGCACGTCGTTTTCGACTCGGGAACGGACAATTCCTTCGTCGTCGAAAGCGGCGCGAAGCTCACGCTCGCGCTCGGAACGACGGCGGTCTTCGCGGACAAAGGCACGGGAACCGGCGGCAGCGTGAAAATCGCGAACGCGTCGGATCTGACCTTTTCGCTCGCCGAGTCCGTCGTTCCCGCGGGCGCGGGAACGGGCAATTTCGGGCTTTTTTCGTGGATCGAGGACGCCGACGCGGCGACGCCGGACGTCGTCGAAATCGTCGTCGGCGGTGAAACGCTGACGAACGCCGACGAAACGGCGCTGAACGCGGCGTTCGACGTCGTTTCCTTTTCCGGGAACGGCGCGGACCGGATCGCGAGCAAGGTTTTCACGAAGGCGACGACGGAAGCCGCCGGCATCAAAACGACGAAAATTTACGCCGCGCTGACGTTCATTCCGGAGCCGTCGGCGTTCGGTCTGTCGGCGGGCGCGGCCGCGCTCGCGTTCGCGGCGATGCGCCGCAGACGGAGGAAATAAAAAATGAAGTCTTTCACTCTCTGCCTTCCTTTCGCTTTTTCCGCGCTACTGCTCGCGGGAACGCTCGCCGTTTCCGCCGCGGGCGGCGAGGCGGCCAACGTTTCGCGCGCGATCGGCGACGAACGCCGCGAGGCCGAGCGCGAGGCGCGCATCCGCAATCTCCGGGAAAAGCGCGACGCCGCCGCGCCCGATTCCGCGACGTCCGCCGAAGGCGCTCCGCAGGACGTGGACGACGGCGAAACCTTCCTCATCGCCGCCGTCGAATTTTCGACGCCCTCGCGCGTGTTTTCGCAGGACGAGCTGCACGCCTTCCGCGAAATGCTCCCGCGCGGGAACGTCTCCGTCGGCGCGCTGCGGCGCTGGCTCGACGCGATCAACCGCAACTACGCCGCGCGCGGGTTGGCGGTCGCGCAGGCGCTCGCGGCGATCCGCGGGAACGCGCTCGTCGTGAGCCTGCTCGAACCGGAAGTGGACGCCGTGACCGTCGGCGGGAACGCGACGACGCGCGAAGGCTTCGTCAAGAGCCAGATCGGCATCGAGCCTGGCGACCTCGTGAACATGGACGATTTTCACGCGCGGCTGCTGCGCTTCAACGCGACGAACGACGTCGCCGCGCGCATCGCTTTCGCGCCCGGCTCGCGCTACGGCACGAGCTCCGTCGAGGAAATCCTCGTCGAGCCGCCGCGCTTTTCCGCCGCGATCTTCACGGACAACTACGGCAACTACGCGACGGGCGAGCTGCGCGGCGGCGCCTACGGCGTGTGGCGCAGCGTCACGGGGCGGCGCGACACGCTCTGCGCGGGCGGCGTGCTCTCCGAAGGCAGCAAATCCCTCTTCGCGAGCTACGACGTTCCCGTGCCCGGGCTGAGCGGCGTGCACCTGCTCGCGGGCGGGGACTTCTCCAAGACGGAAATCGTCAACGGCGAGCTCAGGGACATCGACCTCACGGGCAAATACTACGATGCGTTTCTGGGCGTGAAGGTGCCGCTCTTCGTCTCCGAGACGCTGATCTCGAACCTCACGCTCACGGCGACGACGAAGCGCGGCGAATCGCTCGTCTCCGGCGAACGCATCCAGAAATCGGACACGGACACGCTCTGCGCCGAGGCGGACCTGCTGTGGTTCTTCGACGGCGGGCACGTCTATTCCAAAATCGGCGCGACGCAGGGCTTCAACATTTCGGGCAATTCCGACAAATACACCTACTTCGAGCTCTACGCCGAGGCGGAGAACGAGCTCCCGGGGTCGCTCTACGACCGCGTGCGCTTCGACGGCGGCTGGTCCGCGGACCAGGACAAAATTCCCTCGTCGGAATCCTTTCAGCTCGGCGGCATCTATTCCGTGCGCGGCTACGAAAGCAGTTTTCTCTGCGGCGCGAAGGGCTTTTCCGCCTCGGCGGAGCTCGGCTGCGACCTGACGAAGACGCCGCTGAGCCTGCGCAGCCTGCCGACGTCGCGCGCGTTCGTGTTCTTCGACTACGGCCGCGTCTTCGACGACGCGCGGCAGGGCGGGAGCGGGCTTCGCCGCCCGATCTACAGCACGGGCTTCGGGCTGCGCGTCGCCGCCGACCGCTTTTGGGAAGCCGACCTGACGGGCGCGTGGCTACTCGCCGACCACCCCTACGAGCGCGCCGGCGAGGACGCCTTCAAGCTGCTTTTTTCGCTCAAGGCGAAGTTCTGAAACGAAAAAAAACGGGACCGCGGATGAACACGAACGGACACGAAGTTTTGAAAAATTTCCGTAAAGGACTGTTCCCGGGTTCCCGAAAAACAATTTAACGACCGAAACGAGGAGGACATCTCCATGACGAAAAATCTGAAAGTCAAATCTTCCGTGAAAATTTCCCTGATGACGCTGTTCGCGTTCGCGGGAACGGCGGCGTTCGCCGAGGCCGCGAAAATGATCGAGACCGACGGCCGCACGGCGACCTCCGTCACCGAAAACGGCGGCGTCTGGAACGTCTCGACCGCGACCGCGCGCGGCAAAAACGCCTTCAATTCGTTCTCGCGCTTCGACGTCGATTCGGGCGCGACGGTCAACCTCTACCTGCCCACGGGAACGTCGAATCTCATCAATCTCGTCCGCGACAAGAAGACGAGCATCGACGGCATTCTCAATTCCTTCAAGGACGGCGCGCTCGGCGCCGGGAACGTCTTCTTCCTCAATCCGAACGGCATCGCCGTCGGCGCGGGCGCGGTCGTGAACACCGGCTCGCTGCTGCTGATGACGCCGACCAAGGAGTTCATGGACGAGCTGATCGCCGCCGACGGCGCGATTTCCGACGCCAAGACCGCCGCCGTGCTCGCGGGCGACGTGCCGATCTCCGCCGACGGGCTCATCTCCGTCAAGGCGCGCCTCGACAAGGTCCGCGCGTTCGCGGCCTACGGCTCCGAAGTCTCCGTCGCGGGAACGCTCGCTCCCGCGGCGGGCGCGATGGTGAACCTGCGCGACGACGGCGGCGCGGACGCGCTCCGCGGCGCGGGCGTCTTCCTTTCGGCGAGCAAGGCGATCCGCGTCGAAAAATCTGGCGCGATCGACGCCGCTTCCTCCGGGAAAAACTTCGTCGCGCGCGGCGAGGGCGACTACACGCAGGAGGCGGGAACGCGCGTCTCCGCGCAGGAAATCGACATCGACGTCGGCGGGAACGCGAAGCTCGCGGGCGATTCCGACGCGCGCGCCGCGCTCTCCGCCGCGGGAACGCTCTCGGCGAAGAGCGGCGGCGACGCGAGTCTCGCCTACGCGGACGTCTCCGCCTCGGGCGCGTCGCTGAAAATCGCTTCCGGCGGGAACGTCGCGCTCGACGACAAGTCGAAGATTTCCGGCGCGAACGCGGACGCGGTCGTTTCCGCGGGCGGCAATTTCACGCTCGCCGGCGAATCCGCCGTCGAGGCGAAGACGCTCGTCGTTTCCGCGGACGGCGCGATCGTGCTCGGGAGCACGTTCAGCGGCTCGGACAAAGTCAGGATTTCCGCGGAAAAAATTCTGCTGAGCTCGGGCGACGAATTCCGCGCGGACACGGGCTCGCGCGTCGAAGCGACGGCGGGAACGCTCGCGGTCGCGGCGGGCGGCGACGTCACGCTGCTGCTCGCGGAGCTCTCGGCGACGGGCGGCGACCTCGCGATCTTCGCGAAGGGCTCCGTCTCCGCGGACAAGTGCGCGCTCGGCTGGGTCTCCGAACTGTTCACCGGCTTCAGAGGCACGCGGCTCAGCGGGCGCAACGTCACGATTCAGGCGAACGGCGACGTCGATCTCAACGCGATGGCGCTTTCGGTCGCCGTGCTCGACAAAATTCTGCCGCCGACGGCGTTGGAGCAGGTGGAGTTCAATCCGACGATCACGGCGGACGCGGCGACGGGCGTCGTCTCCATTTATTCCGACGGTTCGCTGAAGAACTCCGCCGTGATCACGGCGCACGAGACGCGGCTCAGCGCGGCGGCGGATCTCGACTGGGCGGGAGAGATTCTCGACGGCGCGGCGACGATCACGGGCAAGCACATCCGCGTCGAGACGGACAACATTTCCGACGTGACGATTTCCTACAAGGCGGACAAGACGTTCACGCTCGCGGAAGGCGTCACGATCCGGGCGCGCACGGGCGACGTCTTCGTCTGCGCGCAGGAAATCACGCTCGAGAAAAACTCCAAAATTTTCGCGGACGCGGGCGAAATCCTGCTGCTCGCGAACGCGTCGAGCAACGTGATCCTCACGGCGCTTCCGGAGGCGAAGGTCGAAATCGGCGAAGGCGCCGTCGTGCAGGCGCGCGGGAACGTGAACGTCTTCGCGCTCGCGTTTTCCGACCGTTCTCTGACGGAAACGACCGAGGCGTTCTCGGGCATCGAGGAGAAGCTCAGCGGCAGGGGCGGCGCGGTCTGGTACGAGACGATCTGGCCGTCGATCGGCGAAGTCTTCAATACGGTGACGGACTCGAGCCTGTTCCCGACGGATTCGCAGACGTTCCGCGACGTGCTCCCGTTCAGCTACGTGAACGCGACAGCGAAGGTCGTCGTCGGCAGGAACGCGCGCGTCGAATCGACGCACGGGAACGCGACGCTGCTCGCCCGCGCGGAATCGCGCTCGCACGCGATGATGACGACGCCCGGCGGCGCGATCTCGCTCGCGATCGCCAGGGGCGAGTCGCTCGTGGACGTCCGCGAGGGCGCGACCGTGAGCGGGGAAAGCGTCGCGATTCTTTCGCAGATGAAGACGGACTGCGCCTCCGCCGCGTCCGCCGTCTACAACAAGGAACTTTTCGGACAGTGGGCGGGAGCGCTCAAATACGACGTCTCGCTCGCGCTCGGCGTGCAGAGCACGGACTGCGACGTTTCGATCGCGAAGGGCGCGACCGTGCGTTCGACGGCGCTCACGGACGTTTCCGCGCTCGCGCTCGACGCGGATTTCCGCGCCTTCGTCGAGGGCGCGGGCTTCGCCGTTCCCGCCGCCGAGGCGCTGGACATGAAGATCGCCGCGACGACGGACAAGAGCTTCTCCGTCGCCGCGGAAGCGACGTCGCTGGACAACGGCGCGATTTCCGTCGCGGGCGCGATCGGCGTCTCGACGGTGAACAATTCCGTGAAGATCAACGGGAACGTCGTCTCCGCCGGCAACATGGCGATTTCGTCGTCGATTTCCGGTTCGGAGGACATGGGCGCCTCGACGGGCGTCGGCGGCACGCTGGGCTGGCAGCCCGCGATGATTTCGGAGGCGCTGCACGGCGCGATTTCCGGCATCTTCAGCAAGGCTTCGCGGAACGTCGCGAACGCCGCGCAGGGCAACGCCAATTCCTACATGGACGGGGCGAAGAATCAGACCGTCGATTTCGCGTTCTCGGGCGCGTTTTCGGTCGGCGTCGTCGACAACGTTTCGGAGATCGTCGTCGGCGAGCAGATCGTTCCCGCGGGAACGTCCGCGCCCGGCGTCGCGGCGCAGCTTTCCGGCGGGAACATCGCGATTTCCTCGAGCGTTTCCGCGAACGCCAAGAGCGGCGTTTCCGCCGACATCGAATCGACGGAATACAACGACAAGGCCACGGACCCGTATTACAACGACAAGGAGAACGGGCTCGCTCTCGGCGTGAACGTGCTCGTCGCCTCCGACGAGGCGGACGCGACCGTGAAGGGCGGCGCGAAAATCGACGCGACCAAGAGCTTCGTGCTCAACTCCGTCAGCAAGATGCCGTTCTGGAAAGCCGCGTTCTTCACCGGCGAAAGCCTCAGCTACGGCGGGCTCGTGGACATGCTTCACAAATACGTGGACGGCGTCGCGAAGAAAGTCGGTTCGGCGGCGCTGAAAAAAGCGATCAAGGGCGGCGAGATGAAGATCAAGGCGGGCATGTTCCTCCCGAGCTCCTACATGGGATTCGTCGCCTCTTCGAGCAATTCGAGCTCGGCTTCGACGCAGAAGACGGACGGCGGCACGGAAAGCGGGCTCGGCGGCGTCGGCGTCGCCGGGAACGTGCAGGTGAAGGTGCGCGGCAACACGGCGCACGCGACGATCGAGGACGGCGCGCTGATCAACCAGGGCGGCGGAACCGCGGGAACGGTCTCCGTGACGGCGAAGGGCGTGCAGGATTCCGTGGACTCGATGGTGCAGGATTCCGTCGAAGCGAAGAACGGCGGCGGGCTCGGCGTGATGATCGACGTCTTCAATTCCGACGTGCGCGCGGAAGTCGGCGCGGCGAAAATCGACGCGAAGAATCTCAAGATCGCCGCGGACAACCGCCAGCGCTACGTCTCGATCGTGTGCGCGGGCAACATCGTTTCGGGTTATCCGTCGATGCCGGCGTCCGGGCGGCAGATCATCGCCGAGGGCTCGTATTCGCAGCTCTCCGCCGACGCGAAAGTCTATGCGGGGCTCAGCGGCGCGGCGACGGTGAACGTCTCCGGCTCGACGAAGATTTCCGCGAAGAATTCGAGCAAGGTCGTGAACGTCTCCGGCGAATTTTCCACGGCGGAAAAGGCGGCGATCGGCATCGGCGTCGCGATCACGGACGCGGCGAGCGACGTGCGCGCCTACGTCGGCGAAATCTTCGACGCGGACGCGGAGGACGTTCCCGCGAGTTCGCTCGCGGCGGGAACGCTCTCGCTCGGCGACGCGTCGGTGACGGCGGAAAACACGGGCTGGCACTTCGCGGTCGGCGCGGCGGGAACGGTCACGAAAAACAGCGCGGCGGGCAACGGCGTCGCGGCGAACGCTCCCGCGAATCCGGGCAACGGCGGCGTCGCGGCGGCGCAGAACGGGAACGCGGCGGGCGCGGCGCAGGGCGTCGCGGCGGTGAACAACGGCGGCGCGGCGCAGGGACAGGCGGCGGGCGGCGCGAATTGGGGCGTCGGCATTTCCGGCGAAATCGGCTACAACCGCGAATCGCTGACGACGCTCGCCTACGTGCTCGGCTCGGGCAAGCTCGCGTCCAATGTCACGCTGCGCTCGCTCGACGTTTCCGCGAAGGAGGAAATGGACATTTACGGCGGCGTCGGCTCGCTCGCGGCGAACACGACGTCCGCCTCGACGAGCGTCACGGTCGCGGGCGCGGCGGGCATGAACTTCATCCGCAACGACCTGCGCGCGTTCGTGCAGGACGTCGCGCTCGTGCAGAAACTGCGCTCCGACGGCGCGTACGGCGACGTCTCCGTCTCCGCGGTGAACGCGAACCGCGTCGTCGCGGTCGCCGCCTCGGCGGGAATTTCCGTGAATTCGGGCTCCGACGCCTCGACGTTCAACGTCGCGGGCGCGGTCGGCGTGAACGGCATCGAGGAAAAGCGCCTCGAAGCCTACGTGAAGAACGCGACGCTCCGCGCGGAAGATTCGGGCGCGGCGGGAACGCTTTCCCTTTCCGCGAAGAACGCCGCGACGATCTACGCGGGCGCGGGAACGCTCGGCCTGACGACGGGCAGCGGCGTCGGCGTCGCGATCGGCGTGAACATCGTCGGCGGCGACGCGGTCGCGCGCGTCGAAAATTCCGAGCTCGTCCTCTCGGGCGCGGCGTCGATCGTCGCGGAAAACGTCTCCGAGATTCAGAGCGTCGCGGCGGGCGTCGGCATTTCCGGCGGTTCGGTCGGCGTCGAAGGCTCGATCGCGGTGAACAGCATTTCCTCGGCGGCGCGCGCGCTGCTGAAAGATTCGGCGCTTGAGGCGGGAACGCTTTCGATGGGCTCGCTGAACCGCGAGACGATCCGCTTCTACGGCGGCGAAATCTTTTTCGCGGGCGCGGAAAGCAAGCTCGGCGTCGGCGTCTCCGTCGTCGTGGACACGATGAAGAGCACGGCGGAAACGACCGTCGAGGGCGCGAACGTCGCGGCGGCGAAAACGGCGCTCGCGGCGGATTCGGAGACCGACACGGCGATCTATCTCGTCTCCGGCGGGCTGGCGTTCGGCGGGAGCGCGATCGACGTGAACGTCGCCGTCGCGACCGTGGACGCGCACGCGAACGTGCTCGTGGACCGCTCGCTCGTGGACGGGCTGCTTTCCGGCAAGGCGACGGAAACGATGCTCGGCGGTATCTACGGCGGCGTGGTCGCGGTCAGTCTCGGCGAGTCGGGCGTCGGTATCGGCGTTTACGCGAGCGTCTTTTCGGGCAAGCACGACGTCGGCGCGGTCGTGAAGAATTCGACCGTGCTCGGCGCGGTGAATCTCGAAGCGACGACGGACGACCTCTTCGGCGCGATCGTCGTGACCGCGGGCGGAAGCGTGAGCGTCGGCGGCGCGGGCAACATCGCCGTTTACAGAATTTCGGGAACGACGCGCGCGGCGCTCGAGGATTCGGCCGTGAACGCGGGAACGGCGGGCGACGTTTCGCTGAACGCGGACGACAAGACCGTCGTCGGCGAAGAGAGCGGCGGCAAGACGGTCGCGCTCGGCGCGGGCGCGGCGGGCATTTCCGCGGGCGCGCTCGCCGCGGGCATCGGCGTCTCCAACATCAACAACACGACCGCCGCCGAAGCGCTTCGCAGCGACGTGACGGCGCGCGATCTGAAGATCACGGCGCACGCGGATCACCGCGTCGCCTCGTATCTGATTTCGGCGAGCATCGGGCAGCATTTCGCGGGCGCGGCGAGCGTCGGCGTCGGCACGATCACTTCGGACACGCGCGCGCTCTTCGACGGCGGGGACGGCGCGCGCAGGAATCTCGCGCTCGCGGGCGCCCTCACGATCGACGCGAAGACGGAGCAGGCTTTCTACCAGGGCAACGGCGCCGCCGCGGTCAACTTCAACTACGGCGCGGCGGTCACCGCCGCCGTGGACGTGCTTTCCTCCTACGGCGAGACGCGCGCCGAGCTGTGCGGGAACGCGGACGTCTCCGTCGGCGGCGACGTCGCGGTCAAGGCGGACACGAGGCGCGACTTCTACGCGGTCACGGTCGGCGCGGCGGGCGGCTTCGTCACGTTGCAGGCGGCGCTCAACTTCATCACGGTCGGCTCCGGCATGGCGGACGACGTGCGGAAGGCGTTCGCGGGCGCGCAGGAGGAGAGCGGCGAGGCGCTCTCGCGGATCGGCGAAAATCTCGCGGAGCTTTCTTCGCAGACGGGCGCGGCGGGAACGTTCGCGCGCATCGGCGAGGGCGTGAAGATCGCCGACGCGCGGGACGTCCGCGTCGTCGCGCACGACTTCATCGACGCGTTTTCGACGACGGGCGACGTGAACGCGTCCCTCGCGGGGATGGGCGCGAACGTCGCGCTCGCGGACTTTTCCACGAGCACGCGCGCGCTCTTCGCGGCGGATTCCGCCGAACTGCGCGGCAATTTGAGCCTCGACGCGGAGACGGAAGTCGCGCGGAACAAGATCAAGGCGTTCCGCGGCAGTCTTCAGCTCGGCGGGAACACGGCGACGGTCGCGAAGGTCTCCGCGGAAGACACGCTGACGGAAGCGGCGGTGCTCGGCAACGTCTCGACGCTGAAGGCGGATTCGGTTTCCGTGCGCGCGAACGACAAGTTCGGCCTCACGGCGGAAGGCTACGGCATCGCCGTCTCGGGCGGCGACGTCTCCGCCGTCGTTTCCCAGGTGAGCAAGGGCGGGCGCGTCGTCGCGTCGTCCTACGCGCAGAACGCGGAGCTTTCCGGCGATCTCGACGTCGTCGCTTCCGACGACGCGGACTTCCTCGTCTACGCGCTCACGGGCGCGGGAACGATCGGCGGCATTCAAGGCACGGTCGCGAATTCGTATCTGGAAAACACGCTTCTGGCGACGCTGGCGGGCTCGACGACGGCGGGCGGGAAAATCTCCGTCTCGACGGACGCGCGGGAAAAGATCCGTTCGCAGGTGGACGGCTGGAACTTCGGCGGGCTCGCGGTCGGCACGTCGCTCGCCGAGGCGGTGAACACGATGCGCGGCGCGGTCGTCGTCTCGGGAACGCAGACGGCGGCGGAGATTTCCGCGCTCGCGAAGATTTCGCTGGCGGAAGTGCGCGCGGACGCGTTCGCGGCGGGCGGCGCGCTCGTCAGCGGGCAGGGCGCGGGCGCGACCGCGAAGCTCGCGGGAACGCTCTCGACGGAAGCGCTTTCGGGCGCGCGCCTTTCGGCGGGAACGATCTCTCTCGGCGTGCGCGGCGATTCTTACGTCCGCGCCCACGGCACGGCGAACCACGGCGGCGTGGTCGCGGCGGGCGGCGTGGACGCGACGGCGGAAATCGACCTCAAGCGCAGACTTTCCGTCGGGAACGCCGACGGTTCGGCGACGCTGCGCGCGGACGGCGGCGAGGTGAATTTCGCCGTCGCGGGAACGGACGTCGCGCGCGCGCTTTCCGAACTCGGCTCGGGCGGCGCGCTCGACACGCAGGGCGTCTTCTCCACCGCGCACGTCGCTTCGGACGCGACGATCGCCCTCGTGAAGGCGAACGTTTCCGCGGCGAAGATTTCCGCCTCCGCCGAGAGCGCGGTCGATCAGCGCGCGCAGCTCGACGCTTCGCACGGCGGCGCGGCGGCGTTCGGCGGCGTGAGGTCCTACGCGACGACGAAGGGCGCGGCGACGATCACGGCTTCCGGCTCGACGCTGCGCGCGCACGATTTCGATTTCGCGACGAACGCGGCTTTCCGCAACGGCCCGGGCGACGATTCCTACGGCGCGGATTCCGCGTTCGGCGGGCTTATCTCCGGGGAAGGCGATTCGCTGAAATGGAACGGCGTCTTCGAATCGTACGTCTCGTTCGACGAGGCGACCAAGCTGCTCGGCGATTCCGCGACGGACGCGGGAACGCTCTCCGTGAAGGCGACGAGCGACGTGCGCGTCCGCGAGGCGCTGCGTTCCGTCGCGAAATTCTCGCTGCTCGGCGGCTCGGGCGCGACTTTGGAAATGCGCTCAGAGCAGCACGACGACGTCAGGCTCCGCGGGCTGATTTCGTTCGCGGGCGACGTGAAGGCGCAGGCCGCGTCGAAAAGCGATCTGCAGGCGAGGACGCTTTCGAGCTGCGACGCCGGTTTCGCCGGCTACGTCGAAGGCAAGGCGCGCATCTACGCCTCCGCGGACAACCGCGTCGCCGTCTCCGGGAAGATCGCCGCGAAGTCCGTCGATCTGCAGGCGAAGAATCTGGGCGCGTCCGTGCACGGTTCCGCCTACGTGTGGAACTACAACGTCATTCCCACGTGGTACAGCGACGGCATCGGCGATTTCAGGCTGAACGACTCCGTCGCCGTTCTCGGCGGCGCGGAAATCCTGACCGCGGGCGGCGGCGTGAACATCGCCGTCGAAGACGGCGCGATCGACGCCTACGGCAGATACTGGAACAAGACTTTTTACCAGAAGGAATACCAGGCGAAGAGCGGCGTCGTCGCGGGAGCGCACACGTTCGCCTTCGTGCAGATCGACGGGAACGTGACCGTGGACAATTCGCTCGCGCGCACGGGCGTCGTCATCGACGCGGACGGAAAAATCTTCGTGACGCGCGCGGCCTTCGACGACGCCGGGAACGTCTCGCGCGTCGAGTCCGAGGACGTTTCGGGCGAATACGTCGCCGCGGGAACGGCAGACCTCTACGCGGCTTACAGCGCGAAGATCGCCGAATACGAGGCGGCGAAGGCGGAATACGTCGCCGCGAAGAGATCCCCCGGCTCCTCGACGGACGTCTCGGACTCCGTGACGCGCTACTACGACGAGCAGATCGCCGCCGTGCGCGCCTCGATGGCGGAGCAGGGCATCGACGCGGAACACCGCACGGCGGAGGCGTTCTGCGTGCGCCCCGGGCTTGAAGTCTCCGGCGCGCACGGCGTGAAGATCGTCACGCCGGAATACCGCGCGGCGTTCTCTCCGGACCCGACGCCTTCGGGCAGGATCCGCATCGTCGGGAGCGGCGGTCTTTCCGTCGAAAACCGTTCCGACAAGAACCTGTTCGTCGCGGGGCTTTCCGTTTCCGACGCGCAGCCGGGCCTTACGTCCGTCGGCGCTCCGTTCCGCGGCGACGTGCAGGCGGACGCCGCCGCACCGGAAATCTCGATCGTCGCGCGCAAGCCCGCGAGCGGACGCGCGACCGCGATTTCGCTCGGCGGCGAAATCGTCAACACTTACGGGAGCGTGCTCGTCCGCAACGAAAGCGGCGGCGCCGTCGAGACTTCGGCGACGATTCTCGCCGATTCCGTGACGATCGACGCGGGGCGCGGCAATTTCTACCTGAACGTGCCGTCCTACTACGACGGTTCGGGAAGATTCTCGGCGTACGCGTTCGGCAACTTCGCCTACGACCAGGCGACGGGCGGCTTTTCGCAGGGCGGCGCGGAGCTGCACGCGAACAACGTCACGCTGATCGCCGACGTGATCGACGTCAACGGCGACATCGTCGCGGGAACGGAGCGCTACACGCTCGTCGTGCCGGAAACGCTCGCGCTCCACGGCGCGGCGTCCGTCGAAGAGGCGCGCGCGTCCTACGCGGCGGGAGGCGAGGAGCGCTACCGCATCACGAACGCGACGGGCAACGTCGAGGCGTGGTACAACGCGAGGCTCGACGCCGTGGAGGTCGAGGAGATCGACGCGCGCGGCGGCACGGTCGAGCTCGTCGGCAAAGTCGTTTCCACGGGAACGGGCAAGCTGACGCCGCGTTCCTTCATCGGCGGCGCCGTTTCCGCGACGAAGCTCGTCGCGGAGGACAAGCGCGCGACGATTTCCGTCTTCGACGGTCACGCGCGGATTTCCGTGGACAACAAAAGCGCCTACGGCCTTTACCTGAACGAGCTCGGAACCGGCTCCGACGTCGAGGGCAAGCTCATCATCCGCGACAGGGTCGTCGGCTACGATTCCGTGGGCAACCCCGCGCTTCTCCCCGGCGACGTCACGGTGTTCTCGCGCCTGAACGGCGTCGTGACGAAGACGGTGAACGGCGTCGCGCAGACGGACGACGTCTCGACGTTCACGCCGAACACGGGCGCGGACTTCGGCGGCTTCGGCGGCGTGCTCGCCTTCGACACGATGCTCGGCGGGCAGTACTACATGAGCTCGGGCGCCTGGCAGACGGCGTTCATGTACAAGAACGTCAATCCGAACGTTCCCGTGAACGTCGCGTTCGTCGGCGCGGCGACCGGAAGCGTCTCGGTGACTTCGCGCGGCGCGGGCATCCGCGTCGCGGGAGTGCTCGGCGGCGACGGGAACGTCGACGTCTCGCTTTCTTCGACTTCGGGCTCGATCGAATCGCTCGGCGAATCGGCTCTCCTGCGCGGAAAGAACATCGGCGTGAGCGCCTCCGCCGGCGACGTGAACGTCTTCGTGAACCAGACGCCGGGCGGCAGGCTCGACGCGCGCGGGAACGCCGTTTCGATCGCCGCGCCCGCGAGCGGCGTCGCCTACGGCAGCGTCGTCGCGTACGGCGACCTTTCGATCGACGCGCGCGGCGACGTCGCGCGGAGTTCCGACGGCGGCGCGCTCGCCATGCGGAGGGACGGCGCGGCGATTTCGCTCGTCTCGCGCGAGGGCGGCGTCTCCGCGCTCGTGGACGGCGGCTACGGCACGTATAAGCTCTCCGTCCGGGCGTACGGCGACATTGCGGTTTCCGGCATGTCGGCGCCGGGCGCGTGGGAGCCCGATCCTTACGTCTCGTTCCTCGTCGATTCCGTGAAGAGCGAGACGGGAGACGTTTCGTTCGGCAGCGTTTACGGCGTGTACGACGGGAACGACGAAAGCGTTTCCGCCTGGGAAGCCGACGAAGAGGCGCTTTCCGCGTGGCGCGCGCTCGGGCTCACCCGGCTCGACGAAACGCAGCTCGCCGAGGCCGAGTCGGACTACGAGACCGCGCGCACGGGCGAGTATTTCCTCTACTGGACCGCGCACGAGAACGGAAGGAAGGTCGAGGGCGACGCGATCGCGTTCTCGCCGGAAATGCGCATTGCGCTGCGGGAACGCGGCTACGATGACGCGGCGATCGACGCGCTCGAAAAGACCGATCTCGACACGCAGTTCGGCGCGCTCTACGGCGGCGGCGAGTTCGACAAGGATTTCGTCTATTCCGCGAGCGACGCCGAGCGCGCCGAGCTCCGCAGGGGCGCGGGCTGCACCGAGGCGCAGCTCAAGACCGTGCTCGTCGGCGTCTCGAAGACGGACGAGACCGTCAACACGCGCTTCGACTGGGAGGCGCCGAACGTCGTCGGCAAAAACGTTTCGATTTCCGCCAATAAAATCGGAAAAGTCGCGAAAGAACGCGTGGAAATCGATCTGCGCGACCCGGAAATCCTCACCGACGAACAGCGGAAGATTCTCGCGTCCGCCTCGCGCGAGGACATGGAATACCGCTTCGACGACGCGGGAAATCTCCTGAGCGTCTCCGTGCGCATCGCGGAAGACCTGAACGTCGAGGCGAGCGGCGTGCTCGACGCGTCGGCGTCCTACGACCTGCGGATCGGCTCCGAAAGCGACATCACGGTCGGGAACGTCGGCTCGTACGCGTACGGAGGCGTCGTTCAGCTGAAGACTTCGGGCAGCATTCTCGCGGCGAACGCGGATTCGAAGATCGTCGGGGGAATCGGCTCGGTTTCGCTCGAAGCCGCCTACGGTCAAATCGGGAGCGCGGAAACGCCGCTGACGGTCGAGTTCGAAGAATACCGCTTCACGGACGCGCTCTTCGGCGCGCGCACGGCGGGCGACGTCTTCGTGAACATCGCGGGCTCGCGCGAGGTCGTCGGAATCGATTACGTGCTCGGCGGGAACGTCCGCATCGCGGCGGAGGGCAAGACGCTCGCGAACTACCGCACGGACGGCACGACGAACGTGCGCGCGACCGCGCTCGAGATCCGCGCCGGGCAGCTCGGCGCCGCCGACGCAGACTTCAACATCCACATGCGCGCGGGAACGGAAGGCGAGGCGAACGGCGTGAAGATCTTCACCGAAGGCGACGTCTTCATCGACAACCGCTCGGCGAAGCTCGTCGTGGACACGATTTCGAGCGCGCACGGGAACGTGACGATCTCCGCCGGCGACGTCGTCGGCGGGAACGGCAGCGATCCGAGCATTTCCGCGGAGACGATCACGATCCGCGCGACGGGCGACGTCGGCGAGCTCCGCGCGGACAGTGACGTTCCCGGCATGGAGATCGACGTGCGCGGCGTGCTCAACGCGACCGGGCGCAACGTGTACGTCGGCGCCGTCGGCGACGGGCCGCTCACGCTCGGCACGGTCGCCGCGCTCGGAACCGCGTGCCTGTATTCGGAGAACGGCGACGTCGTGCTCGCCGGCGCGGACGCGAGCGTTTCCGCGGGCGGGCTGCTCATCGTCGATTCTGACAAGGGCGGCATCGGGCGCGCGGACAACTATTTCCGCTTCGCCGCGGGCGAGACGGATTTCTACGCGGGCGGCGGGGACATCTTCCTCGCGACGCAGGACAACTACGTCTCCTCGGCGACGGCGCTGAAGGGCTCGATCGCGATCCGTTCGGACGGCATGCTCGTCGCGGAAAATCTCTACGCGAAGAACGATCTGCGCCTGGACGCGCGGGGCCTCGTCGAGCTCGAAAACGCGATCGCGGAGACGGGCGACGTGCGCGTCGTTTCTTCCGGCGACTACGCCCGGCTGGCGAACGTGCGCGCGGGGCGCGACCTCGCGGTCGTCGGCTACGGCGCGATCGATCTGGACGGCTTCGGCTTCGGGCGCAACGTCGCGCTGGTGTACATGGGCACGGACAGCAACGTGGTCTGGGTCGTCAACGGCGAGACGATCGACCTGAGCACGCTGGATCTCAGCGACGACATTTACGAGGAATGGGAGCGGCGCACGCGCCGTCGCGCGATCGACTCCGTTCCCGCGCCCGCGGCGGATCTCCTCGGCGCCCCGCGCGTGAACCGCGATTCCGCCGCCGCCTCCGCCCCGCTTCCCGCTTCCCCGATCGCGCTCGACTGAGCGCGGGCGCGGCGCGCGCGGGAACGCGTTTCCCCTCAATTCCGCGCCAAAAAAATGTTGGATAATCGGGCGGGAGGAACAATAATCGCGGCATGGAATCCCCCCTCGAACGAAATCCGAAACTGTTCCCGAGCCTGGAAGCCGCCGTCGCGCGCCGCGAAGCGCTGGCGCGGGAAGGCAAAAAACTCGTGCTGACGAACGGCTGCTTCGATCTGCTTCACTGCGGGCACGTCTTTTATCTGCGGGACGCCGCCGCGCTCGGCGACGAACTTTGGATCGGGCTCAACGGCGCCGATTCTGTCCGCGCGCTCAAAGGCCCGACGCGCCCCGTGCAGGGCGATCTCGAGCGCGCGTTCGTGCTCGGCGCGCTCGGCTTCGTCTCCGGAATCTTCTTTTTCCACACGCCGCGGCTGGACGCGGAAATCCGCGCGCTGCGCCCGGACGTGTACGCGAAGGCGGGCGACTACACGCTGGAGACGCTCAATCCCGACGAACGCGCCGCGCTCGAATCCTGCGGCGCGCGCATCGAATTTCTGCCGTTCCTGCCCGGCTTCTCGACGACCTCGCTGATCGGGAAGATTTCCGCCGCCGCCGCCGCGGGAACGCTCTGACGCAAGGCTCAAAGGTCCGGATCGATGAAATTCCTTCCGAGAAAAATTCTCTTCGCGGCGACGGCGCTTTTCGCCGTCTTCCGCCTTCCCGCGCCCGCCGCCGAAAACGACGACGCCGCGCTGCGGGAACGCGTTTACGTCGTCGCGAACGCCGCCGACGCGGAATCGCTCGACGTCGCCCGCCACTACGTCGCCGCGCGCGGCGTTCCCGAGAAGAATCTGATCGCGCTGACGCTCCCGCGCGAGGAGACGATTTCCTGGCGCGTCTTCGCCGACGAGGTGCATTTCCCGCTGCTGCACGAACTGTGCGCGCGCGGGCTCGTGGACGGCACGCCGACGGAAAAGCGCGACGCCGCGGGGCGCGTCCTGCTCGCGCTTCCGGCGAATTTCGATCCGACGAAGGCGCGCGCTGGCGAGTGCATCGCCTATCTCGTGCTCTGCCGCGGCGTGCCGCTGCGCATCGCGAACGATCCGGAAAAGCTGGCGCCGCTCGCGGAAGGCGCGACGCGCGCGCCGCTGGACAAAAACGAGGCGTCCGTCGATTCCGAGCTCGCGCTCGTCGCTGTCCCCGACGCGCCGATCAACGGCGCCGTGCCCAATCCGTTTTTCCGCGACGCGAAGAACCGCGTGCTGAGCAGGCTTCTTCTGAAGGTCGCGCGGCTCGACGGCCCGACCGCCGAAGACGCGAAGGCGCTGACGGAGAGCGCGCTGCGCGCCGAAGCGAAGGGGCTGATGGGGCGCGCCTGCGTCGATCGCGGCGGCCCGCACAAGGAAGGCGACGCCTGGCTCGAGGCGACGGAAAAGACGCTGCGCGGACTCGGCTTCGAAACGAGCGCCGAAACGACGCGCGCGCTGATGCCCGCGACGTCGCGCTACGACGCGCCCGCGTTTTATTTCGGCTGGTATTCGGCGCGCGTCGGCGGATGTTTTCTCGATCCGAAATTCCGCTTTCCCGCGGGCGCGTGCGCGATGCACATCCACAGTTTTTCAGCGGAGACGCTGCGTTCCCGCAGCGCGTGGACGGCGGGGCTCGTCGCGCGCGGCGCGGCGGCGACCGTCGGCAACGTCTTCGAGCCCTATCTCGGGCTCTCGCACCACCCGCATTACTTCGCGGAAGCGCTCGCCTCGGGCATGACGGCGGGCGACGCCGCGGCGTTCTCGATTCCCGCGTTCAGCTGGCAGGGCGTTTTCGTCGGCGACCCGCTTTATCGCCCGTTCAAAAAGAGCCTCGACGCGCAGCTGAACGACGCGCGGGAAGGGCGTCCGACGCGCCTTCACCAATACGCGTATCTGCGCGCCGCTCAGCTCGCGCGCGCCGAAGGACTCGACGGCGACGCCAAAAAGCTGCTCGACGAGGCGCGGCTCTACGCGCCCGGTCTCGCGCTCGAATACGCGATCGCACGTTCCCGCGACGGGAAGAATCCGCGCGCGGCGTGGACGTATTTCCCGCGGAATTTCGCGGCGGAAAATCCGGGCCTTGCGCTTGAGGTCGCGCGTTTTCTCGCCGAACACGGGAACGCCGACCGCGCGGCGGAATTTTACCGCGCTACGCTGGACGGGCGCCTCGTGCCCGAATTCGCGCGCGCGGACGCGCTGGCGGAGGCGGTCGCCTGCGCCGAAAGGCACCGCGTCGCCTCCGCTCCTGTGGCGGAGTGGAAGCGCGAACTGCAGCGGCTGCGCGCCAAAAAGAAATGACCGCGAAACGGAGGAGAATCATGGATTCCGAAAATCAGAAAAAAACTTCCGCGGGCGCGTTCCCGCCTTTCCGCGTCGGGCTCGGCTACGACGTGCATCGTCTCGCGCCCGGGCTGCGCTGCGTGCTCGGCGGCGTCGAAATTCCGGCGGACGTCGGCTGCGTCGCGCATTCCGACGGCGACGTCGTCGCGCACGCGCTCGCGGACGCCGTGCTGGGCGCGCTCGCGCTCCCGGACATCGGGCATTTCTTCCCGCCGGACGATCCCGCGTGCGCCGGCATGGATTCGCTGAAGATCGTCGAACGCGCGGCGGCGGAGGCGCGCGCTCGCGGCTACATCGTCGGGAACGCGGACGTCGCCGTGATCGCCGAACACCCGAAGATCGGGAAGCACGTTCCCGCGATGCGCGAAAAGCTCGGCGCGGCGCTCGGCGTTCCCGCGGACCGCGTCGGCGTGAAGGCGACGACGAACGAAAAGCTCGGCGCGATCGGCGCGGGCGAGGGAATCGCCGTGCACGCCGTCTGTCTGCTGATCGCGCGCTGAAGTCGGTGTGCCGTTCCCGCGATCGACCCGCTCATTACTCGTTCACCTGCAAGCAAGCATTCAATCATGGAACTCAAAGATTCGATTCTCGAACTGATGCGGCGCAAGGACTACGTGCCGCTGCGCCTCGACGAGCTCTACAAGGCTCTCGGCGGCGGCGGAAAAATCTTTTCACGCCTCAAGAAGGTCGTGCCGCGCATGGTGCGCGACGGCGAAATCGCGCAGGTGAAGCGCGACCGCTACTGCCTGCCCGCGGACGCGAATCTCGTCAGCGGGAAAATCGTCTTCCGCTCCGGCGGCTCGGCGAAAGTGCTTCCCGACGCGCCCGCCGACGGCTCCGAGCCGCATCCGCCCGTGCACGTCCGCGCGGAGGACACGGGCGTCGCGCTCCCGGGCGACCGCGTCGTCGTGCGCATCGAAAAGAAGCGGCGCAAGGGCGGTTTCCGCGAAGCCTACGCGGCGGACGACGACTACGAGTTCGGCGCCGTCGTGAAGATTCTCGAACGCGCCTTCGCGACGACCACGGGAACGCTGCGGCGCACGCGCTACGCGTGGAGCGTCGTTCCCGACGATCCGAAGATGAGCATGGAGATTCTCGTGCAGGATCCGGCGCGCTCGCCGCTGTTCCCGCGCCCGAAGGACGGCGAGAAAGTCGTCGTGCGCCTCGACGAATGGACGCGCCGCAGCGAGAATCCGACCGGCGAAATCGAAAAGGTGCTCGGCGTCTCGCACACGCCGCTCGCGGAATACCGCGCGATTCTCTACCGCTACGGGCTTTCGCCGAAATTCCCCGACGCCGTCTGTCGCGAGACCGCGGCGCTGCCGCAGAGCGTTCCCGCGCGCGACATGAAGGGGCGCCTCGACGTGCGGAAGATCTTCACGATCACGATCGATCCCGACGACGCCAAGGATTTCGACGACGCGCTCTCGATCGAATTTCTTCCGGGCGGCGCGACGCGCGTCGGCGTGCACATCGCGGACGTCTCGCACTACGTGCGCCCGGGAACGGCGCTCGACGCCGAGGCGCGCGCGCGCGGCAATTCCACCTATCTCGTCGGCACCGTGATTCCGATGCTCCCGCACGCGCTTTCGAGCGGGCTGTGCTCGCTCATCGAAAACGAAAACCGCCTGACGAAGTCCGTCTTCTTCACGTTCTCGGACAAACAGGAAATCCTCCGCACGGAGTTCGCCGGCACCGTCATCGCTTCGCGCAAGCGGCTGACCTACGGGCAGGCGTTCGCGCTGATGAACGAGGACGACAACGCCGCGCTGCGCCGCATTCCGCCCGTTCCCGAGCATCAGTCGGGCTATCCCGGCCGCGCGCTCGCGGATCTGAACGACGGCGAGCTCGACGAGCTGCGCCGCGGCGTGCGCGCGCTCTGGCGCATCGCCGCCGTCCTGCGGGAACGCCGCATGAAGGCGGGCGCGCTCGATCTCGACATGCCCGAAGTGAAGATCTACGTGGACGCCGACGGCTTCGCCGACCGCATCGCGCGCGTCGAGCACGACGCCTCTCACCAGCTCGTCGAGGAATTCATGCTGCTCGCGAACGAGAGCGTCGCGCGCGAATTTTCGCGGGATCATCTGCCGTACGTCTCGCGCGTGCACGACGCGCCCGAGCCCGAAAAGCTCGCCGACCTGCGCGAAGAGCTGCTCGATTCCGGCATCAAGACGGGCGACCTGACGAAGCGCGCGGAAGTCGTCCGCCTGCTCAAGATTCTCGACGGGCGCGAGGACGCCTACCCGCTGCGCATCCGCTTCCTGCGCGCGCTGAAGCAGGCGTGCTACCGCCCGAAGGCGGACGGGCACTACGGTCTGGCGAAGACGTACTACGCGCACTTCACTTCGCCGATCCGGCGCTACGCCGACCTGACGGTCCACCGCGTTTTCGATTTCTACCTGCAGAAAAACCGCCTTCCCGGCGCGCCCGCGAAGAAGCTGCCCTCAATTTCGCTTTCAGAGCTCAAGGGCGTCTCCGAACACATCTCCGAGACCGAGCGCTCGTCCATGGAGGCGGAGCGCGAATCGACGAAAATCAAGCTGCTCGAATTCTTCGAGCGCGAGGCGCTGCGCCCGAAGAAGAACGTCTTCGACGCCGTGATCACGGACGTGCGTTCCCGCGGGCTCTTCGTCGAGCTGAAGATTTCTCAGGCGTTCGGGCTGATTCCGCTTTCGTCGATGACGGACGACTTCTACCAGATCACGGGCGACGGGAGCGCCGTCGTCGGGCGGCGCACGCGCCGGACGCTGCGGCTCGGGCAGACCGTTCCCGTGGAGATCGCGAGGGTGGACCGTTTCCGCCGCACGATGGATTTCCGCTTCGTTCCCGAGGCGCTCGGCAAAGACGAGGAAAAGGGGAAGCCCGCCGGCGGGAAGACGCCGCGTTTCCGAGTCGAGCGCGCCGCCCTCCGCGGAAAGAAGAAGCGATGAGGAACGTTTAGGAGTTGAGGAGTTTAGAAGTTTAGGAGTTGAAAAGTTTAAGAGCCGAAAAGCTTAACCGTTAAACTTTTAAGCTCTTCAGCTGTTAAGCTCTTTACTCTTCAACTCCTCGACCTTTTAAACTCCTCCACTTTCCAAAGGCAGTTCGAGCTGGCTCGGGTCGCGGCGCGCGGGCGCGGGAGCGGCGCGGGAAATCGTCACGCCGAGCAGACGCACGGGCTTGCGCGGCGGCAGGTGCTCGCGGAGCAGGGCGAGCGCCGTTCCCTCGACGTCCGCCCTGCCGTCGAAGACGCGTTCCCGCGTCCGCGAGCGCGTGATCTGCGAAAAATCGGAAAATTTGATCTTCAGCGTCAGCGTGCTTCCGAGAAAGGCGGCGTTTTCGAGGCGGAGGAGCAGCTCCGCGACGATCGGCCCGAGCGCTTCCGCGCAGGCGTCGAAGCCGACGAAATCCTGCGGGAACGTGTCCTCGACGCCGACGGATTTCCGTTCGCGGTCCGGACGCACGGGACGTTCGTCGCGCCCGCGCACGATTTCGTAAAGCCATTCGCCGACCTTCCCGAAATGCGTTTCGAGCTCCTCGCGGGAACGCGCCTTCAGCGTCGCGCCGTCCGTGACGCCGAGCTCGCGCATGCGCCGCGCGGTCGCGGGGCCGACGCCGTAAAACGCCTCGATCGGCAGCCGTTCCAGGAACGCTTCCGCGTCCTTGGGCAGAATGCGCGAGAGCCCGTCGGGCTTGCGCAGGTCGGACGCGATCTTCGCGAGAAACTTGTTGTAGGAGACGCCCGCGGACGCCGTCAGCCCGAGCTCGTTTCTTATCGCCGCCCTGATTTCCTTCGCGATCCGCGTGGCGGTCTTGCCCTCGGGATTGTCCGTGACGTCGAGAAACGCCTCGTCGATCGAGAGCGGCTCGACGAGCTCCGTGTAGCGCCCGAAGATTTCGCGGATGCGCGCGGAGATCTTTTTGTACACGCCCATGCGCGGCGGCACGAGCACGAGGCGCGGACAGAGCCGTTTCGCCTTCGCGACGGAAAGCGCGGAACGGACGCCGTAGCGGCGCGCTTCGTAGCTCGCGGTCGTGACGACGCTGCGCGGCGCGTCGCGCGCGACGGCGACGGGAAGACCGCGCAGCTCGGGGGCGTCGCGCTGTTCCACCGACGCGAAGAACGCGTCCATGTCGATGTGGATGATTTTGCGCATCGCGTTTTTCGGCGCGCGTTCCCGCGGGAGCGCGCTCAGACCCAACGGAGCTTCGTCCGAAGAATCTCGAATTCCGAGAGCGTCGGCGGCTGGAGAATTTCCACGCGCGCGTCGGACATGCGGATCGTCAGCGGGAACGCGCCTTTGCCGGAAAGCGGGGCGTTCCCGTCGATGGAAATGCCCGTCGGGACGCCGGCGGAAACGTCGTCCACGCGGATCGTCATGCCGCGCGGGAGCACGACCGCGCGGTTGGAGAGCGTGTGCGGGCACAGCGGCGTGAGCGCGAAGACGTCCGCGTCGGTGTGGATCAGCGGACCGCCGGCGCCGAGGCTGTAGGCGGTCGAGCCCGTCGCGGTGGAAAAGATCAGCCCGTCCGCGCGGAAGGTGTTGATCGTGCCGTGCTCCACGGAATCGACGCGCAGCGCCGTCATCTGGAAGTTTTCGCTCGCCTTGATGACGACGTCGTTGAGCGCGAGGCGGCGCGTTCCCGCGGGATCGTTCGCGAGCGCGCATTCGAGCAGCGAGCGCGAGACTCTGCGGCAGCGCCCCGCGAGCGCGTCCTCGAGATCGCGCTCGATGTCCTTCGCCGAATAATTCGCGAGATAGCCGAGCTTGCCCAGATTGATGCCGAAGATCGGCACGCGGTTCAGCACGGCGCTCTCGACGACGCCGAGAATCGTGCCGTCGCCGCCGATCACGCAGCACAGCTGCGTTCCCGCGAGCACGTCCCGGTCGATCGGATGGTTCTTGGAGATCTGCGTCGCGATTCCGTGCTTTTCGGCGACGGCGACGACGGCGTCCAGGCACGCTTCGGCGCCGGGCTTCGCGCAGTTCCAGATGATCGCGATTCGGGAAATTTTCATGTCCGCGAGGATAGAACCTGCCGCCCGAATCTTAAAGCTTAAAGAAAGGCGTCCGGGAAAACGGGAGACGGTTCCCGCGAAATCTGGATTGCGTCGCGCGCCGAAGCCTAAAAAATCGTCCGGAAAAACGATGAAGATTTTCGGCGAGAAAAATGCCAGGTGGAAGATCGTCGCGCGGCCGGTGCTGTGCGGCGTCGCGGCAGGGCTGGCGGCGGTCGCGTTCCAGAACTCGATTCACTGGCTTTACGAAAACGGCGTCGCGCGCTTCGCGCGGCTGAGCGCGCCGGAATTTCTGCTGTATTCGCTGCTCGCGCTCGCGGGAACGGCGACGACGGCGGCGCTGCTCGTCACGCGCTTCTGTCCGGACGCCGCCGGGAGCGGCAGCCCGCAGCTCAAGCTCGCGTTCTGGAAGGATTTCGGCGTCGTGCGCTGGCGCACGACGTGGACGAAGTTTCTCGGGAGCGCGCTGACGGTCGGCGGCGGCTGTTCGCTCGGGAACGAGGGGCCGATGGTGCAGATCGGCGGCGGCGCGGCGTCGAATCTCGCGGGCGCGCTCGGCGTTCCCGCGCACATGCGGCGCGAGGCGGCGGCGGCGGGCGCGGCGGCGGGGCTGGCGGCGATCTTCAACGCGCCGATGGCGGCGGTCGCGTTCGTGCTCGAGGAGGTCGTCGAAAATCTGAACAGCCGCCTGATCGGCGCGATTCTGATCGCCGCTGTCACGGGCGCGCTGACGGCGCATTTCTTCATGGGCGACGCGTCGGTCTTCACGATTCCGGCGACGGTGCGCGCGAATTGGGCGGTGTACGTCTTCACGCCGCCGATCGCGGCGCTCGCCTCTCTCGCGGGCGCGGCGTTTCAGAAGCTCGCGCTGGGCGTGCGCGCGCGCGGGCGGACGGCGTTCCCGCGCGTTCCCGCGGCGGCGAAGATCGTCGTCGGCGCGCTCTGCGTCTGGGCGATCGGGAGCGCGGTCTTTCTCGCGACGGGGCGGCTGGGCGTCTTTTCGCTCGGCTACGGCGACCTGAGCGCGGCGCTGAACGCGGAGCTCGCGTGGGGCGTCGCGGCGCTGCTTCTGGGCGCGAAGCTGCTGGCGACGGCGCTCTGCTACGGGCTGGGCGGCTGCGGCGGCATCTTCGCTCCGGCGCTGTTCTTCGGCGGCACCTGCGGCGCGGCGCTCGCGGGCGCGCTCGCGCTCTGCGTTCCCGCGGTCGGCGCGGAGGAGGTTTCCGCGCTCGCTGTCGTGGGCATGTGCGCGTGCTTCGGCTCGGTCGTGCGCGCGCCGGTGACGGGCGTGCTGCTCGTCTTCGAGATGACGCACCATTTTTCGCTCGTTCCCGCGCTGATGCTCGGCGGAATCGTCAGCGTCGCCGTCTCGAAATTTTTCTCGAAAAACGGTTTTTACGACGAAGTGCTCGCGCAGGACGGCAAGGAGATTTCGCGCGTCATTCCGCCGCGCGACCTGCGCGCGTGGCAGGATTCCCCGGTGTCGCGCATCGCCAATTTCGCGCCGCGCACGCTGCGCGAGGACGCTTCCGCCGCCGACGCCGCCGCGCTGCTCGCAGAGTACGGCTTCGCGCGCTTCCCGGTCGCGGACGGCGCGGGGCGCGCGCGCGGGCTCGTCCTGCGCGAGACGCTGGAGGCGGCTCTCGCCCGCGGCGGCGACTTCTCCGTCGGCGCGCTTCCGCTGCGGGGCGTTCCCGCGTGTTCCCGCGAGACGCGGATCCGTGAAGTCGAGCGTCTGCTGATCGAGGCGGCGGACGGGCTCGTCGTCGTCGAGGACGGGGCGGGGCGCCTCGTCGGCGTCGTCACGCTGCACGACGTCCTCCGCGCGGAAATGCACTTCAACGAGATGTGACGCCGCGCGTTTCCTCGTCGGGCGGAGAAAAAGAAGTTTGCGCGGGCGGGGCAGGGCGGGTTTCATTGTCGGCATCATGAAAAAGTCACTCGACGCAATGTCCGGCATGGCGCACCGCCTCGCCTGGGAAAACATCGATCCCGCCTACATCGAAAAAATCGTGAGTCTCGCGCGCGACGAGGACGTCGCCGGCGAGGGGCTCGTCTCCGCGATGCGTCCCGCCCGCGCGGGCGATCCGACGACGGAGATTTCCGCGCCGCGCGGCAAGACCGCCGCCGCGGATCTGGTCGCGCGCAAGCCCTGCACGCTTTCGGGGCTGAGCATGATTCCCGCGATCCTGAAGATTTACGGCGGGAACGCGTCCGCCGAATTTTTCGCGAAGGACGGCGACGCCGTTCCCGCGGGCACGGTCGTCGCGACGATCCGCGGGGACGCCGCGGAAATGCTGACGGCGGAGCGCGTCATGCTGAATTTTCTGCAGCGCATGAGCGGCATCGCGACGCAGACCGCGCGTCACGTCGCCGCGCTCGGAGACGTGAAGACGCGTCTGCTCGACACGCGCAAGACGACGCCCGGCCACCGCGTGCTCGACAAGTACGCGGTCGCGTGCGGCGGCGGCTGGAACCATCGCCTCGGGCTCTTCGACCAGCTCATGCTCAAGGACAACCATCTCGCGGCGGACGAGGCGACGGCGGGCTCGGCGCTCGCGGAGCTCGTGCGGCGCGCGCGGGAACGCCGTCCGGACATTCCCAGCGAGGTCGAGGTCGATCGGCTCGAACAGATTCCGCCCGTACTCGAGGCGGGCGCGGACGTCATTCTGCTGGACAATTTTTCCGTGGAGAACCTGAAGCGCGCGGTCGCGCTGATCGGCGACGCGGCGTGGACGGAAATCAGCGGCGGCGTTTCGCTGGAAAGCCTGCCGACGCTCGGCGCGGTCGGCGCGGACTTCGTTTCGTGCGGCGCGCTCACTCACAACGTTCCCTGGATCGACGTCGGTCTGGACTGGGAATGAGACGCGAAAAGCTCAGGCGGTCCGGGGCGGATTTCGGGAACGCGCTTCGGTTCACGAAAAACGCCCTTGGCGCCGCTTGATTCTTCAGATTCTTTAACCTTTTGATTCTCCCCGTAATCCCCTTTCAATCCCCTTAAAAACCATGAAGAAAATCTCCAAACTTGTCATTGCACTGCTCGCCGGAACGCTCGCGCTGTCTTCCGGCGTTCCCGCCGCGTTCGCGCAGCAGAAGAAGGCGCCGAAGGCCGTGAAGTTCGAGTTCGCGGAAAATCCGGCGAACAAAAACGACGGCATCTTCCTGCTCGACGGGAAGCCGTTCCAGATCCGCGGCGGCGAGATGCACCCGCAGCGCATTCCGCGCGAATACTGGGATCACCGCATCAAGATGTGCAAGGCGATGGGGCTGAACACGATCGCGTTCTACACCATGTGGAACGACTTCGAGCAGCCCGACGGCTCCTTCGACTTCAAGACGGGCAACCGCGACATCGCCGCGTTTCTCCGCCTCTGCCAGGAAAACGGCATGTGGGTGCTTTTCCGCCCCGGTCCGTACATCTGCGGCGAGTGGGACTTCGGCGGGCTGCCCTCGTATCTGCTCAAGGAAAAGGGCGCGAAGATCCGCACCGTCTCCGACAAGAACTTCATGAAGGCGCAGACGCGCTACCTGAAGGAGATGGCGAAGATCGCCAGGCCGTTCCTCGCGAAGAACGGCGGCCCGATTCTGATGACGCAGATCGAGAACGAATACGGGAGCTGGCCGCGCAAGGAGGTCTCGTATCTGAAATGGCTCAAGGAATTTTGGGAAAAGGAGGGCTTCGGGCCGTTCTACATGTCCGACGGCGCGTCGCACTACCACCTCGGCGGGCTGATTTATCCGGACAAGGACGTCGCCGTCGGGCTCGACCCGGGAACGAGCGACAACCACTGGAAAACCGCCAACGAAAAGAATCCCGGCGTTCCCGTGTTTTCCTCCGAGACGTATCCGGGCTGGCTGCGCCGCTGGGGCGAGGGCAACTGGAACCCGACCAACCTTTCCGGCAACATCCGCTGGTACATGGAGACGGGGCGCTCGTTCAGCGTCTTCCCCGTGCACGGCGGCACGAACTTCGGCTTCACCGCAGGAGCGAACAACGACCCGCGCAAGGAGTTCGGCGGCGACTACCACACCGACCTGACGAGCTACGACTACGGCTCGCCCATCGACGAGCAGGGGCGCCCGACGAAGGAATATCACCAGTACCGCGAAATCATCGCGAACGCGCTCAAGGGCAAGGAAAAGCTCCCCGCGCTCCCGAAGCCGATTCCCGTCACGGAGGTCAAGGAGTTCACGCCCAAGTTCTTCGCCAATCTGCGCGACAACCTTCAGCCGCTCAAGAACGGCGGCAAGTTCAACGACGCGCCGTACTTCGAGGCGTTCGGCCAGAACCAGGGGCTCGCGTTCTACCGCACGACCGTTCCCGCGGGCGCGGCGGGAACGCTCAGCTACGACGGCATTCACGACTACGCGCACGTCTATCTCGACGGCAAGCTCATCGCGACCGTCGACCGCCGCCTGAAGAAGACGGACATCGCCGTTCCCGCGCGCGCGAAGCCCGCGCAGCTCGAAATCATGGTCGAGGGCATGGGACACATCAACTACGGCGGCACGATGGAGAGCGACCGCAAGGGCATCGTCGGCGAAGTGAAGCTCGACGGCGCCCCGCTCAAGAAATGGACCGTCGTGCCCAAGACGCTTTCGGAGGAATCCGTCGTGAACGCGCAGAAGGCGAAGGCGCAGGAGAAGGACATGCCCGGCGCGCACTTCCGCGGCACGTTCACGCTGAACAAGCCCGCCGACACGTTCCTGGACATGGCGCAGTGGGGCAAGGGCGTGCTCTACGTCAACGGGCACAATCTCGGCCGCTACTGGAGCCGCACGCCCGACGGCAAGCCCGTCGGCCCGCAGCTGCGTCTCTACTGCCCGGCGCCGTTCCTCAAGAAGGGCGCGAACGTCGTGGACGTCGTCGAGTTCGAGCGCACGTCTCCCGCTCCGATCCGCGGCTGCGAGACGCGCAACTTCGACATGAACGACGTCAAGACCAAGAACCTGAACAATCAGTGGTGAGGCGCGCGCGGCGCTTCGGAAACGTTTCGGGACACGGCGACGGCCGCGTCCCGTTTTTTTCGCGTCCGCGGGAACGCCGCGCCGGCGGAGAGCGTCATTTTCTCTTTGTCGCGGCACGCGAATTGCAGTACCATTCTTCCCTTAAAAATTTTTTCCCGAATCATGAGCTACATCATTCCCAGCGTCGTCGAACGCGACGCCCGCGGCGAGAGGTCGTGGGACATTTACAGCCGTCTGCTCAAGGACCGCATCATCTTTCTCGGTTCGCCCATTTACGACGAAGTGGCGAACGCCGTCATCGCGCAGATGCTTTTTCTGCAGATGGAGGACCCGAAGAAGGACATCCACGTGTACATCAATTCGCCGGGCGGGAGCGTCACCGCGGGCATGGCGATTTACGACACGATGCAGTTTCTGAAGTGCGACGTCGTCACGTACTGCGTCGGCATGGCGGCGTCGATGGGCACGGTGCTGCTCGCCGGGGGCACGAAGGGCAAGCGCTACGCGCTCCCGAACTCGAGCGTGATGATTCACCAGCCCAGCGGCGGCGCGGGCGGACAGGCGGCGGACATTTCCATCGCCGCGAAAGAGATTCTGCGCTGGCGCGAGACGCTCAACCACGTGCTCGCCAAGCACACGGGCAAGTCTGTCGAGCAGATCGCCAAGGACTCCGACCGCGACCACTACATGACCGCGCAGGAAGCTCTCGACTACGGCATCGTCGATACAGTAATCACTCCGAAGCAATGATTTTGAGAAACCACGAATTGCACGAATTTTCACGAATGAACGAAATGCATCCGAAAAATTCGCGTGAATTCGTGTTCATTTGCGGTTAAAAATCTTCTTTCCCAATGGCCAAAGACGAACCCAAATGCGCGTTCTGTGGGCGTTCCCGCAGCGAAGTCGGAATCCTCATCATCGGTCCCGACGGCGCCAACATCTGCGACGAGTGCGCCAAGCTCTGCGTCGAAATGACCGAAGGGCAGGGCGCGCGCAGGAACGCCGCCGCCGAGCCCATGACGCCCGCCAAGGTCGCCGCGACCGCCGCGAAGATGCGCACCGAACAGAAGCCCGAGCCCCGGCCGCTCAAGCCCATCGCGCTCAAAAAACCGGCGGAGATCCGCGCCGTGCTCGACGACTACGTCATCGGTCAGTCGCAGGCGAAGAAGGTTCTTTCCGTCGCCGTCTACAACCACTACAAGCGTCTGAACGACAAGCTCTTCGGGAACGCCGCCGAAGCCGAGTCCGTTCCCGCGGGAACGCCCGTCGGCGACGAGCTCCGCGGCGTCGAAGTCGAAAAGAGCAACATTCTCGTCATCGGTCCTACGGGCTGCGGCAAGACGCTGCTCGCCAAGACGCTCGCGCGCGTGCTCGACGTGCCTTTCGCCATCGCGGACGCGACGACGCTCACCCAGGCGGGCTACGTCGGCGACGACGTGGAGAACATTCTCGTGCGCCTGCTCCAAGCGGCGGACGGCGACGTGAAGCGCGCCGAGACCGGCATCGTCTATGTTGACGAAATCGACAAAATCGGCCGCAAGGGCGATTCCGCCTCGCTCACGCGCGACGTCTCCGGCGAAGGCGTGCAGCAGGCGCTGCTCAAGATCATCGAAGGCACGCTCAGCAACGTGCCGCCGAACGGCGGGCGCAAGCACCCCGACCAGAAATACGTGCAGATCGACACGTCGAACATCCTCTTCATCTGCGGCGGCGCCTTCGTCGGGCTCGACCGCATCATCGGCTCGCGCATCGGCAACAAGTTCCTCGGTTTCGACGTCTCGGAAAAGACCGGCGCGACGCTTTCCGCCGAGCAGATCATGGCGGAGCTTCAGCCGGAAGACCTCTTCGAGTTCGGCATGATTCCCGAGTTCATCGGCCGTCTGCCCGTCGTTTCCGCGCTCTCGCAGCTCACGCAGAAGGACCTGGAGCACATTCTCACGCGCCCGAAGAACGCGCTCGTGAAGCAGTTCCGCAAGCTCTTCGCGATGGAGGGCGTCGAGCTCGTCTTCGAGGACGAGGCCGTCGCCGCCGTCGCGAAGAAGGCGATCGCGCTCGGCACGGGCGCGCGCGGGCTGCGCTCGATTCTGGAAAAGTTCATGCTCGACACGATGTACGAGCTCCCGAACCGCGGGAACGTCCGCCGCGTCGTCGTCACCGCCGACGTCGTGAACGGCCTCGCCTCCCCGACGATCGAGTGAACCGGCGCCCGCGCGCGGGCAAAAAATCTCTCGCCAAGGGCGAGGCGGCTTCTTAGGCTTCGACGCAGGAATTTCTTTCGTGAAGACCTCGAAAAAACAGTCCTGCGCGCGGCCGCCCGTTCCCGTTTCGGCGAAGGAGACGGACGCGCGCGGCGTCGTGCTCGAAGCCCGGATCGCCGGCGCATGGGCGCTCGCCGACGGGCTTTCCGACACGCGCACGCTCGAAAGCGCCCTGGCGGGGCTCGCTCCGGGAACGCGCGCGGGAACGCTCCGCTTCGACTGTTCCGCGCTCGAACGCTTCGATTCGAGCCTGGTCTGCTACGTCATCCGCTGCGCGGCGCTGTGCGCCGAACGCGGGATTGTCTTCGCCCGCGAGACCTTGCCCGCGGATGTCGCGAAGCTGATCGACCTCACGCTCGCGAACCGGCGTCCGCCGGAAGCCGAGCGCGGGGAGGATCCGGCGTTCACGGCGCGCGTCGGACGCTGGGGCGAAAAAGTCTTCCGCGACGCCGACCGCGCGCTGAGCTTTCTCGGCGAGACCGCGATCGCCGTCGCGCGCCTCTTCGGCGGCAAGGCGCGTTTCCGCTGGCGCGACGTGGTTTATTTCATAGAGGAATGCGGCGTGAACGCGCTACCGATCATCACGCTGATCTCCTTCATCACGGGCATGATTCTCGCCTACATCGGCTCGATGCAGCTGCAGCAGTTCGGCGCGGTGATCTACGTCGCGAGCCTGATCGCGCTCGCGATGACGCGCGAAATGGGCGTGATCATGACGAGCGTCATCATGTGCGGGCGCACGGGCTCGGCGTTCGCGGCGCAGATCGGGAGCATGCAGGCGAGCGAGGAGATTTCCGCGCTGCGCGTCCTCGGCGTCAATCCGGTGGAATATCTCGTGCTCCCGCGGCTGATCGCGCTGACGCTGATGCTGCCGCTGCTCACGCTTTATTCGGACTGCGTCGGCATGCTCGGCGGGCTTTTCGTGATGGGCTCGATGGACATCACGCCGGAGCAGTACTGGCGGCAGATCGTCGTCACGCTGAACATGAATCACGTGCTTTCCGGCGTGCTCAAGAGCTTCTTCTTCGGCTTCATGGTCGCCTGGGCGGGCTGCCACCGCGGAATGGCGGCGGGCAAGAGCTCTCTCGACGTGGGCGGCGCGGCGACTTCCGCCGCGGTGCTGGGCATGGTGCTCATCGTCATCGGCGACGGCGTCTTCGCCGTGATCTTCAACGCGATCGGATTCTGAGCGATGAACGTTCCCGCGCCCATATCCGTCCGGAATCTGAAGATGGCCTACGGCTCCCACGTCGTGATGGAGCGGCTGAACTTCGACGTCCGCGCGGGCGAAATCTTCATCATCATGGGCGGGAGCGGCTGCGGGAAATCGACGCTGCTGCGCCATCTCATCGGCCTGAAAAGCCCGGCGGAAGGCGAAATCCGGCTTTTCGGCGAAAACGTCGGCGCGGCCGCCCCGCGGGAACGCGACGCGCTGCTGCGCCGCGTCGGCGTGATGTACCAGGGCGGGGCGCTGTGGTCGTCCATGACGCTGTTGGAAAACGTCGCGCTCCCGATCGAGGAGTACACGACGCTGAATCCGCGGGAACGCGACGAGCTCGCGCGCTACAAGCTCGCGCTCGTCGGGCTTTCCGGCTTCGAAAATTACTATCCGTCAGAGATTTCCGGCGGCATGGCGAAGCGCGCCTCCATCGCGCGCGCGATCGCGCTCGATCCCGAGATTCTCTTTTTCGACGAACCCGGCGCGGGCCTAGATCCGCTCAGCTCCAAGCTGCTCGACGATCTGACGCTGAACATCCGCGATTCGCTCGGCACGACGATCGTCATCGTCACGCACGAGCTGGACAGCATCTTCGCGATCGGCGACCGCTGCCTTTTTCTGGACACGGCGACGAAGACCGTCGGCGCCGTCGGCGATCCGCGGAAGCTCCGCGACGATCCGCCTTCGCCCGCGATACGCGAATTTCTCACGCGCGCGGGAACGCTTCCGGCGCCATCACCCTTTCGAATCCCCGACAACAATGAGTAAACCCGTCAATCATTCGCTCATCGGCGTCTTCGTGCTCGGCGCGCTCGCGCTGCTCGTCGCCGCCGTCGTCGCCTTCAGCTCCTTCACGTTCACGAAGCGTTCGTATCCGTTCATCATATACGTCACGGACTCGCTCAACGGGCTCACGCTCAATTCGGACGTGAAGTTCAAGGGCGTCAAGATCGGCAAGGTGCAGCAGATTCTCGTGCATTTTCAGGAAAAGAGCCGCGGCGTGCGCGCCATTCCGGTGGTCATCGAGATCGACGAGACCTTCGTCCGCGACGGGCGCGCGATTTCCGACGAAGAGGTGCGGCGGCGGCTGCAGGTCGGCGTGGAGCAGGGGCTCCGCGCGCGCATCCAGCAGGCGAATCTCCTCACGGGCATGCTCTACGTCGAGTTGGACTATTTCCCGGGAACGCCCGCCGTCGTGCGCGGGAACGCCGAATACGACTATCCGGAAATCCCGACGATCACCTCCAACATGGCGCAGATGATCGGCTCCGTCGCGCGGATTCTGGAAAACCTTTCGCAGATCGACTTCAAGAGCTTTTCCGGCGCCGTGCAGGAGACCTTCGGCAAGCTGAACGCGAGCATCGAGGCGATCGAGTTCGAGAAGATCAACGCGAACGTCGTCCAGGCGAGCGAGTCCGCGAAGAAGCTCCTCGCCGACCCGCGGCTGCAGTCCGTCCTGGGCAACGCGGAACGGCTGTCGCGCAGCGCGGCGGCGTTCTCCGAAAAGATCGAATCCGGCTTCGACCCGGTCGCGGGCGAATTCCGCTCCGCCGTGAACGAGCTGCGCGCGACGCTCGAGGAGATCGACGCGACCGCGGCGACGCTGCGGGCGTCGCTGACCGGATCGCGCGGCTCGCTGCGCGAGGATTTCGCGGACACGCTCGAACAGCTCGCCGAAGCCGCGCGTTCCGTGCGCGCGTTCGCCGATTATCTGCAGAGCAATCCGACGGCGCTCGTCTTCGGCGCCGCGCCCGAAGAACAGGAAAAGTGAAGAAACCGCACCGCTTTAACCAGATCACGAACATGAAAAACTACGGAAAATTTTTCGCGCTTCCCGCGTTCGCGGCGGTGCTCCTCGCCGCGTCCGGCTGCTGCTTCAACCGGGCGCCGGCGACGCTCTACACGCTCGACGCCGACGTTCCCGCGGATTTCGGTCCGCTTCCTTCGGGGACGTTTTCCGAAATCGCCTTCGCCCGCGTCTCCGTTCCCGACTACGCGGACGTGCCGCAGATCGTCACGCGCACCGGCGAAAACACCGTCGCGCGCGCCGAAACTCGGCTTTGGGCGGAACCGCTCGCGCGCGCCGTCCGCCGCGCCGTTCCCGTGCAGGTCTCGAAGCTCCTCCGCGGCAAGAAGACGCGCGTCGTCGAAAGCGTTTCCGTTTACGTCGATCGGCTCGACGGCGCGCTCGACGGCGAGGTCCGCATCGACGCGCAGATCGTCGTCCGGGCGAAAGGCGCGGACGGAAAGTCCGCGAGTCTCGCCTACGATTTTTCGAAAAGCGTTCCGCTGCCCGCGGCGACGTCCGCCGACGCGCGCTACGCGAATTACGTGAAGGGCGTTTCCGCCGCCGTGTTCGCGCTTTCCGAAGCCGTCGCCGGGCATCTCGAAGAAAAGTGAACGGCCGGCGCGAAGCGAAACATTTTCAGGACTTGAAATCATGATTCAGCCGACACCCACCGACGACCCGAACATGCTCTACAGCACGGCGACGGGCGAAATCTGCCTCGACCTGCCGTCGCCCTACATTCCGCACAAGGCGACGGGGCTGCTGCACCTGCCGCGCTTCATCGCGAAAATCCGCAAGCACCTCGCGGGAACGCTGCCGAAATCCTACCGGCGCAACTTCTGCAAGGGCTTCGACCGCTTTCTGTGCCTGCACCTCGGCGTGGATCCGCAGGCGGTCGTGGACGCCGTGCGCGAATGCGGGAACGACGAGGCGAAGCTCGACGCGAAGCTGCTCGAAATCTTCCCGAAGGATCTGCGCGTCGCGAAATGGAACCGCGAGTGCGTCCAGAAGGGCATGAGCGAAATGGGGCGCGAGGCGCTCGAAGACGCCAAGCGCAAGATGGACGCGCTCGACCGCACGGACATCATCTCCTTCGCCGACATGATCGACTTCGACGAGCAGCGCATTCCGTGAGCGTTCCCGCGGGAACGCCCGCGCGGGCGCGAATTTCGTTTCCAAAAAATTTTTTCCGCGTATAATCGCGTCTGTTTTCGGGGCGTTCACGCGCCGGCGAAAATTCACCCCCAACAGAAAGGTTCCCCATCATGAATAATATCTTGGTTTGCGTTGACGGTTCGAGCTACGGACAAGTCTGCACGGCGTACGCCGTCTGGCTCTCGAAGCAGACGGGAATGCGCGTCTCCGCGCTTTACGTCTCCGAACTCTGGCAATACGAGACGCCGCTCGTCGCGGATTTCGGCGGCGCGCTCGGAACTCAGCCCTACATGGGTCTCACCGCGCAGCTGCGCGAGATTGAGGCCGGCAAGGCTAAGGTGATCGAGAATTACGTCCGCGGCGAATTCGCCAAGGCGGGCATTCCCGACCGCGTCGATTTCTATCATCGATCGGGAATTCTCGTGGACTGCATCGACGAGTTCGAGACCCAGCGCAAGGACATCGGCGTCATCGTGCTCGGCAAACGCGGCGAAAACGCGAATTTCGCCAAGGGGCACCTCGGCTCCAACATGGAGCGCGTGATCCGCTCCACGAAGCGCCCGTGCTTCGTCGTCAACCGGAAGTTCATCGAGCAGAAAAAGATCGTGCTCGCCTACGACGGCAGCCCGAGCGCGACGCGCGCGCTGGAATACCTCGCGACGAACAAGGAATTCATCACGCAGGACGTCCACATCGTCACCGTCGCGAAGCCGGGCGCGGAAGCCGACGCGACGCGCCTCCTCTTTTCCGCGGAGGCGCGCCTCAAGGGCGGGCCGATCACGCCCGTCACCCAGGTGCTTTCCGGCGCGCCCGGCGAAGCGTTGGAAAAATACGTCGAGGAAAACGGCATCACCTGCCTGATCATGGGCGCCTACGGGCATTCCCGCGTGCGTCAGTTCATCATCGGGAGCACGACGACCGAGCTCGTCCGCCGCTGCCTCGTTCCCGTCATCATGTTCCGCTGATTCAGCGCTCGCGGAAAAATTTCACGAACGGGCGGACGAGGTCTTCGCCGCACCGGACGGAAATCAGCCCCGCGCCCGCGCGCGCCGCCTCCCGCGCGAAAGCGTCGCGTTCCCGCGCCGCCGTCTCCGCCCAAAGTCCGCGCGCGCGGGCGTTCCCGTGAATCACGCCGCGCGCGGACGTTTCCGCGTCGGCGAGATTCCACGTTCCCGCGAACGGCGGCGCGAGTTCCGCCGGGTCCTCCGTGCGCACGAGCACGACGTCGTGCCGCCGCGCGAGCATACCCAGCGCGTCCGCCCGGCCTTCCGAGGAATCGAGAAAATCCGAAATCACGAAAATCACGCTGCGCCGCTTCAGCGAACGCCGCAGCCGAGTCAGCGCTTCCGCGAGATTCGTCCCGCGTCCCCGCGGTTCGGTCGCGACGAGTTCGCGCAGCATCCGCAGCACGTGAGCGCGCCCGCCGCGCACGGGCAGGTGCTTTTCGACGCGGTCCGAAAACGTGATCATGCCGACTTTGTCGCGGTTGCGCACGGCGCTCAGCGAGAGCAGGGCGGCGATTTCCGCCTGCGTGCGCAGCTTCGTCTTCGCGCCGGAGCCGAAGAGCCCCGACGCCGAGACGTCCGCCGCGAGCACGACCTGCAGCTCGCGCTCTTCGACGTATTTTTTGACGAACGGCGCACCCATGCGCGCGGAAACGTTCCAGTCGATGTCGCGCACGTCGTCGCCGAAGGCGTATTCGCGCACTTCCTCGAACTCGATGCCACGCCCCTTGAAGCGGGAACGGTAGGCGCCGCCGACGAGATCGTCCACGACGCGGCGCGTGCGGATCTCCAGCCGCCGCACCTCCGAAATCAGCTCTCCGACGTCCATCATCTTCGTCCGCGGGAACGCGCGCTCACGGCGTCTTCAGATTTTCGAGAATGAAGTTCACGACGTCGAGCGCCGAGACGTTTTCCGCCTCCGCCTCGTAGGTGAGCGAGACGCGGTGCGCGAGCACGTCGGGCGCGACGGCCTTCACGTCCTGCGGCACGACGTAGGCGCGCCCTTCGAGGAACGCGTGCGCCCGCGCCGCGAGCGTCAGCGCGATCGGCGCGCGCGGCGAAGCGCCGACGGCGACCCACTCGGGAATGCGCGAAAGGTCCGTCTCGCTCTGCCGAGACGAAAGCGAATCCCGCCGGCCGGGACGCGTCGCGACGACGAGGTCGAGAACGTAGTCCAGCACCTTTTCGTCCATGTAGATCTTGTCGAGCAGGGCGCGGGCTTCGAGAATTTCGTCGAGCGAGCAGACGCGGTTCGCGGCGAGCTTCGTTTCCGGGTGCGCCATGCGTTCGACGATGCGGCGCTCGTCGTCGCGCGAGGGATAATCCACGCGTACCTTGAAGAGAAAACGGTCGATTTGCGCTTCGGGCAGCGGATACGTGCCTTCCTGCTCGATCGGATTCTGCGTCGCCATCACGAGGAACGGATGCGGGAGCGCATGCGTCTCGCCGCCGATCGTCACCTGCCGCTCCTGCATCGCTTCGAGCAGCGCCGCCTGCACCTTCGCGGGAGCGCGGTTGATTTCGTCGGCGAGCACGACGTTCGCGAAGATCGGTCCGCGGCGCACGGAAAATTCTCCCTTCGCGGCGTTGTAGATCGTCGTTCCCGTCACGTCGGCGGGAAGCAGATCCGGCGTGAACTGCACGCGCGAGAACGTGCCGCCGACCGCCTGCGCGAGCGTCTTCACAGCGAGCGTCTTCGCCAGTCCCGGCAGCCCTTCGACGAGCAGATGTCCGTTCGTCAGCAAGCCGATGATCATGCGCGAGACGAGCTTTTCCTGCCCGGCGACGACGCGTCCGATTTCGACGCGAAGCCGTCCCGCGAACGCCGAAGCCGCCAGGACGCGCTGTTGAAGTTCGTTGAGTTCCTGCTGTTCCATGATTTTTTGAGCGGATTATAGAGCCGCTTTCGTTTGTTTGAAAATAATTTTCAGGCGGAAAACGCTTGTCGAAGCCGGGAGAAAAGTTCATCTTGGAAATCCTATGAAAACTCTCTTCTCCGTCATACTCGGTCTTCTCGTCGCGTCGTCGGCGCTCGCGGGAAATTCGTTCGAATCGTTCTGCGATTTCAAATTCGGCTCCGCCTATCATAAAGACAACGGCAAGCACACTCTTTTTCAGGAAATGATCGGGCGACCGATTTCCAAATTCAATCAGTGCCAGATTCGTCTGAACGGCAAACGCGAAATCTGCGAAGTCGAGCTGAGGGCGCGGCGTCCCGCCGTTCTCGAAAAACAGTCCCGCGCGTTCCCGGCGATGAACGAAGTGCGCAAATTCGAGGAATACGCGCTGCGCAAAGAGCTCGTGGAGACGTTTTCGAGCATTTTCCCCGGAGTCTCCTTCGACCAGAAGTGTCCCGACGTTCTTCACGCCGGTTTCACGGGAACAATAGTCCGGGATTATCGACCGAACCAGCGCCTCTATTGGAAATACGTTCCCTCGAAGCTGTTTCCGACGCGCAGAGACCGCGGAAACGACGTTTATTGGCTCGGAAAGATCATCGAACGCGGCGAAGACGGCGGAGAGAAGAAGACGAAGCTCGTCCGTCTCGCCGCCAATTCCGCGTACCTGGCGGTCACCGTCACGGACATGAAGCTCGCCGCGGAAACGGCGAAGAAAAAGCGCTGACGGCGCCCGGCGCGCCGCGGGAACGCGTTTTCCCTTAAAATTTCCGGGCGTTTGCGGTAGCATCGCGGGCATGAGAATTTTGGCTCTGGAAAGCTCCTGCGACGAATCGGCGGTCGCGCTCTTCGATTCCGCGCGCGGCGTCGTTTTCGAGCGCGTCAACACGCAGATCGCGCTTCACGCGCAGTACGGCGGCGTCGTGCCGGATCTCGCGGCGCGGGAGCACCTGCGCAATTTTCCGTTTCTGCTCGCGGAGGCCGCCGCGGAGATCGATCCGGCGGGCGTGGACGCCGTCGCCGTCACGCGCGGCCCCGGGCTCGCGGCCTGTCTCGCGCTCGGCATCGCGTCCGCGCGGACGGTCGCGCTCGCGTGGAACAAGCCGCTCGTCGGCGTGAATCACCTGCGCGGACACCTGTTTTCGCCGTTCCTGCCGCTTCACCGCGACGATCCCGCGAATTTCGAAAAGGCGGGCAGGGCGCTTTTCCCGCATCTCGGCCTCGTCGCCTCCGGAGGCAATTCGCTGCTGGTCGAAGTCGACGCCGAGCGCCGCGTCCGCGTTCTCGCGGGAACGGTGGACGACGCCGCCGGCGAAGCCTTCGACAAAGGCGCGAAGCTGCTCGGAATGCCGTATCCGGGCGGCGCGCTCATCGAAAAGCGCGCCCGCGAAGCGCGGGAACGCGGCAGATTTCCGTTCCCGCACGGCGACGCCATCAAGCGCGAGCCGCGCTTCAGCTTTTCCGGGCTCAAGACGAGCCTGCGCTACCGTCTCGAAAAAATGTCCGACGCGGAGCTCGCCGACGCGCTCCCGGAAATCTGCGCCGACTACCAGGAGGCGATCGTCCGCCAGCTCGTCGATAAGGCCGCCGTGCAGTTCGAGAAAAAACGCTACGCGAGCCTCGGGCTTTCCGGGGGCGTCTCCAACAACGGCGCCTTGCGCGCGGCGTTCGGCGAACTCGCGCGGCGAAAAAAAATCCCGCTGCTGCTCGCCGAGCCGAAACACACCGGCGACAACGCCGCGATGATCGCCTTCGCCGCATGGTTCGACGCGCAGCTGCCGCCGCCGAAATTCTCCGAAGCGCTGACTTTCGAGCCGACGCTGACCATCGACCGAGCCTGAAGCGAAAACGCCGTAAAAGGCGTCCGAACGCGCCGTGAAGCCCGAATTTTACTGCATTTCCGCCCTTGCCTGTTTTATGCACAATAAATGTTATGTCTAATTTTTAGGGAGGGAAATCAGGGCGAAAGAAGAAAGCTTACCCTGCCCGCAGGAATCGCTCGGACGCGTCCGCGGACACGCCCGTCTCAAGTGTTTTCTCTTTCTTGAATTTCATGGGGTTGAAGATTAAATTGAACGCATGATGAAACTTTTCGCCGTGCCGTTCGCCTGCGCCGCGCTGCTCGCCGTTCCCGCTCCGGAAGCGAAAAAGAGCGCGGACGTCGGGAGCATCTACGGGCGCATTCAGTTCGTGGAGGCTTTCGCCGACTACGACGTGCAGGTCGTGGACCGCCACGAGGATCTGCGCGTGCAGCTCGTGGAGCGCTTTCCGGACGCTCCCGGAAAGTGGCAGCCCGTCGATCGCTTTCCCGATTACAAGATCCGTCTCGTCGATTCTCATCCCGATTTCAAAATCCGCTACGTGGACAGGTTTCCCGGCGTCAACTGAACACGCCGGAGAAGCTCATTTTCAGCCCGCCAGCGTCGAGCGTGAACGTCACGCTCTTCACGCGCCAGTCTCCGGAGGCGAGCGGGTCGCGCGTTCCCGCGACGCGCACGAATCCCTCCGCGAGGGCGGCGCTCAATTTTAGAACGACTGATGAACTGTACATTGTTTTGTTGTCTTTTTCGCTTCGTTCGGAAAGAATTCCCTCTGTGGAAGAACAGCCGAAAGATTTTTGCGAATTGAAAAAGTATCTTTACGAGAACAAGGCGGTATTCATTAAGCCTTTGGTTTTCGCGGTCTGTTGCGTCGTGTTTTATTGGGTGATTCCGCCGTTGGCGGCGTTTATAAAAGCCGGATACGCGTTTGTGTTCGCGGCCGGTGACTCCACGCGGTGGGTGGACGCCGGGTTGTGGCTGACTTGGTGCGGCTTGACGCTTCGCGAGCTCTGGAACTGGAAGCTCTGATTTTCCCGCTCATGCCCGTTCCCGCGCTTCTTTGATGAGAAGCAGGTAGTTGACGAAGTCTGAGACGTCGAGCGCGTCGAGCTCGCTCGGCTGCCATCCCGTGGCGTCCGCGAGGATATTACTTTTGGACGGCCGAACCTTTTCAATTCCTCAACTTTAACTCTTTTAAGGTTTGCGTTCCCGCGCGCGGCGGAATTTCCTTTTGCGTCATGTTCATCGATGAAGCGAGAGTCTTTTTGCGCGCCGGCAACGGCGGGAACGGCTGTCTGAGTTTCCGCCGCGAAAAATACCTGCCCAAAGGCGGACCGGACGGCGGCGACGGCGGCAAGGGCGGCGACGTCGTGCTGCTCTGCAACGAAAATCTGAACGACCTGCGCGAATACAAATTCCAGCCGCACCGCAACGCCAGGAACGGGCGTCCCGGCGAAGGCCGCAACAAGCACGGCGCGGACGGCGACGACGTCGTGCTCGAAGTGCCTCCGGGAACGCAGGTCTTCGAGGCGGAATCGGAGCTGCTCGTCGCCGAGCTGCTCGACGACGGCGAGCGCGTCGTCCTGCTCAAAGGCGGCCGTGGCGGTCTCGGGAACAACCAGTTCAAGAACTCCGTCAACCAGGCTCCGCGCAAGACGACTCCCGGCAAGGAAGGCGCTTCGGGCGAATACGTCTTCAAGCTGAAGACGATCGCGGACGTCGGCCTCGTCGGTTTTCCCAACGCGGGAAAATCGTCGCTGACCAACGCGTTCACGAACGCGCGGCCGAAATGCGCGCCCTACCCGTTCACGACGAAGACGCCGAGCGTCGGCGTGATCGAATACGACGACTTCGCGCGGATTTCGATGGCGGACGTTCCCGGCCTCATCGAAGGCGCGAGCGAAAACCGCGGCCTCGGGCACCGGTTTCTCAAGCACATCGAGCGCTGCAAGCTGCTCGTCTTCATCATCGACATGGCGGGAACGGACAACCGCAAGCCCGCGGACGACTACGCGCAGCTGCTCGTCGAGCTCAAAAATTTCGATCCCGCGCTCGCGGCGAAACCGCGGCTCGTCGTCGCCAACAAAATGGACTGCGAGGCTTCGGCGAAGAATCTGACCGCGTTCCGTCGCAAGTGGAAAGGCGTCGAGATCGCGAAAGTCTCCTGCCTGACGGGCGAAGGGCTCGACGCGCTGAAGGCGCTCGTGCGGGAACGCGTCGAAGCCGCCGAACGCGCCGCCGACGCGGATTCCGAGAACGCCGCCTGAAATCGCCCTGCTCCGTTTTTCGACCGCGCAGTTTTCCTTTTTCTTCCCATGAAAAAAATCCCGACCGACGGAAAAGCCTCCGCCGAAACCTCCATCAACAACGCGTTCGACGCGCTCCACATCGCGGATCTGCCGCAATACGCGGAACCCGCCGCGACGAAGCGCAAGTCCGCGGACTCCAAGCCCGAGCGCGCCGAGCGCCTCGGCCGCGTCCACATGAACATCGAGAAGTCCGGACGTTCCGGCAAGACGGTGACGGTGCTCGGCGGCCCCGGCATCCGGGCGCTGACGGCGGAGCGCCGCGACGACCTGCTCGCCTCGCTGAAGCGGAAATTCGCCGCCGGCGGCGCGATCGTCGAAGACACGATCGAAATCCAGGGCGACGTCCGCGACCGCGCGAAGTTCTTTCTGCAGATGCTCGGCTTCGACGCGTGAAGCGCGCGCGTTTCGCGGGAACGCGGGGCGGGCGGCGTTCCGTCCGCTTTTTTCGGCGCGTTTTTCCGGGCGCTTGGCACGGAATCCGCAGGAAACGCGTCAGCGCGTTTTTTCCGGCGTTCCCGCGGCGGCTTTACGCTTGCGGGGAGCCGCGATTAAGGCGATGCTTGAGCCTTTAAATTTTCAGCAGACACAGACCATGGGCATTTCCTCCATCTTCAAGATTTTCGCGGGCCGCAGCCACCGGAAGTTCGTCAAAAAGTGCAGACCGATCGTCGCCAGGATCAACAAGCTCGAAGAGAGCTACCGGACGCTGAGCGACGACGCGCTGAAGGCGAAGACTCAGGAGTTCATGGAGCGCGTCAAAAACGGGGAGTCGCTCGACAAGATTCTGCCGGAGGCGTTCGCGGTCGTGAAGAACGCGGCGCGGCGGCTCTGCGGCAGCAAGGTCGTCGTCTGCGACCACGAGCTGACTTGGGACATGGTGCATTTCGACGTGCAGCTCATCGGCGGGATCGCGCTTCACCAGAACAAGATCGCGGAAATGGCGACGGGCGAAGGCAAGACGCTCGTCGCGACGCTCCCGCTCTACCTGAACGCGCTGACGGGGCGCAACTGCCAGCTCGTGACGGTCAACGACTACCTCGCGCGGCGCGACTCGGAATGGATGGGGCACCTTTACAACTATCTCGGGCTCACGGTCGGCTGCATCCAGAATTCCATGCCGCCGCACGAACGGCGCGCCGCCTACGCGTGCAACATCACCTACGGCACGGCGTCGGAATTCGGCTTCGACTACCTGCGCGACAACGGCATGGCGGGCTCGAAGCAGGACCAGGTGCAGAGCGACTACTATTACTGCATCGTGGACGAGATCGACTCGATTCTCATCGACGAGGCGCGCACGCCGCTGATCATTTCCGGTCCTGTGAACGACGACCACGAGCCGCCCTTCATGCAGTTCAAGCCGGGCGTCGCCGCGCTCGTGGAAAAGCAGACGAAGCTCTGCGACCGCCTCGTCGAGCGCGCGCGCAAGATGCTCGAAAAGGCGAAGCCGGGCTCAGAGGAAGAGCTCGACGCGATGGTGCCGCTGCTCCAGGTGAAGCTGGGCGCGCCGCGCAACAGGCAGTTCCTGCGCATGATGGAGAACGGCCATTGGCGCAAGGCGCTCGACGCCTTCGACGCGGAGATGATGAACGCCTTCAACCGCCAGCGCCGCTTCGAAATCAAGGAGGCGCTCTATTACGCGATCGACGAAAAGCGCCGCGAGTCCGATCTGACGCAGCTCGGCCGCGACACGCTCCGCCCGGACAATCCGGACGCGTTCGTGCTCCCGGACCTGCCGACGAAGTTCATCGAAATCGACGCGCGGGAAGACCTCGACGCCGAACAGCGCGCCGCGCTCAAGTCCGCCGCCGAAAACGAGTTCATCGCCACGAGCGAGACGATCCACAGCATCTCCCAGCTGCTCCGCGCCTACGCGCTCTTCGAAAAGGACGTGCAGTACGTCGTCAAGGACGGCAAGGTGCTGATCGTGGACGAGAACACCGGCCGCATCATGCCCGGCCGCCGCTGGAGCGACGGTCTCCACCAGGCAATCGAGGCGAAGGAAGGCGTCGAAATCGAAAAGGAGACGAAGACCTACGCGACGATCACGATCCAGAATTATTTCCGCATGTACGAAAAGCTCGCGGGCATGACGGGAACGGCGGAGACGGAAGCCGGCGAATTTTACGACATCTACCGCCTCGGTGTCGTCGCGATCCCGACGAACAAGCCGTGCATCCGCATCGACGAGGACGACATGATCTTCAAGACCGCGCGCGAAAAATACGCCGAGGCGGTGAGGGAGATTGAGGCGGCGCACGCGAAGGGGCAGCCGGTGCTCGTCGGCACGGCGAGCGTCGAAGCCTCCGAATACCTTTCCAACCTGCTCAAGCGCGAAGGCATTCCGCACAACGTCCTCAACGCGAAGGAGCACGAGCGCGAAGCCGAAATCGTCGCCAACGCCGGTCAGCGCGGCGCCGTGACGATCGCCACGAACATGGCGGGGCGCGGCACCGACATCAAGCTCGGCGAGGGCGTGCGCGAGCTCGGCGGTCTCTTCGTGCTCGGCACGGAGCGCCACGAATCCCGCCGCGTTGACCGCCAGCTGCGCGGCCGCTGTTCCCGCCAGGGCGACCCCGGCCGCTCGAAATTCCTCGTCTCGCTCGAGGACAATCTGATGCGCCTTTTCACGAACGCGGGCATGATCTCCAAAGTTCTCCAGCGCTCCTTCGTCGAAGGCCAGCCGCTCCAGCACCCGCTGCTGAACCGCTCCGTCGAGACCGCGCAGCGCCGCGTCGAGGCGGTGCACTTCATGTACCGCAAGAACACGCTGCAGTACGACGACGTCTTCAACAAGCAGCGCGAAATCATCTACGGCATCCGCAATCAGGCGCTGACGACCGACGCGCCGCGCGAGCTCCTCTTCGCGCTCGTCGAAGAGGAAATCACCGACCGTGTGGACGCCGCGCTCCCGCCGGACGAAAAGGGCGAGATCAACCGCGTCGCCGTCGAGGACTTCGTCCGCTGGCTGAACACGACGTTCCCGCTCACGTTCACGGAAGAGGAAATCCTCGCCGCGGGCGACGAAGGCACGGCGGGGCTCGTCGTGAAGCGCGTCCGCAAAGCCTACGAAAAGCGCGACGCCGTCGAAGGCGCCGAAGCGCTCAAGGGCATGGAGCGCCACATCATTCTCCGCGCCATCGACGCGAACTGGCAGGACCACCTCGCCGAAATGAACGATCTGCGCCAGAGCATCGGCCTGCGCAGCTACGGCCAGCGCAACCCGCTCGTCGAATACAAGAACGAGGCGTTCGTCTGCTTCAAGACGATGCTCGGGCGCTGCCGCTCGGCGGTTTGCTCCGGGCTCTTCCGCACGGCGACGAGCCGCGAGGGCTTCGAGGAGCTCATCCGCCGCCTGCAGGAAATGCGCGGCGTGCTCAAGGATTCCTCCGAAAACAACACGGGCGAATCCGTCGCCGACGTCGATCCCGACGCGCTGCGCATCGCCGTGCGCCAGGCGGACGCCGAGCTCGAGGAAGCGCGGAACCCGGGCGTCGTTCCCGAAAACATCGGGCGCAACGAAGTCGTCGTGCTCCGCCGCGGCGACGAGGAAATTTCCGTGAAGTGGAAAAAGGCGAAGGAGCTGCTCGAAACCGGCGAAGGCTGGACGTATTTCGGGCGCGCCAAAATCGGCTGAACTCCGCCGCGGGAACGCCGCCATGAAGAACGCCTGCGCCGGAACCGCCCTGCTCTGCGCCGCCCTGCTTTTCGGCGCGTGCGCGGGAACGCCGGGCGCGCCCGCCGCCGACCCGCTCTTCGGAGCCTGGACGGCGAGCGGACCGAACGGCGCCCTGCCGGCGGGCGCGGAAGCGCTCTTCGCCTTCTGGGCGGACGGCTCCTACGAGCTCTCGACGCGCTTCGGCGGGAACGATTCCCGCGCGCGCGGCGCCTTCCGGCGCGGACGCGACGAGATCGTCTTCGACGGGAAGACGGCGTATAAGTATTTTTTGGATGCGGACGCGGGAACGCTCGACCTGATCGCGCCCGACGGTTCGCGCACGCGCTACGGGCGCGTCCGCTTCGAGGCCGAACCCGCGGACTGAACGCCCGCGCTTCCGCGCCTCCGCGCGAGAGATTTGCGTTTCCATCCGCGGGTTTTGCGGCTAAGCTTGTGCACATCTTATGAAAACGCCCATTCTCCCCTCTTTGTTCGCGAGTCTCGCGCTCGCCGCCTTCGTCAACGCCGCGCCGACGGACAAGATTCCGGCGTCGAACGTCATCTGGTTCGATTCGGAGGCGCAGACCTTCAAGTCCGAAAACGGCGCGTGGACGGTGCTTCAGGATTCCTCCCGCGCGCAGGGCAAGGGCTGGGAGTTCGAAGGACTGCCCGTCGGCAACGGCCGCATCGGCGCGATGGTGCTCGAAAGCGCCGCGCGGGAACGCGTCGCGCTGAACGAATCCACGTTCTGGACGGGCGGCGAAAACCCCGGCGGCAACTGCTCGGGCTACGAATACGGCCCGCTTGCGGGGCGCGACAAGTTCGGCAGCTTTCAGCCGTTCGGCGAGCTGCTCGCCGAATTCCCCGGTCTGGAAAATCCGCAGGACTTCGTCCGCAAGCTCAATCTCGAAACCGGCGTCGCCGAAACGAGCTTCCGCGCCAAGGGCGTGAAGTATTCCCGCAAAGTCTTCGCGAGCCAGGCGCACAACGTGATCGCCGTCGTCTATACGGCGGACAAGAAGGGCGCGCTCTCGGGCACGTTCTCGCTGGCGCCGAATCACACCGCCAAGTTCTTCGCGCAGAACAACCGCATGGGCATGACGGGCAAGCTCGTCAACGACCTGAGCTTCGCCGCGCGCGCGGCGGTCGTCGCCAAGGGCGGCAAGACCGTTCCCGTCGGCTCCTCTCCCGCCGAAATCAAGGTCTCCTACTCCGGCAAGGGCGACAATCAGTACGCGACCTACGCCGCCGGCTCGATTCCCAAGATCCGGGTCGAAGGCGCCGACCAGATCGTCGTCCTCGTCGCGATGGCGACGGACTACGCCATGGACCACAAGAAGAACTGGAAGGGCGGCGATCCCGCGCAGAAGGCGGAAAAGACGCTGAAGGAGGCGCTCTCGCACGCCGACAAGCCGACCGAGCTGCTCGCCGCGCACGTCCGCATTCACAAAGGCATGTTCTCGCGCGTGGAGATCGACCTCGGCAAGACCGACGCCGAGACCGCCAAACTGCCGACGCCCGCCCGCGTGAAGAAATACGCGAGCACGAAGGACGACCCCGATCTCGAAGAGACGCTCTTCCAGTTCGGCCGCTACTGCCTCATCGGTTCGTCGCGCGGCTCCGCTCCCGCGACGCTGCAGGGCATCTGGAATCACAAGGTGCACGCGCCCTGGGCGTGCGACTATCACAACAACATCAACATCCAGGAAGCCTATTGGCCGGCGGAAGTGACCAACCTTTCCGAGTGCCACATGCCCCTGCTCGACTACATCACCGAAAGCGCTCCCGCCTCCCGCGCGATGACGAAGAAGCAGTTCGGCGACAATCACCGCGGCTGGACGACGCGCATCTCGCAGAATCCCTGGGGCGCGGGCGGATGGACGATGTGGAACGTGCCGATCAACGCCTGGTACGCGCTCCACATGTGGGAGCATTTCCAGTTCACGCAGGACAAGAAATTCCTCAAGGAACAGGGCTATCCGATGATGAAGGAAGCCTGCCAGTTCTGGGAAGACCACCTGAAGGAGCTCGGCAAGGACGGCAAGGGCTTCGAGTCCAGCGACAAAAGCGTCGACGCCGGCCAGCTGAAGGGCATTCCCGCGGGAACGCTCGTCGCGCCGAAGGGCTGGTCGCACGAATGGGGCCCGACGGAAGACGGCGTCGCGCACGACCAGCAGCTCGTCCGCGACCTGTTCACGAACACGATCGAGGCGGCGAAGATTCTCGGCACGGACAAAAAATGGGCGGACTCGCTCGCGAAGAAGCGCGACCGCCTCGCGCCCGACAAGATCGCGCCCGGCGGCTACCTGCAGGAATGGCTCGTCGATCGCCCGAACATGGTTTCCGGGCACCGCCACACCTCGCACCTTTTCGCGGTCTATCCCGGCAGCGGCATTTCCTACGCGAAAACGCCGAAGCTCGCCGACGCGGCGAAGAAATCGCTCGAACTGCGCGGCACCGCCGGCGACTCCCGCCGCTCGTGGTCGTGGCCGTGGCGCACCGCGCTCTGGGCGCGCCTGCGCGAAGGCGAAAAGGCGCACGAGATGGTCGAAGGCCTGCTCACGCACAACACGCTTCCGAATCTGCTCACGACGCACGAGCCCTTCCAGATGGACGGCAACTTCGCGTTCCCGGCGGCGGTTTCCGAAATGCTCCTGCAGTCGCACGCGGGCGAAATCGAGCTGCTCCCCGCGCCCTGCAAGGCGTGGAAGAAAGGCAAGGTCTCCGGACTGAAGGCGCGCGGGAACGTCACCGTATCCTTCGAATGGGACAACGGCAAAGTGAAGAACGTGAAGCTCGTCTCGCCGACGCCGCAGAAGGTCAACCTCACCATTCACGGCAAGACGAAGGTCGTCGAGACCTCGACGCCGAAAAAGTGAGCCTCCGCGAAAACGAACCCGCTCGCGCCATGCTTCCGGAAAACTTCGTTCCCGTTCCGCTCCCGAAAGCCTATCGGCTGCTGAACCTCGGCGGCGTCGTCATCGTCTCCGCGCAGGACGGCGAGACCGCCGACGCCATGCCCGCCGCGTGGTCGTGCCCGCTGGACGTCGCCCCCTTCAAGGCCGCCGTCGTCGTGGACGCGTCGCACTTCACGCGCGGGCTGATCGAGCGCGGCGGGCTTTTCGCGCTGCAGCTGCCCACCGTCGGCGTGCTGCGGGAGACGCTCGCGCTCGGCGAAGTCAGCAGGAACGACGTTCCCGACAAGCTCGAAAAAAGCGGCGCGAAGTTCTTCCGCGCGGACGGCTTCGCGCTCCCGCTCGTCGAAGGCTGCGCGGCGTGGATGATTTTCCGCCTCGTTCCCGAGGCGCGCATGCAGCGGGATTACGACCTGATCGTCGGCGAATGCGTCGCCGCCTGGGCGGATCCGCGCGTGTTCCGCGACGGGCATTGGATTTTCGAAGACGCCCCGCCCGCCCTGCGCACGATCCACTACGTCGCCGGCGGCAAATTCTACGCGATCGGCGAAGGCTTCGCCCTCCCCTCGACCCGAGCCTGAAAGATTTTTTTCAAACGCAAAGAAAGACCGCGAAGTCAAAGAAAGTTAAAGAAAAGTTTTAGTGGAGAGGCGACATGGCTCCACGCTTCGCTTACCTGCCGCTTCATTGAAATCCGCAGACACAAATTTCTTCCCGCGGATCTCGCAGATTCCCGCAGATTTTTAGAATCCACGAATTGCACGAATTTCACGAAAAGGAGGGTAAGCGTCCCCGCTTGCCCTCGAAAATCCGTTTCCGCAAACTTCTCTTTAACCTTTAACCTTTAAGCTTTAAGCTCTTCTTTTGACACAGAGGAACAGAAAAACAGAGGAACGGAAAACCGCGGGAACGAAAAGGAGGGCGAGCGTCCCGCTTGCCCGCGAAAAACCCTCGCGGATTTCTCCGCGAGGGCACCCTATAACACACACTATGAAAAAAGTTCAAAGCCGGACGCGCGCGCCGAAATGATGGTTGTCCGCCTTCGCCGCGGACGCCCGACCTTGAACCCAAAATGCCTCACGCCTTTTTGCGGCGGCGACGGCTCGACATCGAGAACCCGAGCGCCGTCACGCCCGCCAGCAACCCGAACAGCGACGGCTCCGGAATCGCCATCGTCAGCGTCAGCGTCTCGTTCGCATACGTCAGCGACGAAGTCCAGCCCGACTTGTTCCAGCCTTTCAGCTCGAGATAGTCGGTCAAGTCCATCGCGCCGCCTTCGCTGTACGCGAGCGCCGCTTCCGCCGCGAGCGAAATCGCCGTGTTCGTCGCGAGCGTCACCTCAAAGGTTGCCGTTTCGCTCAGTCGATCCGAAAGGTCCACGACGATTTTCGCGCCGTTCGCGAGCTCGATGCCGCCGGAAACCTCCGTAATCGTTACGCCCGCCGCGATGCCGAGCTTGCCGTCCGCGCCGACCGTCACCTTCCCCTTGCCGAGCGCGTTCGCCTGCGCCGCGAGAACCGTGCCTTCCTCAACGGAAATGGTTCCACGAGAAAACCATTCATTGTTTCCCGAAAGCGTCAACGTTCCTGCGCCGACCTTCCTGACGATATTTGAGTTATCAATCGGTATAAACGCACCGGAAAATTCCGTGTCCACTGCGGCGTTGACGGTGAGAGTCACGGCATTCTCCGCCATGAAGATAATCGAGTTCGTCACGTTCAACCCGCTCCCGAGCTTCAGTTCCGAATCGCCGGTGACGTTCAGCGTGCTGGTGCTGCTGCCGAGCGCATTGCTGTGCCCGATTTCCAGCGTTCCCGCGGAGAGCTTCACGTTGCCTGTGAAGGCGGAATTGTCGCCCGTCAGCTTCAGCGTTCCCGCGCCGACCTTCGTCAGCGTGCCGCTTCCGGAAAGCGCGCCGGCAAGCGTGATCGTCGTTCCCGCCGTGTCCGTCGTGGACGCCGTCGCCGACTCCGAAGTCGACGCGACCATCTTCGTCGTGTCGAAAATCACGGCGCCGGTAAGCGAAATTCCAAGACCCGCCGCGCTGCTCCACGAATCAAGCGCGCCGATGGTCGCGTCAGAGAAGGAAATCGTTTTCGTGCCGCTTCCTCCTCCCGATGTAATGCCGCTTTCGCCGACGTTCAAGCGTCCGCCGCTCACTTTCAGAGTCCCGGCGGAGTTCACTCCGCTAAGGCCGAATACAACGCCCTTCAGATTCGCTTCGCCGCCGGCGACCGCAAGCGTTCCCGCAGAGCTGTAGCCCAAGGTCGTCGTTCCCGCCGTCGCGTTCAAAACGCCGCCGGAAATCGTGAGCGTATGGCTGTGCGTGCTCGCGCCCGAGCCGATGGAAATCGCCCCGTCTTGGCTGCTGCTCGTGACGTTCACGATGCCGCCGGAGACTTCCGCGAGCGCGCTCGCCGTGCTCGGAATGGCGTTTCCAGAAGAATCACCATACCAAGTGTTCAAAAGGATTCGGGACACGGTCGCCGTTTCCGAGCTGAACACCAGTTTGCCGCCGCCGTCCACGAGAGCGCCGTCCTTGCTGTCCACAATGGAAGTCGTCTCTCCACTGAACTTAAGCACTGCGCCATCGCCCACTTTCACAAGCTTCAGCGAAGACGCTCCCGCGATTTCCAGCGTTCCCGACGCGAGCTTCAGCGCGCCGTTCTCGCCCGAGATGGTTCCCATCAGCTTGTTGTCGGCATTCGTGGATTCCAAAATCAGCGTCTTGCCCGACGAAACGGAAATGTCGTTCTCAATCGTCAGCGCCGCATCCGCGCTTGCGCCGACCTTCAGCGTCACTTCGTCCACGCCGGTGCTTCCCGCCGCCGTCACCGGTCCCGAGCCGAGCGCGCTCGCGCTGCCCGCGACGAGCGTGCCGTTCTCGATCGTCGTGCCGCCCGTGTAGGAGTTCGCTCCCGAAAGCGTCAGCTTGCCTGTGCCCTTCACCGTCAGCGTTCCCGCGCCGGAAAGCTCGCCGGAAAGCTCAATCGCCGAACCAACGTTCCCGTCGGCATTCGCCGAGATTCCCTCCGCACGAACGACCTGTTTCGTCGTGTCTATCGTCACGGCGCCGGTGACTCTCATATTCATCGCCGAAGTCCAGTTGGCCAATGCGCCGAGCGTACCTCCCGAAAGCGTGACGGTCTCGTTGAGAGCGGTTCCGACGATCAACCCGCCTTGCCCAAGATTCAAACGCCCGCCCGAAAGCGTGACGGTCGCCGCGTTGGCGCGCTGGCTGTTCAGAGAAATCGCGTAAAGATTCGCCGTGCCGTCGGAGATTTCCAATTCCCCCTTGCCGTCCCACGAAACCAAGGTGTAGCCGGAAAGCGCGTTCAGCGTGCCGCCGGAAACCGTCAGTTTGCTCGTGTTATTCGGGGTGTTGGTGTCAGGCCAGTGCCCGATAAGAATCGCGTTCTCCGTCGTGCTGTCGGTTTTCCCTGTGCCCGTGATGTTGAGCACGCCGCCCTGCAACGTGTACGAGCTCGCTTTCGTGGCGTTGCTGTCGTTTAGGAGAAGGCGTACAGCGGAAACCGTTCCCGCGGTCTGCGTCACGGTCGCCGCATTGCAGACGGAGATATTGCTGGAAACGGCAAGATTGCCGGAAATGTTCGTCCGGGTGCCGGCAAGAGTCAAATTCGTGATGTTCTTCGCCTCGGTTCCACTGATGTCCAGCGTTCCCGCGGTTTGATTCAGCGTGCCGACGGTCGCCGCGCCGGCGAAAGTGAGTGTGTTCCCGCCTTTGACAGTCAGCGTCTTCCCGGCAGCGTCCACGGCGCCTTCCAACCTCAGACTTCCGCCGCCGACATTGATGTCGTAGTCCGTTCCGAATATAAAATCATTTTTGAACGTGCGATCGGAACCGCCCCAAAAACCGGCGGACGTCTGTCCCTCTGACTTTGACAGGCGAATCGTCACGGAATCCGAAAAAGAAATCGGAGAGCCTCCTTCATACTGACTCCAATTAAGATTTCCGTAGTAATCAAGCGTTCCCGTGAAAGAATCGGCTATGAAAACCCCGCTATCGGTGCCATTGTTCCCCGTATAGACGTATTTGACTGTCCCCGATCCGGAAAGATTCAGTTTCGCGTTGCTCGAACCGATCGCATCGGAATCCGAGCCCAAATCCAACGTGACGCCTTTTTGAATTTCGAGCGTCGCGCCTCCGGAAATCGTCAGAGAATTCTTCGCGACGTTCACCGTCGCGCCCGTGCCCTTGAACGTCGTGTTCGCGGAAACCGCAATCGCCTCAGGATTGACCGTGCCATCGACGCTCACCTGCGCTCCCGCGATCGAGAACGTCACGGAGTCGCCGTCCTGGAAATTCTCGGCGGTGGAGCCTTCGTCCTTCGTCCAGCCGCTGCCGTTCACCTTCCACACGTCGGCGTCACCGCCGGTCCAAGTAAGGGAGTAATTAACGCCCGCCGTGTAAGAATCAAGCGTAAGCACGCCAGCGTCCGAAACCGAGAACCTCGCGATCCCGCGCTGGTTGACGAGCTTGCCGCCGACGTAGATGTTCGCGATGCCCAGTCCGTCCGCAACGACGCTCGACCCGGCAACGAGCTTCAGGCTCGCGCTCGCTTCCGTCATGTCGATCGCGTCCGTCATGTCGAAAATCGTTCCGCCCGAAATCGTCACAGCCCCCGTCGCCAAAATCGCCGCCGTGTCCGCGCTGAGCGTGCCCAGCACAAGCTTTGCCGAGCCTTCCGTCGTGAACGCGCCGCCGAACGTGACGTTCCCGCCGGAAACGTCGAGCGTGCCACCGGAGCCGACGGTCGTCGTTCCCGCGATGTTCACCGTGCCGGAAAGGTCGAGCGTCGCGCCGGCGCCGACGGAAACCGTCGAGAAGTAGCTCGTTCCCGTGAAGGCCTGCGTGCCCGAGCCGCTGACGGAAAGTCCCACCGCGGACGAACTCGTGCCCACCGTGCCCCAAAAAGTGTTGGTCGCTCCGGTTTCGGTCGCAATCGCGAGCGTGTTGCCCGCTGTCGCGGCGACGACGCGACCAGCCGACGTCCCCGTCAGTCCTTTGATGTTGACCGTCGCCGCGTCAAGCGAAAGCGTAGCAGTCTTTTCACTAACGGCGGACGTCAGATTGACGGTCGCGTTTTTCAAGGCATTTTCCGTCAGCAGGTGCAGTTCTGCTCCTGCGCTACTGCCACCGCTCTTATAATTGAAATTGACCGTACCGTTGAATCCTCCGTCGCCGGCGATAGAAAAAATAGCCGCACGGTCGTCGTTTCCCGCCTGTTCGTTGATCGTGAACGTTCCTGCTCCGCTCAACGAGCCGATGACGTGTCCTTTCCTCCAATTCGCCGTGAACGTACCGGTTCCGGCGTTCGTGCCGTCGCCGACCTGAATTCCTCCGGAGAAATAGTAGGACCCGTCCATTGTCTCCAAAGTGGAAGTTCCGTTCAGGATGATTTTCGAAGTTACCGCGACTTTATCGGTGGTACTTGTGGTCAGTCTCGTTTGGGTCCAAAGATGGATTTTCAAGTTGGCACCGGAAGAGACCGAAATCGTTTCCCCCAACGCCTTCATCTGATTCGCAATCGCCGGGTTGGTGTCGCCCTGTCCCCACTGCAGTGTCCCGGAGCCCACGACGAGGTTTCCGGCCGTCCAACGCGTGTCACCGGTCCCGCCGAATCCGGTGGCGAGCTTCAGCGTTCCCGCGCCCTGCTTCGTCAGCGTTCCCGAGCCGGAAACCGCGCCGGAGAGCGTCAGCGTGTTTCCCTGCGTATCGATAATGCTCGCCGCCGCAACGTTCACGGCGTTCGCGAGCGTTCCCGTGGCGCTCGCCGCCAACAATGTGCCTCCGGAAAGCGTAATCGTGTTCGTCCCGAGAGCCGTGTTGTTCGCGCCGACCGAAAGCGTTCCGCCCGTGACGGACACGCCGCCGAGAGCCGTGATCGTGCCGCCCGTGAACGAGACCGTTCCCGCGGTGATGTTCACCGTTCCCGCGGTAACGCCGCCCGCAGCGACAGTCACGGTCGCATCGCCGGAGAACGTCACGGAGTCGCCGTTATAAAACGCCTCAGCGGTGCTGGAGCTGTTGTCCTGCCACGGCGTCGCCGGCGATGTTTCGGCAATCGTGACAGCCTTCCAGACTGAGGAACCGGCTCCGGTCCAAGTCAGTGTTTTCGCCGTCGCAGACGCATCGTAGCTCACGACGCCCGCCTCGGAAGAAGTCAGCTGGCGGCCAACCGTAATCGCCGCGCCGTTGTAGGTGAAGTTGTTGGAGCTCGTGAGCGAATCCCAACCGTTGATCGTCCCGCCGGAGATGAGCCTCGTCGTGCCCGTCTGTGTCAGGTTGAACACCGTCGCGGCGGAAACCGTCACCGTGCCCAAGTTCTGAATCGCGCTCCCGAGCGAGACGCGCGCGCCGGAGAGGTCGAGCGAGCCGTCGGTGGCGATCGAAACCGTTCCGTTCGACGCGTTGAGAGTCGAGGACGACAAGTCCAACGCCCCCGTCGAAGCGATGTTCATCGCGGCGCCGCTCGCAAGAACAATGTTGCCGGAATTCAAGTCCGTCGTCTTGACGAAAGACGTAGCGCCGCCGATGTTCACGGTGGAGACCGAAATCGCCGAGTTGTTGACCGTCGCTCCGGTCAGATTCAGAACACTCGAAGCGTTCGTCGCCGTAATCGTTCCCGTGCCGGTTTTGTTGGTGAACGTCAGCGTTGCATATTTGCCGCTGGCAATCGTGACGGCCCCAGAATATCCGCTCACGTCTCCGTTGAACGTATATTTCTGATTATTGGCGCCCGTGGTTCCTCCAAAAGAGAAAGCTCCCGTCCCCGTAACAGTGTTATTGAAGACATACGTGCAACCGGAATACCCGTCCGTGATATTCAACCGATCGATTCGCACTGCTGCCGCGACGGTGCGAGTCGCGTTTCTGTCGCCATTGAGGTGCCCTGACGCCAAATTGAAGATAATCGTATCGTCAGCCGTCGCGCTCGTAAGACGCGGATCTCCGCTGGTGCTTATGGTGTACTCCGCGCCGGACGCGTTAGCGCTCATCGCGGCGGCGGCGACGGGGGAAGAGCTTGCGAGAGAGTAGGAGGCAGTCGCCGCGGGAACGGCGGCGAAAACGCCGCGCGTGCTGAAGAAGGCGGCGGGAAGAATCGCGCTCGCGCCGGAAGAGGAAGACGTCGTCGCGACGGCGGCGGGCGTTCCCGCGTCGGAGGCGCTCGACGAGCCGAGGGAGACGTCCGCGGCGATGGAAGCGCGCGTGAGCGTGTCCGCGAGCGAGACCGTTCCCGCGGCGGGAACGGAGACGGAAGGCGTCGGCGTCGCGGCGGGAACGGCGAGCTCGGCGCCCGCGGTCGCGAGCGCGCCGCCGGAGGAGAGCCCTCCGCCCGTGCCCTTGACGGCGCGGATTCCCGCGAAGCGCGCGGCGGCGGCGTAGCGCGCGATCCACTCGCGCATCATGGTTTCGGTGGAAAGTTCGTCCGGCGCCGCGGCTTCGTCGAGCTCGACGAGGGCGTCGTCGGCGAGGAGGAGTTCGAGCGCGTCGGCTTCGTCCTGCGCTTCCTCGGCGGCGGGCGCGTCGGCGTCTTCTGCGGCGGGCGCGTCGGCGAGCGGGAGGATTTGGTCGGCGCCTTCGGGGGCGTCGGTTTCGGCGATGATGTGTGTCGTCTGCGTCGCCGCCTCGTTCGCGTAGGCGGAGAGTCCCATCGCCGCGGCGGCGATAAGCGTAGAGATGAACAGGCGTTTCGTCTTCATGGTGAACTGTTAAAGGTGTTTTAAATGAAAATTTGGTTGATTATGGGCGGTTAAAAATACCGAGGGGGAACGCCCTGCAAGCCGCATGAATAAAGGGAATTGTAAAACTATAAAATATAAGTCTGATTTTAACGCAAAGAACGCGAAGATTTTCGACCGCGAAGTCAAAGGAAGTTAAGGAAAGTTTTTAACCGCGAATTGACACGAATTTTCACGAATTTCGGGCGGCGTTCCCGTGAAAATCGCGTCATTTCTCCAAAAATCTTTGCGTCTTGGCGTCTTTGCGGGGAAACTTCGCGTTCCCGAGAGCGTCCGCCCAAAAAATTTCCGTGCTTTTCCGTGTTTTCCGTGGTCAAAATTTCGGTATTGCCTCGGTATTTTTAACCGGAAGAATGGTGACGGCGGAGGAAGGGAAGGAAGCTTAAAGGGGAGTTTCTGCGGGGGAGATTTTCGGGCAAGTTGGGGGCGAAGACGTCCACGTCTTCGTCATGGGGCGAGGAAACGCCGCGCGGCGAAAATACGTCTGCGGGAAATCGAATACCGCACGGACGAAGGCAGGAATGCCTTCGCCCCCAAAAAGAAATCCCTCAAAATCCCCGCAATCCCTGTTGAAAAAGAAAAGTTTGCGCATGCGGATTCCAAGGAAGCGACAAGAATGCCGCCTCTCCACTAAAACTTTTCTTTAACTTTCCTTGACTTTTCGGTTTTTGGGCGGGCAAGCGGGGACGCTCACCCTCCTGTAGGAATTCGCGTTCATTCGCGGGAATTCGCGGTTTCAAAGATCTTGAATCGCAACTGCGCGCTTGCGCCGGGAGCGTCGGGGCGCGTATTTTTTCGCCATGGAAAACGAAAAAGACAGCGTTCCCGCCGTTCCCGAAATGCCCTACGCCCGCTGCGGCGCTTCCGGGCTGCGCCTGCCGAAAATCTCGCTCGGGCTCTGGCACAACTTCGGCGGGATCGACGATTTCGCGAACGCGGAGAAAATCCTGCTCACGGCGTTCGAGCGCGGCGTCACGCACTTCGATCTGGCGAACAACTACGGTCCGCCTCCCGGGTCCGCCGAAGAGAATTTCGGGAAGATGCTGCGGCGCAATCTCGCGGGGCACCGCGACGAGATCGTCGTTTCGTCCAAGGCGGGGCACCGCATGTGGCAGGGACCCTACGGCGACGGCACGTCGCGCAAGAGCCTGATCGCGAGCTGCGACCAGAGCCTGCGCCGCACGGGGCTGGATTATTTCGACATTTTTTACGCGCACCGCTACGACGCGGAGACGCCCGTGGAAGAGACCGTCGGCGCCCTTTCCGACCTTGTCCGCGCGGGCAAGGCGCTCTACGTCGGGCTGTCGAAATTTCCCGCCGACGTCGCGGCGCGCGCCTGCGCCCTGCTCCGCGGGAACGGCACGCCCTGCCTGATTTTTCAGGATCGGTACAATCTTTTCGAGCGTTCGCCCGAAGCGGAGAAGCTGGAGACGGCTCGGCGCGAGGGCGCGGGCTTCATCGCGTTTTCGCCGCTCGCGCAGGGCCTGCTCAGCGACAAATATCTGAACGGCGTTCCCGAAAATTCCCGCGCCGCGAAACCGAGCGGTTTTCTCAGGCGCGAGCAGGTCACGCCGGAGAAAATCGCCGAGGCTCGCCGTCTCGACGCGATCGCGCGGGAACGCGGGCAGACGCTCGCGCAGTACGCGATCGCGTGGCTGCTGGGAAACCCGCTCGTGACGAGCGTTCTCGTGGGCGCGAGCACGCCCGCGCAGCTCGTCGATTCGCTCGGCGCGCTGCGGGGCGGGAACGCCTGAGGCGTTTTTTCGGAACACGAAAAAAAAGAACGTTCCCGCGCGGTGAGGCGCGGGAACGTTCCTGTTTTTTCCGGAGAGCGCTTATTTCGCGGCGGAAATGGACCACTCGACGTCGTTCTGTTCGACCTTGAGCGGGGCGAGCCGCCAGATGTCCTTCGCGTATTCCGCGATCGTGCGGTCGGAAGAGAACTTGCCGACGCGCGCGGTGTTGAGAATCGCCATCTTCGCCCAGCGATCCTTGTCGCGGAAGGCTTCGCCGACGCGCTCCTGGCATTCGACGTAGGAGCGGTAGTCCGCGAGGACGAGGAACGGGTCGCCGCCTTCGAGGAGGCTGCGGACGACGGGCGCGAGGGAGCCCGGCTGCTGGGGCGTGAAGTAGTCGCTCGTGAGCCAGCCGAGGATCGCCTTGAGCTCTTCGTCACGGTTGTAGTAATCCCAGGGATTGTAGCCGCGGCGGCGGAGTTCCTTCACTTCATCGACGGTGAGGCCGAAGATGAAGATGTTGTCGTCGCCGACTTCCTCGCCGATTTCGACGTTGGCGCCGTCGAGCGTGCCGATCGTGAGGGCGCCGTTGAGGGCGAGCTTCATGTTGCCCGTTCCCGAGGCTTCCTTGCCGGCGGTGGAAATCTGTTCGGAGAGGTCCGCCGCGGGAATGATCTTTTCCGCGAGGGAGACGCGGTAGTCCGGCAGGAACGCCACCTTGATCTTGCCGTTCACGCGCGGATCGTTGTTGATCTTTTCGGCGACGGCGTTGATCGCGTGGATGATGTGCTTGGCGAGATCGTAGCCCGGAGCCGCCTTCGCGCCGAAGACGAACACGCGCGGCGTGACGTCGAGCGACGGATTGTTCAGGATGCGGTGGTAAAGCGTGAGGATGTGCAGCAGGTTGAGGTGCTGACGCTTGTACTCGTGCAGGCGCTTGATCTGAACGTCGAAGAGCGCGTCGGGCGAGACTTCGATGCCGCAGAGTTTTTTGATGATGCGGGCGAGCTCGACCTTGTTCTCGTGCTTGACCGCCATGTAGCGCTTGCGGAAGTCCGCGTCGTCGGCGAATTTTTCGAGCCCGCGCAGCAGATCGAGATCCTTCGGCCAGTCGCCGGAGATCTTTTCGTCGATGAGGGCGGAAAGACCCTTGTTGCAGGCGAGCAGCCAGCGGCGCGGCGTGATGCCGTTGGTCTTGTTGTTGAAGCGGTCCGGATAGAGCTCGTGCAGGTCGTGGAAGAGGGTCTGCTTGAGCAGTTCCGTGTGGAGCGCGGCGACGCCGTTGGTCGAGTGGCTGGTGATGACGGCGAGATACGCCATGCGCACCTGCTTGACGGCGCCTTCCTCGATGATCGAGAGCTCGCGCTTCTTGCCTTCGTCGCCCGGCCACTTCTTTTCGACTTCGAGGAGGAAGCGGCGGTTGATTTCGTAAATGATCTGGAGATGGCGCGGGAGCACCTTTTCGAACAGCGGCACGCTCCACTTTTCGAGCGCTTCGGGGAGCAGCGTGTGGTTCGTGTAGGCGAACACCTTGGTCGCCGTGGACCACGCCTTGTCCCAGGAGAAGCCTTCGACGTCCATGAGCAGGCGCATCAGTTCCGGGATCGCGATCGTCGGGTGCGTGTCGTTGAGCTGGATCGCGGCCTTTTCCGCGAGCGTGTCGAGCGAGCCGTTTTCCTTCTTGTGGCGGCGGATGATGTCCTGCAGCGAGCAGGAGACGAAGAAGATCTGCTGCACGAGGCGGAGCTGGCGGCCGACGGCGGTCTTGTCGTTCGGGTAGAGCACCTTGGAGACGGTCTCGCTGTTCGCCTTTTCGCGGATGGCGTCGATGTAGCCGCCTTCGTTGAACTTGTGGAAGTCGAATTCGCGCGTCGCCTTGGCTTCCCAGAGGCGGAGGAAGTTGATCGTCTTCGCCTTGTAGCCGACGATCGGAATGTCCCAGGGCACGCCGATGATGGGCGTGGTGTTCACCCAGCGCGGCTTGAGATTGCCGTTTTCGTCGTAGGAAAGCTCGACGTTCCCGTAGAGCGGGACTTCGACGCGGCGCGTGGCGCGGCGGACGTGCCAAGGATTGCCGGAGAAGAGCCAGTTGTCGGCGTTTTCGACCTGGTAGCCGTTCGAGAAGGTCTGGCGGAAGAGGCCGAATTCATAGTGGATGCCGTAGCCGACGGCGGGAAGGTCGAGCGTCGCGAGCGAATCGAGGAAGCACGCGGCGAGGCGGCCGAGACCGCCGTTCCCGAGCCCCATGTCCTTTTCTTCTTCGAAAATCGTTTCCGGATCGAGTCCGAGTTCGCGCATCGCGGCTTCCGCGGTTTCGAGCAGACCGGCGCTCGAGAGATTGTTGCGCAGGAGGCGCCCCATCAGGTATTCGACGGAGAGATAGTAGCAGCGGCGCGTCTTCGCGGAAACGTGCGCCGCCTGCGTGTTGATGAAGCGGTGATGAATGAGGTCGCGGACCGCGCAGCTCACGGCAAAGAGCCAGTCGTGCGTCGTCGCCGTGTTCTTGTTGCAGGCGAGCGTGCAGCGCAGATGGTAGAGAATCCATTGCTTGAACGAATCGACGTCCGCCTGAGAGGCGATCGTCGGAAGTTCGGGTTTCGCCGGAATCGCCGGCGTCGCCGTTTTCTTGGTCTTAGATACTTTTGCCATTATGTTCTGTTTACGTTTACGGTGTTACTGAAATTCAAATGAAGAAGTGAGCATAGCAGAAAGCGGGCGGCGCGCAAATCCAAATTTCGCGGGAACGCCTTCGCCGCGGGGCGCGAAAGGGAGGAGCTTGAACGGCAGGCGGACGGTCGCCTCCTGCAAAAATTCGCGGTTCCGAAAAATCCGCGGGGAGTTGCGCCTTTCAGGCGCGTGTTTTTTTCGACCTCGCCCCCAAGCGGCGTCGCCGCATGGGGTTATTTTTGTTCCGCATTTCATGCGAAGCGAAAAGCCTTCGAGAAACCCCGCTCCTCAAAAGAAATTCCTCAAAATCCCCGCAATTCCGTTGAAAAAAGAGAAGAGTCCGCGCGGGCGGATTCCGGGAAAGCGGCAGGAAAGCTGCCTCGCCTTTAAAAAGCTTTCTTTGACCTTCCTTGATTCGGCGGTCTTCGGAAAATCTTAAAGGGCGTTTGTGAAGGAGAGATTTCCGAAAGCGAGCGGGACGCTTGCCCTCCTGTGAAATTCGCGCTCATTCGCGAAAATTCGCGGTTCCCCCGTTTCCCGAAAAAAACGTTCCCGCGAGCGATTCGCGGGAACGTCCCTTTTTTGAAATTCGCTTGTTTTCGGTCAGGCGAGCGCGGCTTTCGCTTTTTCGACAATCGCGGCGAACGCGGCGGCGTCGTTGATGGCGAGCTCGCTGAGGTTCTTGCGGTCGATGACGATTTCCGCCTTCTTCAGGCCCGCGACGAGGCGGCTGTAGGTGATGCCGAGAGGACGGCAGGCGGCGTTGATGCGCACAATCCAGAGCTGACGGAAGTCATGCTTCTTCAGGCGGCGATGCACATACGCGTACTTCTGAGCGCGGTTGACCGCGTCGTTCGCGTGCGTGTAAGCGCGGGATTTGAGCCCGAAGTAGCCTTTCGCCTGTTTCAGGACGCGTTTGCGGCGCGCGCGCGTTGCGGGAGAGTTGGTGACACGTGACATGTTGCTTTAACTTTCTTTCTTTTTGTGACCGCCGGGTCGTCAATTTCACCCGGCAAGTGCGGTTTTCGGTTGCGGTCCGTAATTCCTTTTGCGAGAGATTACGCGAACGGCATCGCGGACTTGAAGGTCTTTTCGAAGCCCTCGTCGACACGCTTGTCCGCACCGGAGCGACGACGAGACTTCGTGCTCTTGTTGCGGAGAAGGTGACGCGTGTTGGGCGAGCGACGCATCAGTTTGCCGCTGCCGGTCACTTTGAACCGTTTTGCGATGGATTTCTTAGTTTTTTGCATAAGAAGGTGCTTAGAAAAACGTTTTTCGCGGGAATTGTAAAGGGAAAAACGGAGGAAAAAGGAGAATTTTTTGCAGGGAAAGGTGAGGAGGTTATGGAGGTTATAGGAAGTTGATTGCTTTTCGCTTCGCCGAGCGCAATGAACTTCATAACCACCATAACTTCATAACCTCATCACTTTCTTCGCAATCACGCTCTTCCGGAGATTTCGACGAGCTCGCGCAGGCGCGGCACGACGTCGGCGCGGAAGCGTGCGAAATCGGCGTCGGAGAGGCGCCAGCGCCAGTTCTTCAGTTCCGTTCCCGGCTCGTTGAAGCGCGCTTCGGCGCCGAGTCCGAGCAGGTCCTGCACGGAAATCACGGCGAGGCGCGCGTGCGACTTCAGCGCGGCGTTGACGAGCGCCCAGTGCGGCTCGTTCCCGTCCGTCCACAGGTAGCGGCGGAAGAAATCGCGCTCGTGTTCGGCGGCGGACGCGTACCAGCCGACGACGGTGTTGTTGTCGTGAGTTCCCGGATACACGATCGTGTTCGCGCCGATGTTGTGCGGCAGGTAAAGATTTTTCGGATCGCCGCCGAAGGCGAACTGCAGCACCGCCATGCCGGGCAGCCCGGTGTCCGCGAGCAGCTTGCGCACGCCGTCGTTCATGTCGCCGAGGTCTTCCGCGATCAACTGCGCGTTTCCGAGCGCGCGGCGCACGCGGTCGAAGAACTCCAGCCCGGGACCGAGCACCCACTCGCCCGTGCGGGCGTCCGGCGCTCCCGCGGGAATGCGCCAGTAATCGTAGAAGGCGCGGAAATGGTCGATGCGCACGACGTCGTAGAGCGCGAAGCAGGCCCGCAGGCGCGCGATCCACCACGCGTAGCCGGTCTTCTTGAGCGCCGCCCAGTCGTAGAGCGGATTGCCCCAGAGCTGGCCGGTCGCCGAAAAATAGTCCGGAGGCACGCCCGCGACGGCGAGGGGCTCGGCGGTCTTTTTGTCGATCTGAAAAATGCCCGGATTCTGCCAGACGTCCGCGCTGTCGAGCGCCGTGAAGATCGGCACGTCGCCGACGATCTTCACGCCGCGGGAACGCGCGTGGCCGCGCAGTTCGCGCCACTGCGCGAAGAAGATGAACTGCACGATCTCCGTCTTTTCCTTTTCCGCGAGCACGCCCGCGCCCCACTTCGCCTTCGCGGCGGATTCGAAGCGGCGCGCGTTCGCCGGCCACGCGTACCACGGGGCGCCGTCGAAATGCTTTTTCAGCGCCGTGTAGAGCGCGTATCCTTCGAGCCAATACGCGTTGTCGCGGCGGAAGGTCGCGAAGTCTCCGAGCCGCGTCAGCAGCGCGGGATCTTTTTTGACGTTCCCGTAGAGCTTGTCGGCGCAGGCGTGAAAGACGCTCCAAAGCGCGCCGTATTCCACGTGGTCGCGCGGGAGCGCCGCGAAGGGCTCCAGATCCGCGGCGTCGAGAAAGCCCTGCTCCGCCAGACTCTCGAAATCGACGAGAAAGGGATTTCCCGCGAACGAGGAAAAGCACTGATACGGCGAATCGCCGAAGCCCGTCGGCCCGAGCGGGCAGACCTGCCAATAGCCGACGCGCGCGTCCGCCAGCGCGTCCGCGAACTGACGCGCGGAAGCGCCGAGCGTGCCGATGCCCTGGCGGGAAGGCAGCATGGTCGGATGAAGAAGAACGCCGCTCGAGCGGCTTTTGAGCCAATTGAACATGGGAATAAAGCTTAAAGGTTAAGGGTTAAAGATTAAAGGAAAGAGGAGAGATGAGAGTTGAGAGCTTAGAGAAAATTTTCTTTAAGCTTTAAGCCCTCAACTTTTCCCTTAACCTTTTCTTCAAATTTCGTCCGGGGTGAGCCAGCGGAACGACACGATCTTGAAACGGCGGCCGAAGAGGCGGTTCACGGCCTTCAGCTGCGTGTTGCGTTCGAACTTCTCGAAGAAATGCTCGTCGTTGCCGAGCGACTGCGAGCGGTAGTTCTTGCGCACCTGCAGCGAGTCGAAGATCGTCTTGTCCGCGCTTTCCAGCACTGCGTCCTCCTCGTCGGCGACCCAATCCGGCAGGCGCTGCACGACGGCCTCGCAGTAGGCGCGCGCCTCGGCGTTCCCGCTCAGCCCGAAGACGTCGCCGTAGGCGCGGATCGTGAACGTGTCGGAGCGCACCGTCATGCCCGCGCCGAGGCTCGAGAGCACGTCACCCTGCGTCAGGTAGCCCGTCGCGCCCGCCTTTTTCGAGGCTTTGCCCGTCGAGGGAATCAGGTTCGGGAACTGCGTCGAGTCCGGCGTGTTCTTCGCTTCGCCCATGCTCTTGTTGATCGAGCTCGTCTTGTCGATAGCCGCCTGCAGCGTTCCCGAGCGCGCCGTGTCGTCGCTCGCGTTGTAGCGGCGGTTCACGAAGTCCGCCATCGACATGAAGGGGCCGCGCAGACGCACTTCTTCGACGATTTTTTCGGCGAGCGACTGCAGGTCGCTGTCCTTCAGCGCGCGGTACCAGCGCCAGCCGGAACCTTCGTCGCCGTCGCTGTCGCCGACGCCGGAGTTGTTCTTGCCTTCGCCGCCGGCGTCCTTGCCGATGAGCTTCATGAAGCGCACGATCGGGAAATCTTCCGCCTCGGAATAATCGCCGTCGATCTTCAGATACTGCTTGTGCAGACTCGCGAGCTGCGCCTTCCAAGCCTCCACGGACGTGGAATTGACGTTGAACGCGCCTTCGTAGAGGAAATTGCGCGCGACCTTGTTCGGGTCCTTCAGCTCTTCGGTCACGACGTCGTCCGTGCGGTCCGGGTCGGAGCGGTCGCGGATCAGCGACACGCGCGGGTTCGCGAGCGGGTTCGCAGCCTCGTCGTCGAGCAGCTTGCGCGCGAACGCGGAGACGTTTTTCTGCTGTCCGTCGAGATCGCCGAAATTGACGCCGGAGAAGAAATAGCGGTCGAAGAGCGCGAGATTCGCCGCGAAGGGCGTGTCCGCGCGCGGCTGCTGCGGCGGCGTTCCCGCCTTGTGTTCCGGCCAATCGAAGAGCGTCGAAAGATCCTTGTTGCCGATCGGCGGATACGAATTCGCCACGACGTAGCTCGGCTCGTAGTCCAGGACCGAGCAGTCGACGCTCTGGAACTGCCCGAGCGACGTCATCGGGCGCGTCGGCACTTCGTAAAGCACGACGTTCGTCTGCCCGTCGGCGCCCGTGCTGTCGCCCCAATACGCCTGACCGTCGCCGGTGTGCTCGATCGCGTCCATTTCGTCGATGCCGTCCGTGCGGATCTGCGCGATCCAGCCCGGACCGGCGTTCACGAAGTTCCCGCGCGGCTTTTCGCCAATCTGGCTCGGCGCGTTGTCGTCGACCAGCTTCTCGGAGTTCCACGAGCGCGGATCGACGACCCACGGGCGCGAGTTCGAAAGCAGCGGGCCGGCGAAGGGAGTGTCTTCCGCGCCTCCCTTATAGACTTCATAGACGCAGAGCGCCTGCTTGCGCGCGCCGTCCCAGCCCGTGCCCGATTCGCGGTAGAAGGACTTGCCGAGCTTCACCCATTCGGACGACTGGTTGCCGATGCGCTGGCTGTTGTATCTGTAAAGCGAGATGCGGCTGACGGAGATGTTCTGGAGCAGCGTTTCGTCCGCCTGGTCCGACCAGCCGGAAGAGCTGCTCGGGTCGTTCCAAGTGCGCGTCAGCATGTCTTTGTCCTTCATGTTTTCTCCGATCGCGCTCTGCGGGTAGAACAGGTAAAAGAGGAGCATGTCGGATTCGAGCTGCGCCACCGCCGCGGTGCCGGAAGCGCCCCAAAGGTCGGGAGCGGCATGCCCCAGGGAAATCGAGAAATCGCAGTTCAGGTCCGCCGGATTCTTCATCTTGGCGAACGCCATCGGAATTTCGAAGCCGGGCAGACCGCCTTCGGGGTCGGGCTCGAAATTGCCGAGCGAATTCGCGAGACCGTAAATTTCGTCGCCGGCGTTGTTGTTCGTTCCGCCGCCGCCGACCTTGAGCTTGACCGGATACTGCTTGGAATAGGCGAAAACGGGCTTCACCTCGCCCGGCTGCATGACGATGGAGCCGTTCGGCGAACCCGTGTAGGAGCTCGTTCCCGCGAAAAGGTAGAGCGAATGAGCGGTCTTTCCGGAATAATTGCCGCTGAAGAACCAGAACGGAATCTGCATGTACTCGCTTTCGATCAGATTGTCCGTGTTTCCGGTGTATTCGCCGTCCGCGCCGACCGTCCGGTTGTAGCCGACGTAAGTGTTTTTCCAATACCAGAATTTCCCGCCGTCCTCGCGATGCAGGAGGAGAGAGAACGGATAGAATTTCGTGACGTTCATGCCGAGACCGAAGAACTCGATCGGCACGTTGTAGGGATTGTGGAGCACAAAGAGCGGCTCCGCGATGAGCGCGGCGGAATCCTGATTGAAGATCAGCGAGAACTTCATCGAAAAGCGCAGCACTTCCGGCGCGAGACGCATCGACTGCGGGATAATCGCGGACCCCTTCTGCACGCCCGTGGAAGTGTTGGCGTAAACGGCGCCCTGCTCGACCTTGTAGTCGGGATCGCCGGAGACTTCCGTCAGGTACGTCGGCGCATCGACGAAGTTGGTGTAGTCGCCGCCGTGTCCGGCGCTGTTGTTGTATTCCATGCCGCCGCGCCAGGACGCTGCCGCGTAGTTCCATTTCGGAGAGAAGACGCCCTTGTAGGTCTGCGTCGTCGCCTGTCCGGAGCCGGTGGAGACGTTGACGGACGTGCTCTCGCGGACGTGGCGCGGGTCGCCCTGCAGGTAGCTGTACGGCGCCATGCCGGTCGCGAGCCACGTGGAATCGTCGGACGCCTTCAGCCCGCGCACGCCCCGCTTTTCGACTTCGCGCTTGTAGAGGCGGTAGTAGTTTCGGAAGACGTCCCAGGTCGGTCCGCGCAGATAGCGGCCGTCGGAGTTCCCGCGCTTGGCGATCTTCGTGTCGAACTCATAGACGTAGCCGAGCCCCTCGGACGGCTGTTCGAGCCACCATTTCGTCGTCTCGTTGTTGTCGACCGAGAAATAGCTGAGCAGGTTGAGCCCGTTCTTTTCGCCGGAGCCGTGGAACTGCGGGTAGTCGCGGAAGCCCTTGTTGAAGCCGTCGTTCCCGCCGAACCAGGGCATTTCGAAGGCGACGGAAAGGTCGGTCTTGAGACCGCCGCTGTACACGTCGGCGAAGACGCCGCGGGACCAGAACGAGACGTCGTGGTAAAGCGCGCGGGCGTTTTTGAGGAAGTCGGCGGAATCTTCGTCGGCGTAGGCGGCGAGATTGCCGAGGGAAAGCACGTAGGGGAGCCTGGCGGCGGAGGCCGTTCCCGCGCTCTTGGCGTCGGCGCTCCACCAGTCGTCGAAGGACTTGATGCCGGTGATGACTTCGGCGCCGACGCGCTGAGGCGTGGCACGGAGCGTGCGCTGGAAGTCGTTGAGCGAGGAATCGAACTCGCGCGCGTAGGCGTCGGAGAGATTCACGCGCGCCTTCACGCCTTCGTCGCCGACCCAGTAGGCGAAGGAACCGGCGCCCTTGGCGGAACGCTGGAAATCGGTGCGCTTTTCGAGCGGAACGCGGCGCACCTTGACGACGTCGTCCTCCCAGCCGGTCTTTTTGCCGAGCGTTCCCGCGCCGACGAGGGTGACGAGCTCGGGGCTGTCGTCGTCCACGTCGTAGGCGTTGACGGCCTCGGAGACGAGCTCCTTGCCCTTGTCCGCGTCGACGGAAGACTTCGAGACGGGCTGGTCGAGCGGGGAGAAATTGCCGGAGTCGGAATCGTAGCCGGAAACGAGCCAGCCGAGGAAGGGCTTGGCGTCGGGATCCTTGTAATCCCAGTCGCGGAGCTTCTGCGAATCGGACTTGTCGAGCCCGCCGGTCGCCCAGACGCCCGTCCAATGGCGCTTGCCCTTGTAGGGCGTTCCCGAGGGGAGCGACTTGTTGGTCCCGCCCTGGTCGAGAATGTCCGCCGTGGCGGTGACGCGCTGGTCGTCGCCGGCGAGGAGCTGGAGCTGCGCGAGCGCGATGCGGAGACCGCAGACGGCGTTCGCCTGAGCCTGGTAGCGCTTGACGCGGTAGCCGCCGATCTGCGATTCGAGATAGACGAACGACACGAGGGAAATCGCGATGAGGAGCATCAGCGCCATCATGACGAGCGCGACGACCAGCGAAAATCCGCGTCGGCGGGAGTTCCGGAACGTTTTTTTGAAGGGTAATGCGAACATGGCTATAGGGACATTCTCCTAAATTTTCGCGGGAAAGGAAAGCCAAAACGCGGACGGCGTCGAAGTGCAGGTCCTCCCGCAAAGACGCGAAGAAAAACCGCGAATGAACGCGAATTTTTATCGGCAGGCAAGCGTCTCGCCTGCCCGCCGAAATTCTTCCCGCGCAAACTTCCCTTTAAGCTTTAAGCCTTAACCTTTAAGCTTTCTCAAGCTTTCTTCTTCCGGCTCGCGTAGGAGCGCGTGCGGGCGTTCTTCGCGTGCGGGCGCTGCTGCGTCTTCCATTCGGACGCGGCGCTCTTCTTCGCGCGGGAGCGCTTCGGCACGAGCGTCGGCGCCTCCGCGGGAACGTCCGCCGCTTCGGCGAGCTTCGCCGCGCGCGTCGCCCGGCGCACGTCGCGCTTGACCTGCAGTTTCTTTTCGATGACGGCGCGGCGTTCCTTCTCCTCTTCGAACCTGCGGTGCGCCTTCTTGAGCGTGCGCGAGGGCTCCGCCGCCTTTTCTCCGCGCAGCGCCGCCTTGTTCTGGCGCTTCACGGCGCTCGGGCGCGAGGGATCGGCGTTCCCGTGCTTGGCGAAGATGAGGTCGATTTCCTTCTTCGTCAGCTTGCGGCAGTCGCCCGGCGGCATTTTCTTCAGAATGAGCCCGCCGATCTGAAAACGGCGCAGCGTCTTCACGAAAAAGCCGAAGACTTCGAGCAGGCGGCGGATCTCCCGCTTGCGTCCCTGGTTCAGGTGAATTTCGAGCTTCTTGCCGTCGGGAAAACGGATCACGTTCGAAAAGCGCAGAAATTCGTCCTCGCCGTCCTCGTTCTTGAGCTTCACGCCCTTGAGCAGGCGCGGCGTCAGCGCGGGGTCGTATTCGCGGTTGAGCGTCACTTCGTAGCGCTTCACGACGTCGCTCGACGGATGGATGATGCGGTTCGCCAGGTCGCCGTCGTTCGTGATGAGCAGCAGCCCCTCGGAATCCTTGTCGAGCCGCCCGACGCAGAAGAGCTTGTGCGCCGCCCACGTCTCGGGAATGAGCTGGAAGACCGTCTGCCCGTCGTTCGGATCGAGATTCGTGCACAGGTAGCCGCGCGGCTTGTTCATCATCAGCACGATGCTTTCGCGTTTGCCGAGGGAAATGACCTGCCTGCCGATCTTCACGACGTCCTCGCCGGGAACGACGCACTGGCCGAGCTCGGCGACTTTGCCGTTCACGCGGACCTGCCCGTCGGCGATCAGCTCTTCCGCCTTGCGGCGGGAACACACTTCCGCCTGCGAAAGATATTTTTGGAGACGCATCTGTTCTTCGTTCATAATGGCGCGCGAGCATAGCGCGGGGACGCCCGCCGCTCAACAAAGAAAAACCTTCGGATAGGTAAAAGTTTAAAAGGTTAAGGGTTAAAGCTTAAAGAAGGTTTCGGAAAACAGGCGAAGGCGCCGAGCCTCCTTTGTCTTCGCGGTTTTCCTAAAAATTCCGCGCGCGGTCGCGATGCCTCAATAAAAAAGTGCACCGAAGGCAAAAGAT
>NZ_JBNPNH010000008.1:0-101745 GCF_050314555.1 Candidatus Spyradosoma sp. SGI.093 | reverse complement strand
CGCGACGCTTCATAAAGCGAAGGAGCGAGGTCATTGCATGGCGACGCCCGCGGCGCTTTTGAAATTTTCTTTGCCGGAGCTGCTTCCGAATCTGAATCGCGTTCTTTATCTCGACGGCGATGTGCTTGTCCGCAGAGATTTGGGTGAGCTTTTTTGTAAATTTTTAGGACACTGCTATGCTGCAGTCGTTACGGATGCATGGGTCTTGACGAGCAAAGTTCCTAAGGTTCAAAAATTCAAGAAGTGGCTATTTAACTCGGGGATGATGCTTCTCAATCTTGCTCTTTTAAGATCCCGCAGGATGTCGGAGACGCTCCTCGAGGAAAAGCGGAAGAGTACGGATTTCTCCTTGATGGATCAGACGATATTCAACATGTGCTTCGCAGGAAACGTCTGCTTTCTTGACTTTCGAGATAATTTCTTGCCGGTTTGGTATTATCAGAATTCGAGAAAGATTGGATCCGTCGAGTTCTTTGAGCGATTCCATGAGATATGCGGAACAAAGATTCATTCCATACAAGAAATCTTAAACGATGATGTAAGAATCGTTCATTTTGCAGGGACGCAAAAGCCTTGGGAAAACAATGAAATTCCGTTTGCTTGTGAATGGATGGCTTGCAAAGATGAGTTTCTTGAAATCAAGAAAGAAGCCTTAATACAAGGAAGGCTGAAGGTCGCTCCCTTCGTTTCCGTCGTCATTCCCGTTTACAACGTCGAAAAATACCTGCGGCAGTGCCTCGATTCCGTCGTCAATCAGACGCTCAAGGAAATCGAAATCATCTGCGTGGACGACGGTTCCACCGACTCTTCCTCGCGGATTCTTGAAGAATACGCCGCGAAAGATTCGAGAATCAAAGTGATTGAACAAGTAAACGCCGGCGCGGCGAAAGCGCGTGATGCGGGAATTCAATTTTCGAGGGGAAAATACATCGGCTTCGTGGATGCGGACGACTACATTGATTCAGATTTCTATGAAAAACTTTTCGGTGCCGCAGTGAAAAATGGCTTGGCGATTGCCAAAGCTGACCTGAAAAGAGTTCTGAACGGAGTTGTGGAGGAGACGACTTGGTCCGCTAATTCTTTTATCGAGAAAAAACAAGGCGAGCTTCCGCTGTTCGCTAGGTTTCACTACCAATTTACGAGTGCGATTTACGATTCTGATCTCCTCAAGAAAAACAAGATTTGTTTTGCAGACGAGAAATTTCTTGTGGGAGAAGATGTACTTTTCTTGTTGAAAGTCTGTCAGAAAGAAGAGTCCGTCGTTCTTGTCCCGGATGTATTTTACTACTATGTGAAAAACGAATCCTCCGTAACGCATATCTTTTCCAAGGCCTACTTTGACGACAATTTGAATTATGTAGGACGTGGAATAGATTTGCTGAACGCACGAGGAATTTATGATGTCGGGTATTATTCTTGGATTCACGGAAGATTCGTCCAGATGCTCAAAGTCGTGCTCCCCCAGATTAACGAGAATCCGGAACTTTCCAACTACAAACCGGAATTTCTCGCTCGAATCCACGCTTTGGCGGCAAAGGTGAACGAGAAAGAAAAGCTTTATAAAAACTTCCTGAATGAAATCCCGCTTTACGAACTGCTTGTGGAGGTCGATTACCCGCTCGTTTCCGTCGTCGTTCCCGTGTATAACGTCGAAAAATATCTGCGGGAATGCTTGGATTCAATTTGCGGGCAGACGCTGAAAAACATCGAAATTATCTGCGTGAACGACGGCTCGACGGACGGCTCGCCCGCGATCCTCGAAGAATACGCGTCGAAAGATTCGCGCATGCGTATCATTTCGCAGGAAAACCGCGGTCTTTCCGCAGCGCGTAATGCGGGGCTTTCCGTCGCCCGAGGAAAATATATCTACTTCATGGATTCGGACGACGTTTCTCCGCAGGACGCGCTCGGGAAAATGTTCGCGGAAATGGAGAAAAACTCGCTCGATGTTCTGCTTTTCGGTGCGGAAAGCTTTTTCGAGAGCGAGGATCTTGAGAAAGCTCACCCCGTGTATAAAACGCTTTACAAGCGCAGACCGTTCGAGGCGCAGAGCGGGCAGTCGCTCGTTCTCGCGTTCAAGAACGCGGGCTGCGGGTTTTCTCCAAGTGCATGTTGTTATTGTTCTACCAGAAGATTTTTGAATGAAAATTCAATTCGGTTTCCGGAAGGTATTCTCTACGAAGACAACGTATTTTTCTGGAAAATGATTCTCGCTGCAAAGCGGGCTAAAAGCATCTCCGACGCGCTTTTTCGTCGGCGAGTCCGCGCGGGAAGCACGATGACGAATAAGAAAATCTCCTTCCGGAATTTCAAAAGCTATGCGACCGTCGTTTTCGAGCTGGAAAAATTGAAGGAGAAATTCCTCGGAGCCGCAATCGTTGAAGTTTTGCGCGGCTATGCACGGGGAACTTCTGAAACACTTGTGCGTTTTTATCGCGAGATTTCCATGGAAGACCGCGCGCGTTCCCGCGAGCTTTTGTCGGGCGAACTGAAAGATTCCGCGTGGCTCGACGGCGTGCGGGAACGCGTTGCGAAAATCGATGCGGAGAAGAAGGAAATTTGCGTTGATACGCGGGAATCTGCGGTCAAACCATCCGGGAGACGCGCCGGGAACGTCGCCTCTCCCATGGTTTTGCCGCGGTTCGTGGTGCGTTTGGGGGCGCTGTTCATTCTGAACAAGGCGGCGCGGAAGCGTTGGCGGGCGCGGCACATGGATCTGACGCCGAAGGACGGGATCGACGTGAACGTGCGTCCGGAGCTGCGTCGGGATTCGGCGCTGAAGCGTTTCGCGGTGCGGGCGGCTTCGCTGTTCATTTTTTCGAAGAAAAAGCGCAAGGCGTTCCGCGCGCGGCATCTGAATCTGACGCCGCGGGACGGCGTGGACGTGCGCGCGCTTTCGTCGCAGGAGCTGGCGCGTCTGCGCGAGGCGAAGCGTTCCCGCAGCGTTCTGTGGCGGATTTTCGACGCGCTCATTCCCGCGACGCGCGGAAAGATCGCGCACGCGGAGCGGCATCTGCGCCGCGCGGCGGAAGAGCAGACGCGCATCCTGCTCGACGAGCTGCGGCGGATGAGCGACGCGAACCGTCGCGCGTTCGACGAAAACCGCCGTGCTCTCAACGCTGTTCGGGCGGATCTCAAGACAGTTCGGGAACGCGCCGAGGCGCTTTCGCGCGAACTCGCGTCGAGCAAGACGGAGCTGAAGAACCAGACGCTTGCGACGGAACGCGTGTTGCGTGCGGCGATTTCCGAAACGCGCGAAATGCTGATCTTGAAGACGCTCGCGGTGAAACATGCGACGCTCAGCGCGGAAGAGAATCTGGAGGCGCGGCTTGAGGACGTGCGCGAAGCCTTGAGCACGGTGCGCAGCGAATCGGCGCAGACGGCGGCAGAAACCGTTCGCAGCGTGAATGCCCGCGCGGACGCGCTTTCCCGTGCGTTCGAAGAAGCGCTTGCCCGGGAAGCGACCTCGGTGAAAAACGAGCTGCTCTCCTCCGAAGAGAATCTGGAGGCGCGGCTTGAGGACGTGCGCGAAGCCTTGAGCACGGTGCGCAGCGAATCGGCGCAGACGGCGGCAGAAACCGTTCGCAGCGTGAATGCCCGCGCGGATGCGCTTTCCCGTGCGTTCGAAGAAGCGCTTGCCCGGGAAGCGACCTCGGTGAAAAACGAGCTTCGTGCGTCTGCGGCCTCGGCTGAAAAACATCTCCGAGATGCTTTCGTCCAAACGGGAGAAGCGCTGACGCGGGAACAGGAGAAATCCGCCACGCAGACGAACCTTGCACTTGCGGCGCTCGCGAAAAGCGTGCCCGAAAGCGAGAAACGCGTGCTTGCGGTCCTCGAAGGAACGGACGTTCTCTACGATTGTCCGTATGAAATTCGGACGAGAGAGGAGCGAGGTCTTTGCGATATAGTTTCTGCGCCTGATTTTGAGGCGCGTTTTCGAAAACTCATCGCGGGCTTGCCGGAAGAAAGCGTTGAGACCGTCGGCGTCATCATCCGCAGATTGCAGATGATTAAAGGAGCAAAGACGAAATTGGATCTTTGGACTCCGGAAGAAAAGAAACGATTACGCCTGGTTCGGAATTTTGAAAAAACGATATTGACGATATCGGACAGCCTTTTCGTGTGGAAAAATTATTTCCTGCCGATAAAGCATTTCGAGGCGAGCGTGTTTCTCTACAATCACGGCATTTCTCAGCTTGATTCTGCAGAGCAGATTCGAGGGAAAGACATTTTGGACGTCGGCGGGTTCATCGGCGATTCCGCGCTTATGCTGCACGGGCTGACGGAAGGGAAAGTCTATAGCTTCGAGGCCTCTTCCGAAAATTATAAGCACCTGCTTAAGACCATTGAGCTGAACGGGCTGACCAACGTCGTTCCCGTGCACACGGCGGTAGGAGCCGAGAAAGGCGAGATAGAGCTGCGCATCATGGGGTCCGGCAGTTCGCAGAATCCGGGGATGGTAAAAAATCCGAAATACGTTGAAAAATGTCCGGTTGTCGCGATGGACGATTTTGTCGCGGAGCATAGGATTCGAGTGGGGCTGATTAAAGTCGACATCGAAGGCGCGGAACAGGCGTTTCTGCGCGGAGCGAAGAAGACGATTTGCGAACAGAAGCCTGTTCTGCTGATTTCGATTTATCACAACATCAGCGATTTTCTGGACATCAAGCCGATGATCGAGAGGTGGGATTTGGGTTACAAATTCAAAGTGTTTAAGCCGACGATCGAGAGCGTTTCCGGCGAAACGGTGCTCATCTGCGAGCAGCCCCTAAGGGACTGAAAACGGGAAGGGCGAAATTTATGCGAACAAGCTCCTTGGGGGCGAAGACTGGAACGCCGTCTTTCACTCGGAATTTGCGCGGGAAGGATTTCGAGACGCGGCGGGCGCGCCGCCTTTCCGGAAGGCGCTCCCGGGAAACCTTAACCTCATAACCTTCATAACCTCCATAACCTCATGAAAATCACAGTTGCAGGAACCGGCTACGTCGGTCTGGTCACGGGCGTGTGCCTTGCGGCGCACGGGCACGACGTCACGTGCACGGACGTCGTCGAAGAGAAGATCGCGCTGCTCAACGCGGGAACGTCGCCCATTTACGAAGACGGGCTCGACGCGCTGCTGCGCGAGAACCGCGGGCGGCTGACGTTCACGACGGACTCGGCGGCGGCGTACCGCGACGCGGAAGTCATCATCATCGGCGTGGGCACTCCGGAGAAGAAGGACGGCTCGGCGAATCTGTCTTACCTGTTCGCGGTCGTGGACGAGATCGCGGCGCGCGCGGGGCGGGACTGCGTGGTGATCGTCAAGTCGACGGTTCCCATCGGCACGAACGACCGCGTGGAGGCGCGGCTGCGGGAACGCGTCGCGGGGCGGGTGAAGATCGACGTCGTCTCCAATCCGGAATTTCTGGCGCAGGGCACGGCGGTGCGCGACACGATGCGCCCGAGCCGCATCGTGATCGGGGCGGAATCGGCGGCCGCGGCGGAGAAGATCCGCGCGATGTACGCGGGCTTCGAGGCGCCGGTGCTCGTGATGAACCGCCGGAGCGCGGAAATGGTGAAGTACGCGTCGAACGATTTTCTGGCGCTGAAGATCTCCTACATCAACGAGATCGCGAACGTGTGCGAGATCGTGGGCGCGGACATCGATTCGGTGACGGCGGGCATGAGCTTCGACGCGCGCATCGGGGACAAGTTTCTGCGGGCGGGCATCGGCTACGGCGGCTCGTGCTTCCCGAAGGACACGAAGGCGCTGCACTGGCTGGCGAATTTTCACGACTGCGAGCTCAAGACGGTGAAGGCGGCGATCGAGGTGAACGACAACCAGAAGCTGAAGCTGCTGAAAAAGGCGCGCAGGTTCCACGAATCGTTCGACGGGCTGCGCGCGGCGGTGCTCGGGCTGGCGTTCAAGCCGGGAACGGACGATCTGCGCGACGGTCCCGCGCTGGCGAACGTGCCGCTGCTGCTGGACGACGGCGCGCGCGTGGCGGCGTGGGATCCGGTGGCGGCGAACAATTTCCGGCGGCTCTATCCCTACGAGCTGGAATACTGCGGGAGCCCGGAAGACGCGCTCGCGGGCGCGGACGTGTGCTTCATCTTCACGGAATGGCCGGCGGTGAAGGCGCTCGCGCCGGAAACGTTCGTAAGGCTGATGAAGCGTCCGCTCGTGCTGGACGGGCGCAACTGCTTCGCTCCCGCGACGATGCGCGCCGCCGGCGTGGAATATCTCTCCATCGGAAGAGGCGCGCAAGGCTGACGGATGGCGGATAATGGATAACTGATAATGGATAACTGATAACGGATAGTCGGCGGCGAGCGCGCGGCGGCGCGGAGATAAATTCTTGCGCGGGGCGCGGGAAACGTTCAGACTGTCGGAACAATCAACCCCGAAATTTCATCATATTTTCCCATGAAACTTTTTAACCAAGCAGAAGCGGAAGCCTTCGTGAAGACAGGCGCCAAGGTGTTCCGCCACGGACCGGAAATGCGCGTGACGCCGATCGCGCGCGACGTGCTCACGGAAGCGGGCGTCCGCCTCGTCTTCGATCCCGCGATGGCGGGCACGGCTCCCGCCGCGACGAATGCCGTTCCCGCGGCGCCGAAGGCGGGCGCGCCGGCCTCGGCGAATTTCGTCGGCGATCCCGCGCTCGCGCGCCTCACGGCGAGCGGTCCCTCGACGCGCAATTTCTGCCCGACGCCCGCCGACCAGTCCGGCTACAAGAAGGAGGACGTCGATTACTTCAATTCTCCCGAGTGCGAGGCGCTCAAGTACCAGATGTGCGACATGGGACGCCGCATCTGGCTGCGCGAGTTCGTGGACGGCAACGGCGGCAACATTTCCGTCCGCGTGGACGGCGACCGCTACCTGTGCACGCCGACGGGCGTCAGCAAGGGCTTCCTCACGCCCGACATGCTCGGCATGGTGGACGCGAAGGGCAAGCAGCTCGCGGGCACGTGGAAGCGCACGAGCGAGGTGAACACGCACATCGCGATCATGAAGGTGTGCCCGACGGCGATGTCCGTCATTCACGCGCACCCGGTGCACGCGACGGCGTTCGCGGTCGCGGGCGTGGAGCCGCCGACCTGCCTGCTCACCGAATCCGAAATCTTTCTCGGCCGCATTCCGATCGCGAAATACGCGACGCCGGGCAGCCCGGACGTGGCGAAGTTCTGCGCGGAGCTCGCGCCGACGCACCAGGCGATCATGATGGCGTCTCACGGCGTCATCACCTGGGGCACGGGCGTCGAGGACGCGTATTACAAGATGGAGATCGCCGACGCGCTCTGCCGCACGATCCTGCTCGCGAACCAGCTGCCGAAGCGCGGTCCCGCGATTTCGAACGAAGGCATGGCGGAAATTCTCGATCTGAAGAAACAGATGAATCTGCCGGACGACCGTTTCGGGCTGAAGGTCGCGAATCTCTGCGACGCGGATCCGTGGGAAATCCTCGCCGGCAACGCCACGTGCAAGCTGAGCACGCCCGCGAAGCCCTGCGAATGCAAGGCGAAGGCGGACGCTCCGGCGGACGTCGAGGCGCTCGTCAAGGAAATCACCGACGAGATCATGAAGCAGACGAAGTGAGGCGGGGTGCTCCCGGACGAAAGGCGGCGGAAACGCCGCCTTTTTTGCGGCTTCTTTCGGGAGCGCTTCATCGAAATCCTTCCGCGGAAACTTTCCTTTAAGCTTTAACCCTTAAGCTTTTCTAAAAACCGCTAAGTCAAAGGAAGTTAAAAAAGTTTTTCAGGCGGCGCGGCTTCACGTTTCGCTCGCCCGTCTCCTTGCCGGAAGGGGGCGTTTTTTTGTCGCGAAAACGCGCGAAGGGGAGCAGAATTTCGGCAGTGCTTATGAAATACGAGACTCTTTTCGACGTGAAAACGCTTTTCGCCGCGGCGGCGTTGCTCTGCCCGGCGTGGATCTGCGCGGAAACCGCTCCGGCGGACGCGCCCGAACAGCCCGCCGCGTGCGCTCCCGACTGCGCCGCGTGCGCGGAGGCGGAAAAGCCGGCGCAGCCCAAGGACACCGTGCTCGCCGTTCCCGCGTGCGACGTTTCCGCGGCGCTCGCCGTTCCCGCGCCCGCCTTCGCCGACGTGAAGAATCTGGACGGCAAAGTCTTCGACGCCGAGGCGGCGCTGCGGCTGCCGATCCCGGACGCGGACAAGCTGGCGTTCGTTCCCGCGATCGTGCAGGACGGTTTCTTCGCGCCGCAGGACGCCGCCGCGCCCGCCGAGGGCGAGCCCGCGACGCTGCGCGTCTATCGCTTTTTCGTGACGCCGAGCGCGTACGTCAAGGCGAAGCTCAAGGTGAAGACGCCGCAGCGCTGCGAGGTTTACGTGAACGGCGCGAAGGTCGCCGACAAGCTGAGCGCGCAGGAATCCGCCGAGAAGGCGGAAACGGCGGAGGCGGAACTTTCTCTCGAGGTCGCGCGCTGCGAAATCCTCGTCAAGACGCTCGTCGCCGCGGGCGACAAGGCGACGCCGGCGCTTTCGGCGGAGATCGTGACGAGCAAGGCGCCGGACAAGGTCGCGATCGCGTTCCCGAAGGCTTCCGACAAGCGTCCGCTGACGATCGCGGACGTGAACGAGGGCGAGCGCGTCGTGGGCGGCGCGATTTCTCCGAACGGCAAATACGTGATGAACACGTTTTCCGAGCTGAAGGCGGACGAGAGCGTGCGCTGGCGCATCGAAGTGCGCGCGCTCGCGAGCGGCAAGGTCGTCTTCCGCGCCGACGGCGCCGACTACGCGTGGATGCCTCAGGGCGCGCGGATTTACCGCCGCAAGGTCGCGCTCGGCAGGGCGTCCTACGTCGCGATCGACGTCGCGACGGGCGTCGAGACGACGCTCGCGGAAGATCTGCCGCACGACAATCACGGCTACACCTGGCTCCCTGACGAAAGCGGCTTCATCGTCTCGAAGACGGAAAAATGGGTCGCGCCGACGGACAATTTCACGCGCGTGCTCAACATCGCCGACCGTTCCGGCGCGTTCCGCAACCGCACGTATCTTTACCTTTACAAATTCGCCGACGGCGTGATGCGTCCGCTCACGGCGGGAACGAAATCGACTTCGCTCAATTCCGTCTCGCCCGACGGGAAGAGCATTCTCTTTTCGACGAACGACGTGGATTATTCCCGCCCCGAATACTCGCGCAACAGCCTTTACAAGCTCGATTTGGACACGATGAAGCTCGACGCGCTCGTCGTGGACGATTCGTACGACAGCTTCGCGCAGTTCTCTCCCGACGGGAAGAAGGCGCTGCTGGTCGGCAGCCCGAACGCGCTCGGCGGCGTCGGCAGAAACGTTCCCGAAGGCATGACCGCCAATTCCTACGACAAGCAGGCGTTCATTCTCGATCTGGCGACGAAGGAGGTCGATCCGATCACGCGCGACTTCGATCCCAGCGTCGCCGCCGCGCGCTGGGCGGGCGACGGCAGGATTTATCTGACCGTCGAGGACAAGGACCGCAAGAGCGTTTACGCCTACAATCCCGCGAGCCGCAAGTTCACGAAGATCGCCGTTCCCGCCGAGGCGGTTTACGGGTTTTCGGTCTCGACGAATCCGAAGGAATTCGTTCCCGTGGCGACCGCGCTGGGGCAGGGCTCTCTCGTCCCGCCGAAGGCGTACGTCGTGGATCTGAAGAAGAACGCCGCGCGCGAATACCTTTCGTCGCTCGACGACGTCGTCTCGGAAGCGGCGATGCCGACGGAGCGTCCGTGGAACTTCGTCTCCTCCGCGGGCGTCGAGATCACGGGACAGTATTTCCTGCCGACGGACTTTGACCCGAACAAGAAGTACCCGATGATCGTGTACTACTACGGCGGCACCTCGCCGACGACGCGCGGCTTCGGCTCGCATTATTCCTACCCGCTCTGGGCGGCGAACGGCTACGTCGTCTATGTGCTCCAGCCGACGGGAACGACGGGCTTCGGGCAGGAATTTTCCGCCGGGCACGTGAACGCGTGGGGCCGACGCACTTCGGACGACATCATCGAGGGCGTGAAGAAATTCTGCGCCGAACACCCGTTCGTGAACGAAAAGAAGATCGGCTGCATCGGCGCCTCCTACGGCGGATTCATGACGATGTACCTGCAGACGCGCACGGACATCTTCGCCGCCGCGGTCGCGCACGCCGGCATCAGCGACATCACGAGCTACTGGGGCGAAGGCTACTGGGGCGCGGTCTATAACGCCGTCGCCGCCGCGGGCTCGTTCCCGTGGAAGAACCGCGAAATCTTCGTGGAGCAGAGCCCGCTCTTCTCCGCGGACAAGATCAAGACGCCGATTCTGCTCTGCCACGGACAGGCGGACACGAACGTTCCCGTGGGCGAGTCGATTCAGATGTTCGCCGCGCTGAAGATTCTCGGCAAGCCCGTCGAGCTCGTGACCTTCAAGGCCGAAGACCACATTCTTTCCGGCTACGGTCGCCGCACGCAGTGGATGAAGTCGCATCTCGCGTGGTTCGACCGCTGGCTGAAGGACGATTCGGACTGGTGGAACGCGCTCTATCCGGACACGCAGAAGAACTGGTGAGGCGTTCCCGCCGCGCGGCGCCCGGAGACAAACGGGCGCCCGGCGGACGCTTCAGATGTCCATGAACGGCGAACAACGAAAGACACGCGGCGCGAAAAGCGGTCGAAGACGTCTCGCCGTTCGGCGTTCAAGTTTTCTTAACCTTCAATCCGACAACAAGAAAGAACCGTCAGAACCATGCCTCTCATCAACAAACTTTCCGTCCGTCTTCAGAACCACCCGAAGCGCGTCGTCTTCCCGGAAGGCGCGGACGCGCGCGTCATTCAGGCCGCGCGCCAGTTCGCGACGCGGCGCTTGGGCGTGCCGATTCTCGTCGGCGACCGTTCCCGCATCAAGATCAACGCCGCGAATCTCGGCGTCAAGCTCGACGGCATCCGCGTGATCGAGCCCGCGCGCGCGGCGGAGCTCCCGGACTTCGTGAAGCGTTTCCGCGGCATGCAGCGCTTTTCGGAAATGAACGAGACGGACGCGGGCGAATACATGCTCTCGCCCAATTACTTCGCGGCGATGATGGTGCTCACCGGCGGCGCGGACGCGATGGTCTGCGGCGCGACGACCGTGCCGACCAACGCGCTGCGAGTCGTCTTCCAGATGTTCCCGCGCCAGGAGGGCGTCGAGACGATTTCGTCCATGCAGATCATGGACATGGAGGAATCGCGGCTCGGCGTGGACGGCACGCTGTTCCTCGCGGACTGCGCCGTCGTGCCCGAACCGACCGCCGAGCAGCTCGCCGACATCGCGGCGACGACCGCCGGCCTGTGCTGGCACCTCACCAACGTGCCGCCGCGCGTGGCGATGCTTTCCTACACCTCCAAGAGCGTGAGCAAGCGCACCGAGTCCGTCGAAAAGGTCAAGGCGGCGACGACGCTCGCGGCGGCGAAGCTGCGCGAGTTCGGCATTCCCGCCGAAATCGACGGCGAGCTGCAGGTGGACGCCGCGCTCGACCCCTTCACCGCGCGCACCAAGGAAATCGGCGGCTCCGTCGCGGGCGCGGCGAACGTGCTCGTCTTCCCGGATCTGAACAGCGGCAACATCGCGTCCAAGATGACGCAGATCGTCGCCGACATTCCGTGCTACGGGCAGATTCTGACAGGGCTGACGAAGCCCGTCGCCGAGATTTCCCGCGGCGCGTCCGCGCGCGACATTCTCGGCTCGGCGATCGTCGTCGCGGCGCAGGCGGTGGACCGCCAGTACCTTTATCCGAAGGGAGAGACGGCGGAAGACTGAGCTTCCGCCGCTCTTTTTTTTTCTGAATTTCCGATCCGATTCCGATGATCAACAAAACGGCATTCGCCGACGACGTTCCCGGGCTGCTTTCGCGGCCCATGAACACTTCCGTGAAGCGCGTCTTCGTCGCCGCGACGCGACAGAACGACGGCAAGACGACGACCTCGCTCGGTCTCTTCGGCGCCCTCAAGGCGCTCGGCAAGGACGTGAGCTACATCAAGCCCGTCGCGCAGCGCATCGTCAAGACCGCCGACGAGGTGGAGGTGGACGAGGACACGTTCCTGCTCAACAGCGTGTACGACGTCAAGATTCCGCTCTCGGCGATGTCGCCCGTCGCCGTCGATTCCGCGTTCACGCGCAGCTATCTGAACCGCGCCGCGGAGATGCACCCGAAGATTCTGAACGCGATCTGCCGCGCGTTCGACCGCGTCGCCTACGGGAAGGACGTCGTCATCATCGAGGGCTCGGGGCACGCGGGCGTCGGCTCCGTCTTCGAGACTTCGAACGCGGACAACGCGGCGATGCTCGGCGCGAAGGCGATCATCGTCGCCTCCGGCGGCATCGGCAAGCCGGTGGACGAAATCGCGCTCAACAAGGCGCTCTTCGACCGCAAGGGCGTGCAGTGCGTCGGCGCGATCCTCAACAAGGTCATTCCGGAGAAGAAGGACGAGATTTCGCACTACGTCGGCAAGGCGCTCGAGGCGCTCGGCATTCCGCTGTTGGGCACGCTCCCGCTGGAAAAATCGCTCGCGCGGCCGAACTTTTCGCAGATCGCCGAAGTCATCGGCGCCGAATGGCTCGTTCCCGCGGCGGCGGGGCGCAGCTCGCGCGTGAACAAGATCATCATCGGCGCGATGTCCGCGCAGAGCCTGCTCGACTACATCGAGGCGGGAACGCTGATCATCACGCCGGGCGACCGCGAAGACCTGCTTTTCTCGCTGATCGCGGCGGCGGGAACGGGCGCGCTGCCGCACGTCGCCGGCGTCGTGCTGACGAACGGGCTGCGGCCGGGCGCGCGCATCGTCAACATGCTCGCGCAGCTGCAGGTGCCCGTCGTCGCGACCGCGCGCGAATGCTTCGTGACCACGGCGAAAATCAACTCCATGATCGTGAAGACGCAGCCGGGCGACCACGACAAGGTCTCGACCATCGAAGGCCTCATCCGCGACAACGTCGACCTGCCGCGCCTCCTCGAAGCGCTGTGAGGCGCTGAAAAATCGGTTCGCGGCGCCTCGATAAAAAAAGCGCTCCCGGGAAAGCAGGGAGCGCTTTTTTATGCGGCGTCGCGTCGGATCATTGCCCGCTCCGGGCGCCGCGGTCGTCGGCGGGCTTCTCAGGCTCGGTCAGGCGCCGGACGGGGCGGGGATAGTCGATGAATCCCTGACCCGCGGGCGGCAGGACGCCGAGATCGAGCGAGAGGAAGAGGAAGGGCGCGAAGACCTCATTGGTTCGGATGGTCAGCGGGAGGTCTTCGAAGACCGCGCCGTCGGCGGTCTGAGCGGAGGCGATAAGGCGAGTGTCGCCGCCGGCGTAGCGGCCGTTGACCATCCAAATGACGTTGCTGCCCGGCGCGGCTCCGGCCGCGGGGTTCGGATTGCCGCCCACGGTGGAGACGTTCATCAGCACGCAGCCGCCCGAGCCGCCGTCCACGCCGGCGCCCCAAAGGAGGACGCCTTCTGTGCCGGAGAGTGAGATTTCCAGCGCGTCGGAAATGCCGGCGCCGCGGCCGGCGGCGAGGATCGCCTTTCGGGCGGTGATGTCGGCTCCCGCGCCGTTGCCGTCGAGAATCTCGCCCCCGGCGCGCACGGAGACGGTTCCGGTCGCGGAGACGACGTGGCCGAGCGTGGCGTCGCCCGCAGCGACAAGCGTGACGTCGCCGGTGCCGAAGTCGCGCAGGTCGGTGATGATCCAATCGCCTTCGGTCTGGACGAGGCAGATGCCGCTCTGCGCCGTCGGGATGGGCGCGGACGCGGACGCGTCGTATCCGGCGGCGGCGGAGAGCTCGCCGACTTTGGTGAGAATCGGGTTCGCCTCCGTGCCGATCTTGCCGGCGGCGGTCAGTGTCGCCTGTGAGGCTTCGAGAAGAACTGTTCCCGCGGCGGAACCGGCGAGGATGTCGCCGCCGAGCGCGGTCACCTCGACCTGTCGGGCCTTGACCGTGCCTTCGAGCGTCACCGACCCCGCGGCAGTGATGCCGACTTCGCCGGCGGCGGCGGAGATTTTGTTCACCGTGACGCCGGCTCCGGCGCCGGAGACGGTGACGGCGACGTTCTCGCCCGTCAGCGTGCCGGAGGCTTTGATGTCGCCGGAGCTGGAGTGGAGGATGACGTCGCCGCGATTGCCTTCCGTGCCGGCGGTGATGTCGGAGACCTTGATGTCATTGGCGTTGACGAAGGCCACGCTCTTGCCCGCTCCGGTGGTGACGGTGCCCTGGAAGTCGTAGTCCGCCCCTAAGATGCCGAAATTGATGCCGTCGGCGACTTTGACGGCGCTCTTGGCCTGCAGCTCGGTGAAGGTGGTGTCGGCGCCGAGCGCCTTGACGTCCATGGCGTCCCGGACGACGACCTTGTCGCCGTTCTTGACGGTCAGCGTGCCGTTTCGGGCGGTGAGCGCCTGAGTCCGGATTTCGCCGGAGGAGGTGTTTTCGAGAGTGATGCCGCCGTTCGTGGCGGTCAGGTCTCCGGCCGTGATGCCGTTGACCGCGGTGACGGCGATGTCCTGCCCGGCGGAGAGGTCGCCGATGGCGAGCTCGCCGCCGGTGGCCTTGAGCGCGGCATCCTTGGCGGCGGTCAGTGTGCCGTCGCCGGCGGTGCCGGTGCCGAGGCCGGCAACGGGGGCCGTTTCGGCCGTGTCGCTTTGTTTGACGGCGGCGGCCTCCATCGCGAGGATGGCGGCGTTGACCTGCCCCTTGTCCTTCAGCGACGTAATCGTCTCCTGCGCCTGAATGCGGACGGCGGTGTAGGTGCCGAGGGACGCGTCGGCGGTGCCGAGGGCGGCGGGGGTCAGCGTCTTGGTTTCGCTGCCTTGAGTGTAGTGGACCTTGCCGTCAGCTCAGCGGTGGTGTAGGTGCCGTCGGTGAGGTCGGTGGTGGCGTTGAACTTTCCGGTGAGGCCGGTGATGTCGGCCGTCGGTGTCATGTCCTGCGCGGCATAGGCGGCGTTCTCGAGAACGCCCTCGTTGACGACGGCGCCGGCGGTGGCATCGCCGGTGACGGTGAAGGTGATCTTGCCGCCGCCGACGTTCATCTCCAGTGTGCCGGCGTCGCCGATTTTGAAGCCGCCGACGGCCAGCTGGTCGGCCGCCTGAATGCGGCCCTGATTGACGACCTTGGCGCCGACGAGGATGACGTCGTCGCCGGCCTTGATCGTGCCGACGTTCCAGACCTCGCCGGAGACGTCGGTGAAGTTGAAGGTGCCGTTGAGGAAGTCGGTGTCGGAGATGTCGCCGGCGGCGGCGAGGAACTGCTTGCCCACGTCGACGGCGGCGGAGGATCCGATGAAGACGCCGGCCTTGTTGACTACCCAGATCGAGCCGGTGGCGTTGACGGCGCCGAGGATCTTCGACGCCTGCCCGGTGACGTCGCGCATCAGCGTGGTGCCGGAAGTGCCGTTGAAGAGGTTGAGCGCTTCGTTGGCGGCCAGGTTGAAGCCGGCGTCGGCGGCGTTGCCGGCTCCGGCCCAGTCGATGATGCCCTTGCCGGAAGATTGAAAGGTGGTGGTGACCTTGCCGCCGTCGGCCGTGGTCTCGGTGCCGCCGATGAGGGTGCCGCTCTGAATCTGGGCGTTGGACCAGTCGAGGGCGGAGGCTGAGGAAGCCGCGAGGAGGGTCATGACGGCCACGGCGAGCGGCCGCCGCCCGGGCGCAAGCTTCTTGAATGTCTCGGCAAGGGATTTCGTCTTTTTCATTGCAAACTCCTCCTGATCAGAATTGGGCGCGGACGCCGACGTAGACTTCGACGTCCTCGTCGTCCTTGCGGTTTTCGTTCAGGTCGCGCATCGGGAACGCGACGTCGCACGTGAGCGCGGTGTGCCTGGTGAGCGCCATGCGGGCGCCGAAGCCGAGCGACCACAGGAAGTCGCGGTCACTCCGGCAGTAGCGGGTGGACTCGCGCTCGATCCGACCATAGTCGCAGAAAGCGAGCAGCTGCAGGGAATCGATCCACTGCTCGGGGTCCTCGCTCGGGGCGCGCACCGTGCCGGAGAGCAGGTCGCGCCAGACCGGCGTGCGCAGCTCGAGGGTGCCGTAGAAGCCGTTGTCGCCGTAGTGGCCGTTGTTGCGGTAGCCGCGGAGGTTGTCGTGACCGCCGAGGGAGAGCTGCTCGTAGGGCATCAGGTTCCTGCCGACCCATTGGCCTTCCAGGCGCAGAAAGGCGCACCACTGCGCGTCGAAGCCCTGCGCGAGGGTAGCCTCGCCGAAAAGCGGCTGAATGCGCGCGAACTGGGCGCGGAGGATGGAATAGTGCGTCTCGGCGTCCTGCCACACGTCGCGGACGCGGTCGCCGGTGTCGGTGAGATTGTAGGTCCAGGAGACGGAGGCGAAGTTGCGGCCGCTGAGGGCGTCGAGGCGGCGATTGGTCCAGCTGAGCCCGACGGTGAGAGGCAGGACGCCGACCCGGTAGCGCTGCAGGGCCAAGTCGTCCAGAAAGAGGCGCTGCTCGACGGAGCGGAACATCAGGTCGAAGAAGAGCGAGAGGTTCTGGGCGGGCGTGTCGATGAGGTTGAAGCTGACGCGCGCGCCGGTGAACCAGCCGTAGCCCTGGTAGTTGAGGTCGCTGATCACGGCGTCGTCGACGTCGTCGATGTCGGAGTCGGAGTAGCCGCCGTAGAGGCTCAGCGATCCGCCGTTGAACAGCGCGAAAGGTCGGGTGTAGTTGGCGGCGATCGACCACTGGTCGCCGCTCAACGCCGTCGCCGGCGAGACGGTGAGGACGTCGTCGGCTCTGGTGAGGTTGAGGTACTGCGCCGTTCCCACGGCCTGCCAATTGTCCACGGCGTCGATGGCGTAGTTGTTGATCTCCAGCGAGGCGTGCAGGGGCAACTGCTCCTCCACGTCCAGTCGGTACGAGACCGACGAGTCGCCGTCGGCCTCGGTGCCGAGCGAGGCGCCCACATTCACGTCGGCCGTCAGGTCCGGATGGTTGTTCAGCCCGTAGAGCGCCAAATAGAGCTCGCCGTAATTGAAGGCGTCGCCCTGTTTCACGCGGTCAAAACGCTTGAGCACCTGCTCGTTGGAAAAGTAAGTGCCGTCCTCGCCCGGCTGCCTGCCCTTGAAGACCACCTCGATGTCCCGCACGTACCCCGCCTGCAGGTGCAGCCGCAGAACCCCGTCCGGAGAAACGCCGCCGTGCTCGCCCACGCGCACGATGCGCGAGAAGTAGTAGCCCTGGTTGATTAGTCCCTGACGGACGACCAGCAGGCGCCGCTCCAGCGCCGAGCTGCTGATCTCTCCCTCGGGCGAGAGCGCGGCCTCCACGTTCTCGCGCACCATGTCCGCCAGCGCCCGGCTCACGCCCTTGCCGCGGCTGACCTCCACCGAGCGGATCTTCAACAGCTCTCCGTCGGCCTCCGCGGGCGGCTCCCCTTCGTCCGGAGCCGCCGCCGGCGGCTTCGGCTCGACCGCGCGGCTCTCCAGCGGGTCAACCGATCCCGCGGCCTGCGCGCGATGCAGGGCGTCGCTCCCCACGGCCGTCAACGTCTCGGCAAGCCCCGTAGTGCTCAAACACAGGGCGCACGCCCCGACCATCATCACTTTGTTCATCATTGCGTAAGAACTTTCTGTCGCTCCGCTCACCCCTTCATTCGCCTCGCCGGCGACGGAGAACAAGCGGGTCCGATGCCGCGCTTTCTCCGCCATCAACTGAGCTCCCCGCAGAATGAGCTTCTTCTTCGGGCGTTGCAAACCGTTTCTGGCGTCCTTCGCGCCGCGGTTTTTGCGCGAACTCCTTGACGCGGGAGCGTTCCCGCGCTAAAATGCGATTACTTTTTCAACTGTAAAATCAATACAATTATGAAATCGATAAAAGGAACTGAAACCGAAAAGAATCTGCTCAAGGCCTTTGCGGGCGAATCGCAGGCGCGCATGCGCTACACGTATTTCGCGAGCAAGGCGAAGAAGGACGGATTCGTTCAGATTGCCGACGTCTTCGAAGAGACTGCGAATCAGGAAAAGGAACACGCCAAGCGTTTCTTCAAATTCCTCGAAGGGGGAAATCTTGAAATCACGGCGACGTTCCCGGCGGGCGTGATCGGCACGACGGAAGAAAATCTGGAAGCCGCCGCCTGCGGGGAAAACGAAGAATGGTCGGAAATGTATCCAGAATTCGCCGCCGTCGCCGAGAAGGAAGGCTTCCCGATTATCGCCGCCGTCTTCCGCAACGTCGCCGTCGCGGAAAAGCAGCACGAAAAGCGCTACCGCGCGCTCTGCGAGAACATCCGCAAGGGCGAAGTCTTCAAGAAGGACGGCAAGACCTGGTGGCGCTGCCGCAACTGCGGCTTCATCTGCGAAGCCTCGGAAGCGCCGATCAAGTGCCCGGCCTGCGACCACCCGCAGGCGCACTTCGAAGTGCTCGCCGAAAACTGGTGAGCGCGGGAACGCGATTCCGCGAAACGCGGCGACGTCGAAAAGACGCCGCCGCTTTTTTTTGCGCCCGGCTCAGAGCGGACGGCGGACGCGGCAGCCCCAGAAGACCATCGCCGCGCCGACCGCGGCGTGGAGCAGCAGCACTGTTCCCGCGACGGGGAATTCGTAGATCGCCGCGCGCGCGTTCATCAGCGTGTAGGCGTCGTAGACGGGGCTGTTCTGCATCGCGGAAAAGAATCCGGACCAGCCCCAGAAAATGTTGATGAACGGGCGGAAGAGCCACACGAGCGCGTCCGGCAGCTCAAGCACGATTCCCGAAAGCGGCAGCTGGAAGCCGACCAGATAAATCGAGAGCAGCGACGCCTTTTCCGCCGACTGCATGAGCGAGGAGAAGCCGAGGCAGATGAGCGTCATCGCGACGCAGACGCCCGCCATCGTCAGCAGCTGCGGTCCCCAGGCGCCCGGGAAATCGCAGATTACCTTCACGAACGAGCACATCCAAAGCCCCTGAAAGACGGCGATCGCCGCCGTGAAGAGAATTTTCGAAAGCGCGTAGGCGTCCGGGCGCAGACCGTTCATGCGTTCCTTTTCGTAAAGATTGCGCTCGGCGGCGATTTCGCGTCCGCCGTTGTTCGCGCCCATGAGCGCGAGCAGCATGACCTGAAACAGCACGAGTCCGGTCGCGAGCGTCGCGATGCGCATCTGCTCGATCTGAATGTCGCGCGCCTCGAGCGCCTGGCGCGACGTCATGATCGCCTGTTCGACGGGCATGCGCGGCACCTGCGGCAGACCGTCGAGCGCGAAGATGACGACGATGCACGGGAAGCCGAACGTGATCGCGAGCGTGAGCGCGAAATAGCCGCTGTCGCGCACGAAGAGGCGGAAGCGTCGCGCGAGCAGCGTCGCGAGCTGCGCGAAGAAGCCCGCGCGCGCGACGGGCGCGTTCCCGCCGGCGGGCGTTCCCGCGGCGGCGGCTTCGGGCGCCTCGTCGTCGTCCACGACTTCGAGCTCGTATTTGCGGTGCACGCGCCATTTGTCCTTCCAGAAATCGGGCGACCGCGTCTCGAGCACGCCGTAGAGTTCGAGCGCGCCGCCGATTCCGAAATAGCTCAGCAGTTCCGGGAGCGCGCCCTGAAAGACGACGCGTCCCTGCAGCATGACGGTTACCGAATCGAAGCGCGAAAGCTTCGCGAGATTGTGGATGATGCAGACGATGGACTTGCCGTCGCGCTCCGTGAGCCCGCGCAGCAGGTCGAGCATCTCGTCTTCGGAATTGGGGTCGAGCCCGCTCGTCACTTCGTCGCAGATCAGGCAGCTCGGGCTGAGCGTGAGTTCGAGCCCGAGCCCGACGCGGCGCGTCTGCCCGCCGGAGAGCGAGCCGACGCGCTTGTCCGCGTGCGGCGCGAGCTTGGTCGTCTCGAGCACCGCCTTCAGGCGGCGTTCCCGCTCCTCGGGGTCGCGCAGATTCATCGCGAGCGCGTAGCGGAAAGTCTCTTCGACGGTGAGATTGGGCTGCGCGAGCGTGAACTGCGGCACGAAGCCGATTCTGCCCGCCAGATCGTTCGAGGAGTCGATCGGCGCGCCGTCGAACTCCGCCGTTCCCGTGCGCCCGATCATGCCGAGCATCGCCTTCATCAGCGTGGTCTTGCCGCAGCCGGAAGGCCCGATCACGGCGTGCATGCGCCCGGAGGCGAAGCGCGCCTCGGCGTCGTCGAGAATTTTTTTGCCGTCCGCCGTTTCGACGGTGAGATTTTTGCACTGCAGCATGGTCGTTTTGAGAGGTTTTCTTTTCTCTAATTTTTACCGAATCGCCTTTTCTCGGCAAAGCAAAACTGCGCCGTTTCCGCGGCCGCGCGCGTTCCTGCGTCATTTCGGGGACGCTTTGCCGCCGCCGGATTTTCCGAAGAGCTTCCGCTTCAGCCAGGGCGGGAGCGGGCGCTTCTTCTTTTTCTCGTGCGGCGCGCCGATGCTTTCGAGAAAATCGCGCTCCTCGCGCGAGAGCCGCGCGCGCGCCGCGTCCGGATCGCGCGGCACGGAAACGCCCGCGAACGCGCCGCCGCGGGAACGCTTCCCGCCGTCGGTCCCCGCCGCCTTTGTCTCGGATTTCGCGGGAACGGGCCATTCCATCTCGAAGCTTTCCGCGCCGCGCATCACGCGCGAGCCGAGCGGCGTCAGCCTGCACAGCGGGAATTCGCCGACCGTCTCCGAGGCGAGCAGGCCTTCGCGCGTCAGCGCGTCCATCAGCGCGGACAGATAGTCGCGCTTTTCGCCGCGCAAGATGCCGTAGGTCGAGAGCCTGTCGTGCCCGAGCCGCAGCAGCTCCGCGTTGCGCGAGCCGAGCAGGCAGTCCAGGACGCGCCCACGGCCGAAGATTGGCTTCCATTCGTCCTGCCCGATTTTGCGGGAAAGGCGCGCGACGCCGCTGAGGATTTTTTTGACGAGAACGAGCTCCTCGACGTCCGGCCGGCGGCGCGTTCCCGTCGCGCGCGCGATGCACACGTCGCAGCGTCCGCAGGGCACGGCGCCTTCCGCGTCGCCGAAATACGCGAGAATCGCCTCCTGGCGGCACGTGTTCCCGTAGGCGAGATTCACGAGCGCCTCCAGCTTCTTTTCGTCGCTGCGGCGTTTGCGGTCGAGGTTTTCCCATGGGATCCGCAGTTCCTTTTCCGGAAGATCGGGCTGGAGCAGGCGCGTGCCTCGGATGCGCATGCCGGGAATGTCGAAGCGCCCGATGACGTCGTGCCGCGCGAGAATCGCGATCGACGTCGAGATCGCCATCGGGTTGACCTTTTCGCCGTATTCGCGCATGAGCTCCTCGCAGAGCGCGTCCGCCGAGATGCGGACTTCGTTGCCCTCGTCGGCGAGCTTGCGCAGCGTCTTGTAGGTGCGCATGACGGTGAGGCGGTCCGGATTCGCGCCCTCGATGAAGAAGTCCTGGACGCGCTTGTCGGCGTAGTTGAAGAGCATTTCGCAGAAGCCGGGCGCGCCGTCGCGTCCCGCTCTGCCGGCCTCCTGGTAATAGGCCTCGATGCTGCCGGGCATTTCGTAGTGGACGACGAAGCGGATGTCCGCGCGGTCGATGCCCATGCCGAACGCGTTGGTGGCGACGGCGACGTTTTCCTCGCCGGACATGAAGCGGTCCTGCGCGAAGTTGCGCTCCGCGTCGCTCATGCCGCCGTGGTAGAGAATCACGCCGACCTTCGCCGCGGCGAGATCGTCGGCGACGCGCTCGGCGCTTCTGCGCGTCGCGCAATAGACGATGCCCGTGCGGTGCGCCTTCACGATTTCGAGAATGCGCGCCAGCTTCGCGAGGTGCAGCGAGGAGCGCTCCTCGTTCCCGCGGACGCGCGTCAGCGAGGGATCGACGTGGCGGACGTTGAACGAAAGATTCGGGCGCGCGAAGCCCGCGACGAATTCCGCCGGGGCGCGCAGGCGCAGCGTCTTGCGGATGTCCTCGCGCACGTCGGGCGTCGCGGTCGCCGTGAACGCGGCGACGGTCGGGCGGCGGCGGAAGAGCGCGAGCGCGGCGTCGAGCTTCAGATAATCCGGGCGGAAATCGTGTCCCCACTGCGACAGGCAGTGCGCCTCGTCCACGGCGAAGAGCGAGACGTCGATTTCCGAAATCATGCGGCGGAAACGCTCCGCGCGGAAGCGCTCCGGCGCGACGTACACGAGCTTGAGCGTTCCCGCGCGCATCGCGTCGAAGACTTCGTTCTGCTCGGAAAGCGTCTGCATGCCGTTGAGACTCGCGGCGGCGATCCCGCGCGCGCGCAGCGCGTCCACCTGGTCCTTCATCAGCGCGATGAGCGGCGAGACGACGAGCGTCAGATGCGGCAGCATCAGCGCGGGAAGCTGATAGCAGAGCGACTTGCCGCCGCCCGTGGGCATGATGACGAGCGTGTCCCGCCCCTGCAGAATCGCGGTGACGATGCGGTCCTGCGGCTCGCGGAATTTCGCGAATCCGAAGTGGCGCATGAGGACGGTTTCCGGTGAATCCATGAGCGGCAATCCTAAAAAATCGCGCCGTTCCCGCAACGAGATTCGCGCGCGGAGCGGCGGCGCGCGCGTCAGAATTTGCGACGGAGGTGCGCGGGCGGGATGCCGAGCATGCCGCGGTATTTCGCGATTGTGCGGCGCGCGACGCGGATGCCGCGCCTGCCCAGTTCCTCCGCGAGCTTTTCGTCGCTCAGCGGCGAGGCGGACGGCTCGTTTTCGAGGATTTCCTTCAGCACTTCGCGCACGCCCGCGTTGGAGATCGAGCCTCCGGAATCCGTGGGCAGCGACGCGTTGAAGAATTTGCGCAGCTCGCGCACGCCCCACGGCGTCTCCGCGTATTTGTTGGCGACGGCGCGGGAGACGGTCGTCTCGTGCATGCCGATTTCGGCGGCGACGTCCGCCATCGTCAGCGAGGGCAGGGCGGCGGGACCTTTTTCGAAGAAGGGACGGAGAAATTTCGCGAGCGCGGCGCCGATTTTTTCGATCGTGCGGCGGCGTTCGTCGAGGGCGTTGATGAGCGATTTCGCGTCGCGCGTCTTTTCGGAAAAATACGCGCGGTCCTTCGGCGAGAGCTTCCCCTGCGCGAGCAGCGCCTTGTAGGCGGGCGAGATGCGCAGCTTCGGCACGTAGTCGAAATTGGACTTCGCCGCCCACTCGCCCGTCTTCTCGTCGAAGTAGAACGTGAGGTCGGGGAAGACTTCGCGGTTCTCGTCGGCGACGAAGTCCTTGGCGGGAACGCGGTTGACGCGGGCGATCTCCGCGACGGCGTCGCGCAGCGCGGAATCGGAGACGCCGAACTTGTCCGCGATCGCGCCGAATTTCCGCGCGAGCAGGGCGTCGTAGGCTTCGCTCACGACGCGGAAGGCGAGCGATTTTTCGCGCCCGTTCCGGCGGAGCTGGATCATGAAGAGCTCGCGCAGATCGCGGGCGCCGATGCCGGGCGGGTCGAAGGTCTGAAAGGTCGCGATCGCCTTTTCCGCGTCGGCGGCGGGAACGCCGAGCTCCGTCGCGAGCGCGTCCGCGTCGCCTTCGAGAAAGCCCTTTTCGTCGAGGCGGTCGGCGATTCCGGAAAGGATGCGGCGCTCGCTCTCGGGAACGTCCGCGAGGGCGATCTGCTCGTCGAGCATGTCGCGGAGCGAGGCGTGTTCGACGAGGGAGTTGAAGAGACGGGAACGGCGCTCGTCGTCGTCGCGCGTCCAGACGCGGGTTTCGCCGAGCGGGGCGTCGTCGCGTTCGCGCCAGTCGTCGCGCGCGGCGTCCGGGGCGTCTCCGTCGGGCGTTCCCGCGTCGGCGTTCCCGCGGGCGCGTGCGCCGGGCATTTCGGGATTTTCGGGCAGGGGCGTCTCGAGCGAGCTCATGCCGCCGTCCTCCATTTCGAGGAGCGGATTCTTCGCGAGCTCTTCGGCGACTTCGCGCTGCAGATCCATCGACGGCGCCTGGAGCAGATTCAGCGCGCGGATGATCTGCGGCGAAAGCGTCTGCTCCTGCGAAAGTCTCTGATACTGCGAAAATCCGAGGTCAGCCATGGCGGGAACGCGTTTCAGTTTCAGGCGGCGCGGGAACGTCGCCGGCGGGGCGCCTGGAAAGCCGCTCCTTGACGAGCCGCCAGAACACGGCGAAGAACGCCGTCAGCGGCACCGCGAGCACCATGCCGAGCACGCCGTCGAGGGCAATCGCCCAGAAGAAGATCGAAATCATGATGACCATCGGGTGCAGCCCGGTGTGGCGTTCCATGATCTTCGGCGTGAGCCACCAGGCCTCCGCCGCCTGCGCGACGCAGAAGACGACGAGCACGGCGGCGAGCATGCCCATGCCGCCCGAAAAGAACGCCAGCGGCAGAATCGCGCACAGCCCGACGACCGTACCGAAGTACGGGATCATGTTCAGGTAGCCCAGCGCGAGCCCGAGAAAAATCGCGCCCGGCAGCCCCGCGACGAAGAAGCCCGCCGCCAGGATCACGCCGTAGCACGTCACCACGAGAAACTGCCCGCGGAAGTACGCGACCACGATGTCGCGGAACTGGCGCATCAGAAACGCGGCGTCCTCGGCGAGCCCGCGCGGGATCAGCGCCGCCGCCTCGCGCTCGAAGCGCCCGATCAGATCGTGCCGCCCGCCGAGAAAATAACAGAAGTAGATCGGCACGACCGCCGCCGCGACGACCTGCGAAAAAAGGCTTTCCGCCTTCATCCAGACCGCCTGCAGCTTCGGGAACGCCGCCGTCGCGACCGCCTTCAGATGCTCGCCGAACTGAGCGTCGCCCTTCACGCGTTCGACGATGCCGCCGTCTTCGAGAAAGTCTTCGAGCGCGTCCGCGAGCGCGGGGAAATGCTCCAGCAGCCGCGCCCAAAGCTCCGGAATGCGGTGGACGAGCTCCGCCGCCTGGCGCGCGATCACGGGAACGAGAAAGAGCAGCGCTCCCGCCGCGACCGCGGAGAGCAGCACGAACAGCGCCGCGATCGCCGCCGCGCGCGGCAGGCGCAGACGCGCTTCCAGAAAATCGCAGACCGGGCGCAGCAGCAGCGCGAGCAGCGACGCGATCACGATCGGCCAGATCACCGTGCCGAACGCCGCGAGAAATTTCGCGCCCGCCGCGACCACGCCGACGGCGAGCGCGGCGAGCACCGCGACGGCGACGCCGGTCGCCGCCCACGAAATCACTCTCTGCTGGAACGGGGAGAAAAACATCCTGCCGCAACCCTAAGCGAAATCCGCGCTCCCGAAAACTTTTTTTTCGCGCCGCGCGCTTCCACGGCAAAAACGTCCCCGCGGATCGCTCCGCGAGGACGCCAACACACACTATGAAAAAGTCGAGGAGTCGAAAAGGTTTAAAAGGTCGAGGAGTAATTACTTTTAAACTCTTGAACTCCTCCTCTCCTGAACTCTATTTGCGGCGGCGGCGACGCGTTCCCGCCAGCGCGAGCGCACCCAGCCCCGCCAACAGCCCGAACGCCGACGGCTCGGGAATGGCACCCGTCGTCAGCGACGCCTTGATGTTCGAAATCGTGTAGGAGCTCGTCGCGGTGCCGCCAGCGCCTTGGAAATAAACCGCGAATTTCGAAACCGTATCGATATCGGAAATGGAAGATACGTTCCAAGAAATGTTCCCGTTCGCGCCGCCGGCGGTGGAAGCGAGCGTCTCGTAATAAACGCCGGAATCCGTCTTCAACGCCAGAATCGCTTTGACGTTCGGGCTGATCGTTCCCGAGGCTCCCGTGAAGGAGAGATTGAAAGAAAGAAGCGATTCGTCGCTCGGCAGACTCAGCGAAGACGCGTCGATGACGGAGCCGAACCAGTCGCCGCCGACACCGGAACGCCCGAGAAGCGTCACGGAGTACCCCGCGTCAATGCTGCCGCTTACGACGCCTTCACTGTTCGTTCCCCAGTTGCTGAGGGAATTATTGTTTCCGCCGGCGTAGCTTCCGGCGTTGTAGCCGAGAAGAGCCTCAATCGCTTGGGCTTCGGTTTTATCCCGATCAGGCTGCAGGCTGCTTTGCGACAGTCCGGTTGACGTTGTAATCGGAAGCCAAATCGTTTCCGCGTTCGCGAGCGCGGCGCCCGCGGCGAGGAGCGTGGTGATGGTGATTAATTTTTTCATAAGCGTTTACGGATGAATTTTGAAACGCATTATCCCCGGTTCCGAATACCGAGGGGTAAACGTCGTCCAAGCCGCATTAACAAAGGGATTTTCCCCTCGAGCGAATCGCGCGGTTTTCGCTTAGGGGGGAAGCGACATTCCTGTCGCTTCTTCGAAAATCAGCTTCAAGAAAATTCAAAAAAGCGGCAGGTAAGCGAAGCGTGGAGCCATGCCGCTTCTCCCCTGCGTTCCCGCGAACGCCCGCCCCGAAAAATTCCGTGTTTTTCCGTGGTCGAAATTTCGGGCTTGCCTCGGTATTCGGAACCGGGGGCGAATCGGTGGCCGTTCGGGCGCGGGAACGCGGTCGCCGCAATTCCTTCTCGCGGGAACGCCGATTTTGGTGTTGAATCGTGCGCCATGAAAAACGCGCTTCATTGCCCGAAACTGATTTCCGCCTGCGCGCTCGCCGCCTTCGTCGCCGGATGCGCGCCCGAAAAAGCCGCCGACGCGGCAGCGGAAAAGCATTTCATCCTGCCCGAAAAGACCGCGTGCGCCGAAGCCGGCGTCTCCCGCGAGACCTTCGACTTCGGCTGGAAATTCGCCAAGTTCGGCAGGCACGACGACTGCCTCGCGAAAAACGAGCCGGGCAGGGAAGTTTTCCCCGGAACGGCGACTTCGCAGGAAGCGCACAATCCCGCCGGGAACGCCTTCGACGGGAACGAGAACACGCGCTGGTGCGCCGCGAACGCGAGTCCCGCCGCGCTCGAAATCGACTTCGGCCGCGAAATCGCCGCCGCGACGACGGAAGTTCTCTGGGAAAAGAACGCCGTCTATCGCCACAAGATCTTCGTTTCCGCCGACGGGAAAAACTGGACGCTCGCGGCGGACAATTCCGCGAAGACCGCGCCCGCGAAAAAGGACGCGTCCCGCCTCGACAAAAAATTCCGTTTCGCGAAGGTCGAGGTCGCGCCGAGCGGCGGCGCGTGGGCGAGCATTTTCGAATGGCGCTTCTTCGATGCGGCGGGAACGCCGATTCTTCCGGAATCGAAGCGCGAAGGCGAGCCGCCGTCCGACGTCGCGTTCGACGACGCGAAGTGGCGCGCGCTCGACCTGCCGCACGACTGGGGCGTGGAGAGCCGCTTCCTGCCGCAGCTGCCGAACCAGACCGCCTCGCTCCCGTGGGACGCCGTCGGCTGGTACCGCAAGAGCTTCGACGTTCCCGCGGCGAAGGCGGGCAAAAAATTCTTCCTCGACTTCGACGGCGTGATGATGATGCCGCGGGTTTACGTGAACGGAAAGCTCGCGGGCGAGTGGAAGTACGGCTACTCGTCGTTCCGCGTGGACGTCACGCCGTTCCTGAAGTTCGGCGAAAGGAACGTCGTCGCCGTGCGCGCGGAAAATCTGCCGAACTCCACGCGCTGGTATCCCGGCGCGGGCATTTACCGGCACGTCTGGCTCGTCGAGAAAAATCCCGTGCACGTCGCCTATAACGGCGTGCGGGTGACGACGCCGGAGATCGACGGCATCGAGACGCGCGACGGAAAATTTTTCGCGAAGACGGCGAAGGCGGTCGCGGAAACGGCGGTCGAAGGCGTTTCCGGGAGCGCGATCCGCGTGCGCAGCGAAATTCTCAAGGACGGCAGGACGCTCGCGTCCGCCGAAAGCGCGGCGGGCGTTCCCGCGGAACTCGCGCTCGCGGACGTCGAGCTGTGGGACGTCGAAAATCCCGCGCTGCTCACGCTCGCGACGAGCGTCTTCGTGGACGGAAAACTCGTCGATCGGCAGGAGACCGTCTTCGGCGTGCGCAAGGCGGAATGGAAGCCGGAAGGGTTTTTCCTGAACGGACGCCGCGTGCAGATCAAGGGCGTGTGCCAGCACCACGACCTCGGGCCGCTCGGCGGCGCCGCGCACACGCGCGCGATGGAACGCCAGATCGAGATTTTGAAGAGCTTCGGCACGAACTCCATCCGCACCTCGCACAATCCGCCCGCGCCCGAGCTGCTCGACCTCTGCGACCGCATGGGCGTCCTCGTGGACGACGAGCTTTTCGACTGCTGGAAATACACCAAGGAAGGCAAGGCGAACGGCTACAATCTTTACTGGAACGAGTGGCGGGAACGCGACGTGCGCAACTTCGTGACGCGCGACCGGAATCACCCGAGCGTGATCGCGTGGTCCGCCGGCAACGAAATCGAAGAGCAGGGCGCGCGCGACGGCAAGGAAATCGCGCGGGAGCTCGTCGCGCTCTTCAGAAAATACGACGCGACGCGCCCCGTCACCGTCGGCTGCAACGACCTCAGCGCGTCGTGGAACGGCTTCGGCAAGGAGTTCGACGTGTACGGCTTCAACTACAAGCCGAACAGCTACAAGGATTTCGCGAAGAAAAACCCGCAGACGCCCTTCGTCGCGTCCGAAACTTCGTCGTGCGTGAGCACGCGCGGCTTCTACTCGTTCCCGGCGAAGGCGGACTCGCCCGCGGACTTCGAGCCGTTCTGGCGGCGCAATTTCTGCGACAATCTCGCGGTCTGCCAGGTCGGAGACTACGGCATCTACGCGCCCGGCTGGGCGTACGCTCCCGACGTGGAGTTCGGCGCGCTCGAGGACGAGCCGCGCTGCGCGGGCGAATACGTGTGGACGGGCTTCGACTACCTCGGCGAGCCCACGCCGTGGAACCTCGGCCGCAAGCCCGCGAACGATTTCCGCGGCGCCTCGCCCGAGGAAGTGGCGCGCCTCGAAAAGGAGATGGCGGCGATTCTCAAACAGGGCACGCCGTCGCGCTCGTCGTATTTCGGCATCGTCGATCTGTGCGGCTTCCGCAAAGACCGCGCGTGGCTTTACCAGGCGCACTGGCTTCCGGACGTTCCCGCGGCGCACATTCTTCCGCACTGGAACTGGCAGGGCTCCCGCGAAGGCAAGATCACGCCCGTGTTCGTGTACACGAGCGGCGACGAGGCGGAGCTTTTCCTGAACGGCAAATCCCTCGGCAGACGCGCGAAGAAGACCGGCGCGCCGCTCACGGGCAAGGACCTCAACGGCGACATGCGGGAACGCTTCCGCCTCACGTGGACGGACGTGCGCTACGAGCCGGGAACGCTCGAAGTCGTCGCCTACAGGAACGGCGTCGAATGGGCGCGCGACAAGGTCGAGACGACGGGCGCTCCCGCGGGCTTCGCCGCCGAGGCGGACCGCGCGGAAATCCGCGGCGACGGGCGCGACCTCGCCTACGTGACCGTTTCCGTGCGCGACGCGCAGGGACGCGTCGTGCCGACGGCGACCGACCGCTTCAGGTTCTCCGTGCGCGGGGACGCGGAGCTCGTCGGCGTGTGCAACGGCGACCCGACCGACCACGCCTCGCTGAAAGGCCGCGAGATGAAGGCGTTCGCGGGGCTGGCGCAGGCGGTCGTGCGCTCGAAGCGCGGAGGCTCCGGCGTCGCGGAACTCGTCGTGGACGGCGGCGACCTCGGCGTCCGCGTCGTGAAGATCCGAATCGACTGAAACGCGGCGGCGCGCCGTTCCCGCCCACAACCTCATAACCTTTTAACCTCATAACCTTCATAACTTCATCACTTTCCCCATGAAACGTTTCCTCCCGTATTATTCGCTGCTGTTCGAAGTGCGCTGGACCTTCTTTTCCGCGCTGCTGCTCGGCGTGCTTTCCGGCGTCGCGAGCGGCTTCGGGCTGCCGCTGATGCTCAAAAAAGTGCTGCCCGTGCTCTTTTCCGATACGGGAACGCCGCAGGCGCTCGTGCTCTTCGACCCGAGCTCGGAGACGGCGGTGCGCTACGGGCTGGACTTCCTGCCGACGCTCGCCGTTCCCGCGGACTACGTGCTCGCGTTCGCGATCCTGCTCATGCCGCTGGTGTTCATCGTCCGCGGCGCGTCGATGTTCGGCAACACGTACCTGCTCAACGTGTGCGGCATCCGCGTGCTCGAGGGCGTGCGCATGCGGCTCTTCGAGCACCTGCAGCGGCTGCACCTGGACTTTTTCCGCAAGCACAATTCGGGCGACCTGCTGAGCCGCACGATGGGCGACACGATGCTCGTGAAGAGCGTGCTCGTCGAAGTGACGAACGACCTCATCATCCAGCCGTTCACGCTCGCGGGCGCGATCGGCTTCGTCGTCTGGCAGGCGTTTCAGAGCGCCGCGACGATGGAATTCCTGCTCAGCCTGTTGCTCGTTCCCGTGACGGTGCTGCCCGTGCAGATCATCGGCAAGCGCATCCGCCGGCGTTCCCGCGACGCGCTGAACAAGGCGGGCGAGCTCTCCGGCGTGCTGACGGAAAGCCTGCAGTCGCCGCGCGAAATCCGCGCCTACAATCTGCAGGCGCGCGAGTGTTCCCGCTTCCGCGACTACGTGCGCTCGTATCTGCGCCTGCAGCTCAAGGTCGTGAAGTACGACAAGCTCCTCACGCCGCTCATCGAGATCATCGCCGCGTGCACGGTCTCCTTCGCGGTGTACCGCGCCGCCTGCGCCGGGCTGGACCAGGAGACCGTCATCGCGCTCGTCGGCGCGCTGTATTTCGCCTACGATCCGATCAAGAAAATCGGCAAGGTGAACAACCGCGTGAAGGAAGGCACGGCGGCGCTCGCGCGTCTGGAGGAAGTCATCGACGCGCCCGTCGAAGTCGCCGATCCCGCGTCGCCGAAACCGCTCGGCGCCGTGCGCGGGAGCGTCGATTTCGAGAACGTCGAGTTCGCCTACGATCCCGAGGAGCCCGTGCTCAAGAACGTGTCCTTCTCCGTGAAGCCCGGTGAGACCGTCGCGCTCGTCGGCCCTTCCGGCGCGGGCAAGAGCACCGTCGCCAACCTCATCCCGCGCTTCTACGACGTCGCCCGCGGGAACGTGAAGCTGGACGGCGTGGACGTGCGCGACGCGCTGCAGCACGAGCTGCGGCAGAACATCGCGGTCGTCTCGCAGGAGCCGATTCTCTTCGCCGACACGATCTACGAGAACATCCGCCTCGGCAAACCCGACGCGACGCCCGCCGAAATCGAAGACGCCCTGCGCCGCGCCGCCGCCTACGATTTCGTCATGTCGCTCGAAAACGGCTGGGACACGCTCGTCGGCGAGCGCGGCGGGCGCCTCTCCGGCGGCCAGCGCCAGCGCATCGCGATCGCGCGCGCCTTCCTGAAGAACGCGCCGATTCTCATTCTCGACGAAGCCACGTCTGCGCTCGACTCCGAAAGCGAGGCGGAAATCCAGAGCGCGCTCGAAGAGCTCGTCAAGGGCCGCACGACGTTCATGATCGCGCACCGCTTCTCGTCGATCCGCACGGCGACGCGCATTCTCGTCTTCGACGCGGGGCGCATCGTCGCCGACGGCCCGCACGCGGAAGTCTACGCGAACTGCCCGCTCTACCGCGAGCTCTACGACAAACAGAGCGCGGAATGACGCCGGCGTTCCGACGACGCCTTCAAATGTTGCTTGACGCGATAGTATCGTGGCGCGATACTGTCCGCATGATCAAAACTTTCGCCGACAAGGAAGCGGAAAAGATTTTCAACGAAACGCGTTCTCGGAAATTGCCTCAGAACATCCAACAGCGCGCTTTGATGAAGCTGAACCGCCTTCATTTCGCCGCGCAGATTGAAGATTTGAGAGCTTTCCCGGGCGACAGACTCGAGTTGCTCCATCCGCCCGAACTCGGCGAATGGTCGATTCGCGTCAACGATCAATGGAGAATCGTTTTTAAATTTGTCGGCGGGAACGCATACGACGTAAGAATTTGCGACTATCATTGAAAATTTTAGAAAAGGAAAAAGCATGAACAGACTGAAGACTCCTCATCCCGGAGCGCACCTGAAGGAACTGCTCGACGACCTCGGCGTCTCCAATTATCGCCTCGCCAAAGCGAGCGGCATTCCCGCGACGGCGATCGGGCAGATCATCGCCGGAAACCGCAGAATCACGGCGGAAACCGCGCTCCGGCTCGCGGCCGCGCTGAGAATGTCCCCGCAGTTTTGGATGAACGCGCAGACGCATTTCGATCTGATGCGCGCGCGGGAATCCGTGAAGGAGGCGGCGGCGCGCATCGTGCCTCTCGTTCCCGCCGCCGCGGCGTGAGTCGCGTTTCGACGGCTTCAACCTCTTCCCCCGCCCGTCACCTTTTAACCTTTAACCCTTAACCTTTTTCAACCTCCCTTTTCAAAATGGTCGAAGTTTCCGGAATGGCACTTCTCACGGCGACGCTGCCGGTCGTCGTCATCGCCGCGTTCGGCTACCTGTTCCGCCGCAAAAATTGGGTGAATCAGGAGACGCAGTTCGGGCTGATGCGGCTCGTCGTCTGGGTCTTCACGCCCTGCCTGATTGCGGACCGCGTGCTCGGCAACCCGCTGCTGCGCGACTGCGAGGTCGTGCTCAAGACGCTCTTTGCGGGCTTCCTCACGATCGCGCTCGGCATCGTCGTCGCCGTGTTCGCGGCGCGGCTTTTCGGTATCGGCGACGCGGCGCGGCGGCGCGTCTTCGGCTACTGCGCGGGCATCTACAATTACGGCTACATGGCGCTGCCGGTCTGCGCGTCGCTGTGTTCGGAGGACACGGTCGGCATGATGCTGCTCTTCAACACGGGCGTGGAGGTCGGCATCTGGACGGTCGGGCTCGCGGTCGTCAGCGGCGAGCCCGAGCTCGGCAAAGTCGCCAAGGCGTTCGTGAATCCGATCTTCATCACGATGGCGGTCGCCGTCGCGCTGAATTTCTGCGGGCTCGACGGGCACGTTCCCGCGTGGGCGCTGAACTCCGCGAAAATGCTCGGCGCGTGCATGATCCCGAGCGGCGTGCTGCTCGTCGGCATGTCGCTCCCGGTGCTGCTGAGCGGCTTCCGCCTGCGCGACGACGCGAAGGCGTCCGTCGGCGCGGTCGCGGTGCGCCTGGGCGCGATTCCCGCGCTGATGGTCGCGGCGGCGCTGTGGTGCCCGGGTCTCCCGCCGGATCTGCGCAGCATTCTCGTGATCCAGGCGGGAATGCCTTCGGCGATGCTGCCCATCGTCGTCGTGCAGTATTACAAGGGCGACGCGAAACTCGCGCTCCGCGTCGTGCTGATCTCCACGGCGGCGTGCGTGCTCACGCTCCCGTTCTGGATCAAGATCGGCTTCTGGCTGCTCGGGAGATGAGGAGCAGGTGACGCGAGACAGGAGACAAGAGCATTGAGTAACGGATAATTAATAATGAATAGTGAACAATGAATAGTGAATAATGAATAACGCGGTGATGGATACAGTATTGAAAATCCTTTCGGCGAAGCCGAACGCAAGGCGTTACTCATTATTCATTATTCATTATTCGCTGTTCACTGCTCCCGTCATTTTCCTCGGCGCAGCCGAACTCCATAACCTCATAACCTTATAACCTCATAACCTTTCTTTTCCCGGATCTTACGCCTCGATGACCGCCTTCCCCGAAAAAATCCTCCTCCTCGCCGCGCTCTTCGCTGCGGGAACGCTCTTCGCCGACGACGCGCCCGAAGCCGCCGACGAGCCCGTCTTCGAATCCAGGCGCGCCAAGGCCGGCCGCGTCATCGTCAACAACGTCGAAAGCGAGCTCTGCGCGCGCGTCAACGAAATCGTCCCCACGCCCGAAAATCCCTTTCCCGCGGAAATCGCCGTCCAGCGCCCCGCGAAGCGCAAGATGATCGTCGAGCGCCTCACCGAAAACGAACAGCGCGTCGCCGACAAAAAACGCGCCAAGGAGGCGCGCGACGCCATGCTCGCCGCGAAGAAGGAAGCCGCCCTGCGCCGCAAGGCGGAACGCGACGCGCGGGAACGCATGCTCTTCGACGAACGCGAGCGCGAGGACGCCCTGCGCCGCGCCGCCCGCAAGGAAAAATCCGAGGCGGAAAAAGCCCGCGAACAGCGCGGCAAGGACCTCAAGGAATTCCTCAGGCTGCCGCCGCGCGAAATCGTCGCCCACCCGGCGGCGGACGTCTTCCCCGGCGCCGTTCCCGAGGAAATCCCGCGCGTCAACAAAGCCTTCAAGACCGACAACGAAATCCGCGAATGGCAGGGCGCCGGGCTCTACGCGCCGCCGGGCGAAATCATCCGCGTGCACGTCTCGAGCGCCGGCGTCGGCACCGGCTACCGCATCCGCGTCGGCGCGCACACGGACAACCTGCTCGAAGGCAGAAAAAAGAACGCCTGGAAACGCTTCCCCGCCGTCGTGCGCGAATTTTACGTCGGCGATTCCACCGTCGAAATCGCCAATCCCTTCGGCGGCCCGATCTATGTCGAGGCTCCCGCGCCGCCGACGCGCAGCAAAATCTCCTCGGGCGACCAGCCGCGCGTGCCCCGCTACGCGCGCTTCGAGTTCGTCGGCGTCGTCGAAATGCCCTTCTACGAGCTCGGCGAAACCAAGCCCCAGGAATGGGAGCACCTCCGCCTCGCGCCCGCGCCCTGGGCGGAAATCGCCGGCAAACGCTTCATCGCCACGATCCCGTCCGCCGTCGCGCGCCGTCTCGAAAACCCGAAACCCCTCGTCGAATTCTGGGACAAGACCGTCGAGGCCCTCGACAAGCTCACGGGAACGAAGCCCCGCAAATCCCGCGAACGCGTCGTCTTCGACGCGGACTGCACCGAATTCTTCGCCCACGGCGGCGACGTGATCGTCCTCCCGCTCGAACTCGCGCCCGCCTTCGCCGACCTCGAAAAAATCCGCAAAGACGGATTCTGGCCGCTCTTCTTCCACCTCGCGCGCAACCGCGTGCGCGACGCCTGGACGCTCAACGGCAACAAGGACGCCCCCGCCGCGCTCCTCGCCCTCGCGTGCATGGAGACCGCGACCGGCAAAAAGCCCTCCGCGTTCTTCGACGTCGCCGCGCTCCAGTCCTCCGCCCTCACGCACCCCGCCGAGGCGGGAACGCCCGAAATCATCGGCGGCCTCATCACGCCCGCCGAAACCTTCGGCTGGAACGTCCTCGCCAAGGCGCTCGACGTTTACAACAACGCCAAAAAACCGCCCGCGGACACCGAGCTCGAAAAGGCGGAAACCTTCGTCACCGCCTGGTCCCGCGCCGCGAAGACCAATCTCGGGCCCTACTTCGCCCACTTCGGCATCGAGTATTCCAAACGCCTCGAAAACCGCCTCGGCAAGCTCCGCAGGTTTTCCCCGAAAAACTTCCCGCCCGCCCTCGGGATGGACAAACCCAGCGCGGACTGCTTCCTCGGCGACGCCCCGCTCGGCGGGATCGACGTCTTCTTCGACGACTACGTCCCGCCCGAGGAAACCGAGCCCGAATTCATCGACCTCGACGCCTGGGAAGACGACGATGCCGCCGACGCCGCGGACGCGGAAACGGACGGCGAGCCCGCTCCCGTTCCCGCCGACGACGAAGCGCCGCCGCCGCCCGCCCCGAAAAAGAAAATCCGGGTCTGAGAAGAAGGGGCTAATTAAAGGTTAAGAGGTTAAAGGTTAAGGGTTAAAGTTTAAAGATTGCGCCTCCCGACTTCCATAACCCCATCACCTTTCCTAACCTTTTAACCTCCTAACCTTTTAACCTCCCACATAACCTCATCACCTTTCCCATGTTTTCCTCCTTCGTCCTTTTCCTCGCCGGCGGTTCCGGCTCGCGCATGCGCGGCGTCGTCGCCGACAAAATCTTCGCGCCGATCGCGGGCGTGCCCGTCCTCGCGCGCGCCGTCCGCGCCTTCGCCGAAAGCGGCGTCGCCCGAGCCGCCGTCTTCGTCTGCCGCGACGACGCCCAGGAAGCCGCCGTCCGCGAAACCCTCGCCGCGCACCTCGCGCCCGACGCGTTCCCGCTGCGCCTCTTTTGCCGCGGAGGCGCCGAACGCCGCGATTCCGTCCTCAACGGCCTCCGCGCCGCGCGGGAACACGGCGCGCCCGACGACGCCGTCGCGCTGATCCACGACGCCGCCCGCCCCCTCGTCGCGCCCGACGCCCTTCGCGCCGTCCTCGAAACCGCCCGCCGCGAAGGCGCCGCCGTCCTCGCGCACCGCTGCGTGAACACCGTGAAGCGCGTGCCCGCGGGAACGCCGCCCGGCGTCGCCTGCGCGCAGGAAGACCTCGACCGCTCCCGTCTCTGGGAGACCGAGACGCCCCAGGCGTTCCCGCTCGGGAAAATCCTCGACGCCTACGAACGCGCCGTCGCCGAAAACCGCGTCGTCACCGACGACGTCTCGGCGTTCGCCGCCCCGGTCGCCCTCGTCGAAAACTTCGCCCCGAACCCGAAAATCACCTGCCCGCAGGACCTCCTCCTCGCCGCCGCCCTCCTCCCCCACCGGTCATGAATACCGCTGCAAGCCCAAATTTTTGACCACGGAAAACACGGAAAAGCACGGAATTTCAACAAAGGTTTAACGCAAAGAACGCAAAGCAGCACAGAGTTTTCAGGAAAGCGAGCCGCTACGCGCCCCGCGTGATGTTGTTTACCCGAAATTCGTGAAAATTCGTGTCAATTCGTGGTTGAAGAACTTTCTTTAACTTCCGTTGACTTTGCAGTCAAAGTCTTTGCGTTCTTTGCGTTGAAAATCGAACTTATATTTGATTGTTTGACAAATCGTGATGAATAAAGGGCTGCGCGGCGTTTACCCCCCGGTATTCATGACCGATCATGATTTCAGAAAATTTTCCGACAGGAAAATCGCACGCACAAGAAGACAAATGACGCCGATTCCAGCAAGAAACTGCGGTGAAATCCTCCTCGCCTGCGCCCCGAATCCGGGCTCGGGCGGCGTTTTCGCGTCCGTGCCCGAAACCATTTGAACACACGAAAATCCAAAAACTAAGAAAATGAATACTCGAAAATTATTCCTCACCTCCCTCCTCGCCGCCGCGACGATGAGCGTTCCCGCTTACGCGTGGACGACCGGCGCTGACGGTCTGCCCGTCATCACCGATTTTCTTCCGGAAACAGCGAGCCAGTCGGACGCGCTTACGATTTCCAAAAACACCGTCTATAAGCCTGGGAGCGGCTCTACGACTACGTTTACGATCGGAAACAATGATTTGGTGCTTGATTCTCTGTCGAACGAAGGAGGAAGTGGTAAGACCGGCGAGTTCACTCTGACTTCTATTTCGGGCGGCACCGGCGGTGTCTGGTTCAAATCCGGAAGTTGGAAACTTGAATCATCGGCAACAATCAGCACGACCGGAGATCTATATCTGCAGGGCGGACAGTTTTGGGTCAGTGCAGAAAAGACGATAGCAAACGATGTCTTTCTCGGCACATCTTCGTTCATCGCACCGGAAGGAGATCTAGCGCGCTCCGCGCTTCGCATCGGGGCAATGGCGAATCTCACGGGAACGACGACCATTCTCTCCGAAGGGACGAACATCGCGTTTCAGGGCGGCGCCCTCAACATCACGAAGCTGAGCGGCTCCGGCAACATCACGACTTCGCAGTGGACAGGCGATACCGGAACTCGCGTCATCACCGTCGAGAATGCAGAGGATTTCACGGGAACGATCAGTCTTGCGAACAGAATCCAGCTGAACTGGTCGTCATCCACGGCGACGTTCGGGGGGCTCAGCGGGAGCGGCTCCGTTGCGGGCGGTTCCAACCTGAACATCAAGGGCGCTCAGAACACGACCTTCTCGGGAACGGTCGGTTCTTCGACGAACGGTGTCGCGCTCGCGCTCACGGGAACGGGCGCGCAGTCCTTCACGGGAACGAGCTATTTCTCAACGGTTTCCGTTGCGGATACGGCGGCGCTTTCTCTCGGCGGCACGGTTTCACTCGCGAACACCGTCTCGGTTTCCGGCTCGGGCTCCGTTTCCGTGAACGATTCCGTGATTTTCATTCTCAACGACAATTACAAATCCGATAACACGTGGACGCTGATTTCCGGGGCTTCGAGTGTCGGCGGTTGGAGCAATCTGACGGTGAACAATTTCCGTCAGTCCGACGGCTCGCTCTTTTCCGGGCGTTCGGAAATCAGCGTAGGAACTTCCGGAGCTGTGACGATTACGGAGGGCACGCCTGCAAGTCTCGTCTGGAACGGCACTTCCGAAAATTCGACGTGGAACACGAGCACGACGAACAAGAACTGGACGAACGCCAATCTTTCCTCTGAGGACAAAGCGGACATCTTCTACACGCTCGACAACGTGACGTTCGGCGCGGAGGCGGGAATCAGGACCGTGAAGCTTGCGGACGGTTCCGCGCTGACGGTCGGCGACATGACGGTCAAGGGCGCGGAGTACACGTTCCAACAGACGACGAAGGATAGCGCGTCCGCGTCCGCGTCCATTTCCGGAAACACGCTCAGAATCGAATCCGGCGCGAAGTTGACCAGCAAGACCGTCAACCTGCTTTTTGACGACATCGTTCTCGCGGGCCAATTGAGTTTGGACGCGGATAAATTCTCCGCTTCCGCACTGACGTGGGGAAAACTGACTTTCGAAGGCGGCACGCTCCATATCGAGGACACGCAGAACGCTTCCGAATTTCTTTCTATCCGTGAAGTCGTGATGAACGGCGCCGGCGCAATCACCTCTAAATGGAGCCGTGACTCCGGCACAAAGTTTACCATCGGGACGCTTTCCGGAACGGGTGACTTGAGCATCAGCGGCGGGACGATGGAGCCGATAACCTATTCCATCGGGACGCTTTCCGGATACACGGGAAAGCTTTCGATGGCGGGAACCGGAAACAATCTTACCGTGGAGATTCGCGGGAATTTCGGCGGCGTCATCGACGTTAACGCGGGAACGCTGAAGATGATGTCGTCCGCGGTGCTCGGCGGCACGGTCAACATCAACGACGGCGGCATGGTCAATCTTACCGGCACTGAAACCAATCATACGGCGACGTTCAAGGTCAACGCGGGCGGTACGCTTAAGGTGACGGGACACGATTCGTTCAAGTATAACGACGCGAACGGCGGAATCGTCATGACGGGCGCCGAGGGGAATCTTGCGAAGTTCGTTATTGCGGACAAGAACGGCGAAAACTATGCGAGCATGACCTTGTCTAAAAACATCACGCTTAAAGGAAACACGTTGGTTTCGAGCGAAGGCGGCGCGTCGTTCAATACTTTCGGCGGCACGGTCACCGCGACAGGAACGAATAATACGATTTCCTCGGAAATCAAGTTGCGCAGCGCGTTTATGGTCGAAGTTACGAACTTGGGCGACATGCTGGAAATTTCCGGAGCTCTCACGAAGCATTCGGACGGCAACAACGGCTTCAAGAAGACCGGAAACGGCGTGCTGAAGTTGAGCGGACGCAATAATTACGATTGTGCGACAACGATTGAGGCGGGGCGCCTTGTTGCGGCGAGCTCGTCCGCGCTCGGTTCGGGCAAGACGACGGTCAAAAGCGGCGCCGAGCTCGGACTCGTCGCGGGAAAGGCGGTGACGGTCACGAACGGCATCGACCTCGAGAGCGGCGCGAAGCTCGTCGTCGATATGACGGGACAGACGGCCGGAACGGAAGAAATCGTGTTGACGCTTATTTCGAACACGGCGCTGAAATACAGTGAAAACGCGTTTGAGTTGGACTGCACGAGCTTGCTCGGCAGCGTCGTCGTTCTCGAAAATCTGAGCGAAACGCTCAGCGCGTGGACGCAGTCGCTCAGCTATTCGGGCAACACGCTGAAGCTGACGATGACGATTCCGGAGCCGTCGGTGTTCGGTCTGTTGGCGGGTCTCGGGGCGCTCGCGCTCGCGGGAACGCGTCGCCGCCGGAGAAAAGCGTAAAAAGTTCAGGAGTGGAGGAGTTTAGGAGTTTAAAAGGTAATTACTTTTCAAGCTTTTAAACTTTTCGACTCCTCGACTTTTTTCATCCCTTTTTCTTAGTGTGTTAAACTCGCGCCCTCGTGGAGAGATCCGCGGGGGCGCTCCTTTTTTTGTGCCCCTTGGGGGCGAAGACGTCCACGTCTTCGTTGCGAGGCGTGAGGATTCGCGCCGGCAGTTGCTCCCCTTCAGGGCGCGTCGGTTTGTCTGCGGTTTTGTAGGGCTGCGCTCGCGGCGCTCGCTTGCCCTACGCTGAGCACTTGTCGCCCCTTCGGGGCTTGGCGCGCACGCCACGGAAACGCGAAAACGAACAGGGATTTCGGGGATTCTAAGGGATTGGATTCGCTCCCGCGAAGGACCTCGCCGAAAAAGGGAAACCTAAGCCCCGACGGGGCGGAATTGCCCAGCGTAGGGTTTCAACCCTACGGAACCGGACAAAAACAAAGCGCGCTGTAAGTGCGCGATTGCGGGAACGCGCGGACTTGAAAAATCGCCCGCCTTACGACCGAAGGCAGGAATGCCTTCGCCCCCATGTCCCCGCATGAAATGCGGCACAAACATAACCCCATGCGGCGGCGCCGCTTGGGGCAGCGTCCGCAAAAGAACACGCGCTTGAAAAGCGCAACTGCCTCGCGGGACGGAGCGCGGCGAGAGGTCGGACGCTTCGGGGAGTTGCGCCTTTCAGGCGCGCTCGATACGTGGAGCGTTCCCCCAAGCGCGCGCTTCGCGTCGCGCATGGGGTTACGTTTGTTTCGCCCCGTCGGGGCGGAATTGCCCAGCGTAGGGTTTCAACCCTACGGAACCGGACAAAAACAAAGCGCGCTGTAAGTGCGCGATTGCGGGAACGCGCGGACTCGAAAAATCGCCCGCCTTACGACCGAAGGCAGGAATGCCTTCGCCCCCATGTCCCCGCATGAAATGCGGCACAAAAATAACCCCATGCGGCGGCGCCGCTTGGGGCGGCGTCCGCAAAAGAACACGCGCTTGAAAAGCGCAACTGCCCCGCGGGAACGTCGTGCCGCGAGACGGCGGACGCCTCGGGAAGTTGCGCCTTTCAGGCGCGTCGCCTGTGCGGGATTTTCCCCAAGCGCGCGCTTCGCCGCGCGCATGGGGTTACGTTTGTTTCGCCCCGCCGGGGCTGTGAAAAAGCTTAAAGCTTAAGGGGTAAAGCTTAAAGGGAAGTTTGCGTTCGCGGATTTCGAGGAAGCGACAGGTAAGCGAAGCGTGGAGCCATGTCGCCTCTCCTCTAAAACTTTTTTTAACTTCCTTTGACTTCGCGGTTTTTCTTTGCGCCTTGGCGTCTTGGCGGGAGCATTTCTGTCTCCGCGGATTTGGAGGGCAAGCGAGACGCTTACCCTCCTTTCCGTTCCTCTGTTTTTCTGTTCCTCTGTGTTTAAAAAAGCTTAAAGGTTAAAGGGAAGTTTGCGTTCGCGGATTTCGAGGAAGCGGCAGGAATGCCGCCTCTCCCTTAAAACTTTTCTTTAACTTCCTTTGACTTCGCGGTTTTCTTCGCGTTCTTTGCGTTAAAAGAAGTTTGCGCGCGCGGTTTCCCCACTAATTTGGTTGAGTATGAAAATGCGGAGTGCTACCTTGAGAAAACCTCCCATGAATTTCATTTTCATTTCTCCTCAGTTCCCGCGCACGTACTGGAATTTCTGCGACCGTCTGAAAAGAAACGGCGTGAACGTGCTCGGCATCGGCGACACGCCCTACGACGCGCTCCCGCCGGAGACGCGCGGCGCGCTCAACGAATACTATCGCGTGAACGACATGGGAAACTACGACGAAGTCTTCCGCGCCGTCGCGTTCTTCTCCTTCAAATACGGGAAAATCGACTGGATCGAATCGAACAACGAGCACTGGCTCGAACAGGACGCGCGGCTGCGCACGGATTTCAACGTGACGACGGGCGTCGGGCTCAGCGAAATCAACGCCTACAAGAGCAAGTCCGCGATGAAGGCGTTTTACGCGCGCGGCGGCGTGCCGACGGCGCGTTTCCGCCGCGTGACGACGCTCGAGGCGGCGGAGCGCTTCGTCGCCGAAGTCGGCTTTCCCGTCGTCGTGAAGCCGGACGTCGGCGTGGGCGCGGCGAACACCTGGGCGCTGCACGACGACGCGGAGCTGCGCGGCTTTTTCGCGAATCCGCCGAGCGCGGACTACATCATGGAGGAGTTCGTGCACGGGGACATTTTTTCGTTCGACGCGATCACGGACGGGAACTGCAACATTCTCTTCGAATCGATGACCGCCTGGCCGCCGTCGATCATGGACATCGTGAACCTCGATCTGGATCTTTCCTATTACGTGAGCCGGGACGTTTCCGCGGCGCTGAAGGCGCTCGGGCGCAGGACGGTCGCGGCGTTCGGCGCGCGGCGGCGTTTCGTGCATCTGGAATTTTTCCGCCTTCGGGAAACGAAGGAAGGGCTCGGCGCGGCGGGCGACTTCGTCGCGCTCGAAGTCAACATGCGCCCGGCGGGCGGCTACACGCCGGACATGATGAACTTCGCGCACAGCACGGACGTCTATCAGATCTGGGCGGACATGGTGACCTTCGGCGAGCGGCGCGTTCCCGCGGCGGAGCGCGAATATTTCTGCGTTTACGCGAGCCAGAAGGACAGCCGCCGCCCCTACGAGCATTCGCACGAGGAGATTCTCTCGCGCTACGGGAACGCGATCGTGATGTGCGAACGCATGCCCGAGCTCATGGTGCGCACGATGGGCAATCAGATGTACACGGCGAAATTCGACACGCTCGAGGAAGTCGAGGCGTTCAGGAACTTCGTCCTGGAAAGGAAGTGACCGGTGACAAGTGACAAGTGACAAGAGCAGTGCGGGTTTCGCCGAGGCGAAACTTTTTGAAAACTTTCTTCCGGTATCCTCCTGTCACCTGTCACCGTCCACCCATAACTAATTTTTTTTCAACATGAACGGAAATCTCTTCAAGCAGCACAGCCGCTCTCTCGGGCGGGACATGGAATGCAAAATCTTCGGGAACGCCGGGAAAATCTGCCTCGCGTTCCCGCCGCAGAACGGTCGCTATTTCGATTTCGAAAACTTCGGCATGGTCGAGGCGCTCCGGCCCGAAATCGAAGCCGGAAAGCTCCGCCTCGTCTGCGTGGACGGCATCGACGGCGAAACCTGGTCGGCGAAGGACCTCCCGCCGCGGGAACGCATCGAGAAGCACGAGGCGTGGTTCCGCTACGTGCTCGACGAACTCGTTCCCGCGCTCAAGGCGCAGGACCCGAACGCGCCCGCGACGCTGATGACGACCGGCTGCAGCATGGGCGGCTTTCACGCGGCGAACTTCTTCTTCCGCGCGCCGCAGGTCTTCGACGTCGTCGTCTCGCTCAGCGGGCTCTACCACGCGGGCTTCTTCTTCGGCGACTACATGGACGACCTCGTCTATCTCAACTCGCCCGCGGACAGCCTGCGCAACATGCCCGCCGCGCATCCCTACATGGCGCTTTTCCGCCGCAGCCGCATGATTTTCTGCGTCGGCCAGGGCGCGTGGGAAGACGAGCTGATCGCGAGCACGCGGCTCCTCGAAGGCGTTCTCCGCGACAAGGGCGTTCCCGCGTGGGTCGACTACTGGGGCAAGGACGTCAATCACGACTGGGACTGGTGGCGCCGCCAGATCCGCTACTTCATCGAAAAAATCGCTCTCTGAGCCGCGCGCGTTCCCGCATTGCGTCCGCGGAGGAAATCTGCGAGACTGCGCCGAAAATCATATGGCCAAGCAGAACGAAATTCCGCGCAGCGTCGCCGTCGTCGGGCGCCCCAACGTCGGCAAGAGCCGGCTGTTCAACCGCCTGCTCGGGCGTCGCGTCTCCATCGTGCACGACATGCCCGGCGTGACGCGCGACCTCATCGTCGAGCGCGTTCCCGGGGACGACTACCTGCTCATGGACACGGGCGGCATCGGGCTCTTCACGGAAAAGGAGACGCCCAAGGTCATCGCCGACGCGGTGGAGGAGCAGGTCGCCTTCGCGATTCAGGCGGCGGAGCTCGTGCTGCTCGTGACGGACGTCTCGCAGGGCTGCACGCCGCTCGACCTCGACGTCGCCGCGCGCCTGCGCCGCAGCGGGAAGACGGTGCTCCTCGTCGTCAACAAAGTGGACAACGACGACCGCAAAATGGGGCAGGGCGACTTTTTCCGTCTCGGCTTCGGCACGCCGATTCTGATTTCGGCGGAACACAACCGCGGGCTGGATTTCCTGCGTCAGGCGATTCTGGAAAAAATCGGCGCGCCCGCTCCCGCGGAGGACGCCGCGTCCGCCGCACGCGAGCCCGAGCCGATCCGCATCTGCCTCGCCGGCAGACCGAACGTCGGCAAGAGCTCGCTCGGCAACTGTCTGCTGAAGGAATCGCGCCTCATCGTCAGCGAGGTCGCGGGAACGACGCGCGACCCGATCAAGGCGCGCCTGGACTACACGGACAAGGACGGGAACGTCACGCATTTCGAGCTCGTGGACACCGCCGGCAAGCGCGCGAAGAACAAGTTCGACACGCTGGAGTATTTTTCCGCGCTGCGCACGGACGACGCGATGAGCCGCGCGGACGTGTGCTTTCTCGTCATCGACGCGGAGACGGGCGTGACGCGGCTCGACAAGCAGCTCGCGGGGCAGCTCGTGAAGCTCGGCACGGGGCTCGTCGTCGTCGTGAACAAGTGGGACCTGGCGCGGAAGCATTTCGCGGCGGGAACGCCCGTCGGCGGTTATTCGGGCGAGGAGGAGTTCCGCCGCGCCTTCGCCGCCGCCGTGAACCGCGAGCTCTTTTTCCTGCCCGGCTCCAAGATCATCTTCGCGTCCGCCAAGGAGAACTTCCGCGTGCAGACGATGCTCGCCGAGGCGATTGCGCTCCACGCGCGCATGAACGTGCAGCTGCCGACGGCGCAGATCAACCGCGCGATTCACGACGCGATGGAGGCGCAGCCGCCGCGCATGATCAGCGGCCGCCGCTTCAAGTGCTACTACGCGGTGCAGACGGGCAACAAGCCGCTGCGCGTCCGCCTCTTCTGCAATTCGGAGGAGAAGCTCGACGAGGCCTACGAGCGCTACCTGATTTCGAAGTTCTACGCGGCGTTCGATCTCGGCGGCGTTCCCGTGAAGTTCGACTTCGTCGGCAAGCCGAAGCAGGACCGCGGCGAAAAATCCCGGAGCTCGGGCGGGAACGCCGAATCGTGAAGATGAAGGCGCTGACGGAAGTGACGAGGTTATGAAGGTTATGAGGTTATGGAAGTTCTTTGCGCTCGGCTCCGCCGAAAGGATTTCAAAAAATCTTTTTCGCGAAGCGAAACGCAATCAACCTTCATAACTCCATAACTTCATCACCTCATCACCTTCCCCGCGCATCGCGCGCGAATCGAGATCGGGAATTTTCGCTTGCGGGGAGGCGCGGGAAAGTCCATCATTACTCCCTAATTCGTCGAGTTTCGCGGGGTGTGAGCCTCGCGGAGCCGGAGTTGCGGCGGGCGACCGCCGTGAGACGGCGTTTCAGACTTTCGGGTCCGGGACGCGGCGTTCCCCTTCGGGCGCGTCTTTCAGCTCTGAAAACAAAACAACGAACATGTACGACAAATCCGAAATCATCAGCAATTATAAACTCAGCGAAAAGGACACCGGCTCCTCCGAAGTCCAGATCGCTCTTCTTTCCGCGCGCATCGCTCACCTCACCGAGCACCTCCGCACGCACAAGAAAGACTTCCACAGCCGCCACGGTCTGATCGCGATGACGAACCGCCGCCGCAAGCTCCTGAACTATCTGAAGAAGAACAAGCTCGAAGCTTACGAGGCGATCATTCAGAAACTCGGTCTCCGCCGATAAGCGCAAAAAAGCGTTCCCGCGAGAATTCAAAAGCTCGCGGGAACGCTTTTTGATTTTTCTCTCCGCGCCGCGCGCGCCGCTCTCTTCTCTCTCCCCGCTCCCTTTTTTCCAAACAAAAGAAACAACCCCCGTTCCCGCAATCCCGCGGGGACACAAAGAAAACAAAAAACGATATGCAACAAGAATACAGTGTGACGATCGAAGAATACGGTCTCACGATCAGCACGGGCTCCATCGCCCGCCAAGCCAACGGCTCCGTCACCGTCTCGGTCGGCGGAACGGAAGTGCTCGTCACGGCGACCGCCGCCAACGAGCTGCGCTCTCCCGACCAGGATTTCTTCCCGCTCACGGTCGATTACCGCGAAAAATTCGCCGCCGCCGGGCGCTTCCCGGGCGGCTACTTCAAGCGCGAAGGGCGCCCCTCGGAAAAGGAAATCCTGACGTCGCGCCAGGTGGACCGCCCGCTGCGTCCGCTCTTCCCCAAGGGATTCATGAACGAAGTGCAGGTCATCGGTCTGCTCCTCGCGACGGACAAGACGACGGATCCGGACATCCTCATGATCAACGGCGCGTCCGCCGCGCTGCTCTGCTCGGACATTCCGTGGAACGGCCCGATCGCCGGCGTGCGCATCGGCGAAGTCGACGGCGAGTTCGTCGTCAACCCAACGCACGCGCAGATGGACGAATCCGCGCTCGACCTCGTTTACGTCGGCAACGAGCAGGACATGATGATGATCGAAGGCTCCGCCGACCAGCTGCCGGACGAGCGCTTCATCGAAGCCCTCGAATTCGCGCAGAAGGCGATTCAGAAGATCATCGCCGCGCAGCGCGAGCTCGCCGCCAAATGCGGCAAGCCGAAAAAGGAGTTCCCGCTCGTCATCTGCGACCCGAAGGTCTTTGAGCTCTGCGAAAAGATCGCGAACACGGACGACAAGCTCGCCAAGGCGGTCTATCTGCCGGGCAAGCTCGAGCGCAACGCCGCGGTGGACGCCGTCAAGGCGGAAGCCAAGGAAGCCGTGCTCGCGGCGTTCGGCGAAGACAACGTCGATCCGCGCCACGTCAACATCGCGTTTGAGGAACTGCAGGAAAAAGTCTATCGCGAAGGCATTCTGAACAAGGGCGTCCGCGCGGACGGCCGCGCGCTCGACCAGCTGCGCCCGATCTCGTGCAAGACGGACGTGCTCCCGAGCGTCCACGGCACGGGGCTCTTCCAGCGCGGCGAAACGCAGGCGCTCGTCATCGCGACGCTCGGCACGGGCAAGGACGCGCAGGAGCTCGACGGCCTCGCCGGCGGCCCGAAGTCCAAGACCTTCATTCTGCACTACAACTTCCCGCCGTTCTCGGTCGGCGAATGCGGCAAGTTCGGCTCGCCCGGTCGCCGCGAAATCGGCCACGGCGCGCTCGCGGAACGCTCTCTCGTTCCCGTGCTCCCGAGCGAAGAGGACTTCCCGTACTCGATCCGCCTTTCCTCCGAAATCATGGAATCGAACGGCTCGACCTCGATGGCTTCCGTCTGCGGCGGCACGCTCGCGCTCATGGACGCCGGCGTTCCGATCTCCGCGCCCGTCGCGGGCATCTCCTGCGGCCTCGTGACGCTCCCGGACGAAAACGGCAAGATTGTCAAGCACGTCGTCCTCACCGACATCATCGGCGCGGAAGACCACTTCGGCGACATGGACTTCAAGATCTGCGGCACCGCCGCGGGCATCACGGGCTTCCAGCTCGACCTCAAGATTCACGGCCTGCCGATTGAAATCGCCAAGGAGGCGATCCGCCAGAACCGCGTCGCTCGCGACAAGATTCTCGGCATGATCACCGAAGCCAAGGCGGCGCCGAACGCGACCGTCAAGCCCACCGCGCCGCGCATCCACACCGTCATGATCCCGCCGGACAAGATCGGCGCGCTCATCGGGCCGGGCGGCAAGAACATCCGCCGCATCTGCGAGCTCTCCGGCGCGCAGATCGACATCAACGAGGACAATTCCGGCCGCGTGGACATCTTCGCGACGAGCGAGGAATCCATGCAGCTCGCGATTTCGGAAATCAACCTCGTCGCGGCGCAGATCGAAGTCGGCAAGACCTACAAGGGCATCGTCCGCTCGATCAAGGAATTCGGCTGCTTCGTCGAGTGCCTGCCGGGCCAGGAAGGTCTCGTGCACATTTCCGAGCTCACGGACGAACGCCTCGACAAGGTCGAAGACCTCTGCAAGCTCGGCGACGAAATCATCGTGAAGTGCGTCGGCATCGACGAAAAGGGCCGCGTCCGCCTCTCCCGCCGCGCCGCGATCGCGGAAAAGGAAGGCCGCCCCTACGAGCCGCGCGCCGCTGAACCGCGCGGAGGCGACCGCCCCCGCCGCGGCGGTGACCGCGACCGCGGACCGCGCCGCCCGCGCCGCTGATTTCACGGATTCTTCCGCAAGACGAAGCGTTCCCGCAAAACCCGCGGGAACGCTTTTTTTTCGCGATTCGGCGGGCGCACGTCGGCGCGGGAAAATAAAATTGTTTCGCGGGGCGCGAAGGAGTATTTTCGCGCGCAAGTTTTTTTCGTATGGACTGGATCATCAACCTGTTTTACGCGGACACGAACGGAGTCGCGCACACGGTGCTGCTTTTCTGCATCGCGATCGCGATCGGCATTCCCTTGGGACGCATCAAGGTCTTCGGCATTTCGTTGGGCATCACGCTGGTGCTCTTCGTGGCGATTCTGCTCGGGCAGCTCGGCTTTTCCGTCAACGGGAACGTGCTCCATTTCGTCAAGGAATTCGGACTGATTCTGTTCGTGTTCACGATCGGGCTTCAGGTCGGACCGGGCTTTTTCGCCTCGTTCAAGAAGGGCGGAATGCTGATGAACGGGCTCGCGGCGTCCGTCGTGCTGCTCGGCGTGCTGCTGACGATCGTCTTCCATTTTCTGACGGGCATTCCGATGCCGACGATGGTCGGCGTGCTTTCCGGCGCGATCACGAACACGCCCGGACTCGGCGCGGCGCAGCAGGCGCTCGCGGAAATCGTGAAGACGAATCCGGAGGCGACGGACGGCGCGATCGAGCGGCTCGCGGGAACGCTCGGGCAGGGCTACGCGTGCGCGTATCCGCTCGGCGTCGTGGGCATCATTCTTTCGCTGATCGTCGTGCGCGCGGTCTTCAAGATTTCCCTCGACAAGGAGACCGCTGCGATCAAGGCGCTCGAAAAGGAGCAGGGCGACACGTCCGCCGCGATTTCGCTGGAGGTGCAGAATCCGGCGATCATCGGCAAGAAGATTTCCGAAATCACGCGCCTGTTCAGCCGCCCGTTCGTCATCTCGCGCCATCGTCGCGGCGAGAACGCGCCGACGGTCGCCACGGGCGACACCGTGCTCGCCGCGGGCGACCGCCTCTTCGTCATCGTCTTCAAGGAAGACGCGGAAATGGTCGGCGCGTTCTTCGGCAAGGTCATCAACTGGGGCGTCGAGGACTGGGAGCACATCAAGTCCGCCATCGTGCGCCGGCGCATCATCGTGACGCGCGAGAACATGAACGGGCGCCCGCTTTCGCGCCTCGCCGCCTACACGGCGATGGGCGTGGCGATCACGCGCATCAACCGCGCGGGCGTCGTGCAGGTCGCCTCGCCGACGCTGCGCCTGCAGATAGGCGACCGCGTGAACGTCGTCGGTCCCGAGCACGCGGTGAACGAAGTGGAAAAAGTGCTCGGCAATGAGCTGAAGCGGCTCGACCACCCGAACCTCGTCTCGATCTTCCTCGGCATCGCGCTGGGCGTCTTTTTCGGGAGTATTCCGTTCGCCGTTCCCGGGCTTTCGCAGCCGCTGAAGCTGGGGCTCGCGGGCGGTCCGCTCATCATCGCGATTCTGATCAGCTGCTGGGGCTACAAGTCTCACCTCGTCACCTACACGCCGATCGCGGCGAATCTGATGATCCGCGAAATCGGCATTCTGCTCTTTCTCGCGAGCGTCGGGCTCGGCGCGGGCGACGGCTTTCTGCAGGCGGTGATCGGCGGCGGCTACTGGTGGGTGCTGATCGGCTTCTGCATCACGACGGTGCCGCTGCTCGTCGTGGGCTTCGTGGCGCGCGGCGTTTTCAGACTGAACTATTATTCCGTGATGGGACTCGTCGCGGGCGCGACGACGGACCCGCCCGCGCTCGCCTACGCGAACAGCGTCGCGCAGAACGAAGCGCCGAACGTCGCCTACGCGACCGTCTATCCGCTCACGATGTTCCTGCGCGTGCTCACGGCGCAGCTGCTCATTCTCGTCTTCTGCTCGTGAAGGCGTCCGCCGACGAAAAGCGCGCCGCGAAGCGTTCCCGCGCGGGAACGCTTTTCGACGTGCGCGGCTATTTTCGGCGGGGTTTCGCGTTCGAGGAATTTCCGGCGGCTTCGGACGTTCCCGCGCGCGGAACCGTCGTGCTGATTCACGGCCTGCTGATGCGCGCTCCGTCCATGAACCTGCTCGCGGAACGCTTCGCCGCGGCGGGTTTCCGCGCGTTCGCCTACGATTATCCGACCAGCCGGCTCGGCGTTTTCCGTCACGGAGAGATCCTGCGGGAACGGCTCCGCGCGCTTTTCGAAAAAATGCCGGCGGGAGAGAAGATCTTTTTCGCGACGCACAGCATGGGCGGAATTCTGCTGCGCGTGGCGCTTTCGGAGTTTTCGCGGGAAGAGCTCGCGCGCGTCGCCGCGGTCGCGATGTTCGCGCCGCCGAATCAGGGCTCCTTCTGGCCGGAACGCGTGCGGAAAATCTTCCCGCCCGCGCGCTTTCTGTGCCGCTGCCTGCCGGATCTGCGCCACACGGAAGATTCGCCGCTGCGCCGGATTCCGCTTCCGAAAAACGGAGCGTTCCCGCCGCTGCTGATCGTGCGCGGCGAACGCGACGCGAAGGTCGCGCCGCAGTTTCTGCCGCTTCCCGGCGTTCCCGCGCGCGTCGTCTCCGCGCCCTGCGGGCACGCGGCGCTGCGGCGCTCTCCCGAAGCCTTCGCGCACGCCCTGAAGTTCTTCACGGCGTCTTGACCCGGAAGATAACGGATGGTGGATAACGGATAGTGGATAATGAATAGTGAATAGTGGATGGCACAGGTCCCGACGGGGCGGCTGTTGATCAGCGTTCCCGTTGCCTTTTTGGGAAGCGACTTTCCAGTCGCTTGTTGAAGTTTTTTTTAAGGAAATTTTCTTTGAAGGATTCCGAAAAGCGACAAGAATGTCGCTTCTCCAAAAGCGCGCGAACGCGCGCGCCTCACCACGTGAAGCGCACGCCGACGTTCGCGTTCAGGTTCGTCTCGTCTTCGCGGAGCTCCGTCGAAACGCCGCCGAAGAGAGCCGTGTTCCCGCTCAGCGGAAGCGACGCCGTCGCGCCCAGCTGAAGCGCATAGCGCGAAGGATCGTCGTAGCCCTGCCTGAAGCCCTCGCCCGTGTCCGCGAACGAAGCGTCCACGCCGCAGCTGCGCTCGCCGAACTCCGCCGTGAACAGCGCGTACGCGCCCACGCGCGCCTTCGCCGCGTCCGTGAACGGATTCGCGAACTCGAAATCCGCGCGAGCGCCCGCGCCCGCGAGCCACGTGAGCGCGTCCTGGTCGCCGATGCGCAGCGCCGCGTCCGCGCCGCTTTCCGTCCAGCCTTCGATCGTGTTCCACGCCGCGCTCAGGCTCGCCACCGGCGAAACTTTCGCCCAGTCCGCGACCGCGAACGCGTACGACGCCTCGTAGCTCAGCGCCGCCGTGAAACCGAGCGTGTCCCCGCGCGTCCGCCCCGCGTAGCCCGGGAACGCGACCGCGCGACGCGTCTCGTAATCGTGACGCGCGAACGAAAGCGCCGCCGTCTGCGTGAGCGGACCTTCTTCCCGCCGCGCGTAGAAACTCGCCGAAAGCGCGTCGTCCGCGATCTTCGCCCCGCCGACTTTCTGCTCGGAATCCTCGTAGCCGAGCGCCGCGCCCGCCGTCCAACCGGACGCGAACGCGCCCTCCACGCCCACGTGCGCGCCGTGCATCCGACGCGTCCACGAGGCGCGTTCCCGCGACGCGTCCACGTCCGTCCAGCTGCCCGCGTACTGCGCCCACGCCGCGAGCTCCGTCTCCGCGCCGAGGCGCGCGCCCGTTCCTGCCGCGTTCATCACGCCGCGCAGACGGTTCCACGCCCCGTCAATCTGCGCCGGCATCATCGACGCCGCGTGCGCCGCCCCGAGCGCGTCGAGCGCCGCGAGCGTGTCGTGCGGATTCGTCAGCGCGTTCAGCGCCGCGCCGTAGCCCGAAGCCGTTCCCGCGAGCGTCGCCGCCTGCGCCGTCGCGCGCTGCGCCGACGTCGTCTCGAGCGGGAAAACGCCCGCCGCGAGCGCGGCCGCGCCCAAGCCCGCCGAAGCCGTCGTGCCGTCCGCGCTCAGCGCGATATTCACCAGGTCGAACTCGTCCGCCAAAACCAGCGCGCCGTAGCCGTGCGCCACGTCGCCCTCGACGAGCGTCAGCGTCACGCCGTCCGGCGCGGCGGCGAGCGCGTTCACGTCGAGCCCCGTTCCCGCGCGCAGGAGCGCCGTCGCGAAGCTCAGATCCGCGCCGGAGCCGACGCGCAGCACGTCGTATTCGTTCGCCGAATACACGTCGTGCACGATCGTCGTCGTTCCCGCGGAAGCGTTCCGCGCGCGCAGCGAAAACGCCTGCGCGGAAGCGCCGCCCTGCACGAGCGCGCCCACGGAAACCGTCGCCTTCGCGTCGTGCCCGCCGAGCTCGAGCGTCGTTCCCGAGCCCAGCGTCAGCGTTCCCGCGATCGTCGCGCCGTCGTGAGCGGTCAGCGTTTCATTTTCTGAGAAAAATCCGAGCGAGCCGCCGAACGTCGCGCCTGCGCTCAGCGTCGCCGCGCCCGCGGAAATCTTCAACGTTCCTGCGAAATCCGCGCTCGCGCCGAGCGTCAGCGCGCCCGCGCCCGTCTTTTCGACCGTTCCCGAGCCGCGCAGAGTTTCGAGCGAAAACGCGTTCCCGCCCGTCAGCGTCACCGCGCCGTCCACCTGCAGCTTGTCCACGACCGCGCCTGCCGTGTCGATCGTCAGCGTCGCCGTCGCGTCCATGTTCACGGTGAGCGACTCGCCCACGGAAACCTTGGAAAAGTCCGCCGTCAGCGCAGCGTCCGAAAGCAACCGAATCGTGTCCGCCGAGAGCGTTCCCGTCGTCTTCGTTTCGCCGCCGAGATTCAGATCCTTCATTGCTGAAACGTTCACGTTCCCGCTCACGCCGCCGTGCAGCGTCACCGTGCCGCCTTCGATCGTGCCGTCGCCGTCTTCGATCTTTTCGACGACTTCGAGCGTCTGATCCTCGTTGCGGAACGCGTTGTGGAGCTTCGCGCCGCCGCTCAGCTCGAGCGTCTTCGTCTTGAACGAAAGCGCCGCCGAAAGCCACGCGCCGTTCTTCAGCGAAATCGTGCTCGCGGAATCCACGCGGATCGTCGATGCCGCGATGTAATCGACGACGAACGCGCCGTTCTCGCCGACCGAAATCAGGGCGCCGAGTCCGTCGCTCTGCTCCCAGTCCGTTCCCGTGAGCGTCAGCGTGCCGTCGATCCGCGCTTCGCCCGCGCCGACCTGACCGCTCAGCGTCGCTTCCGCGCCGGAGGAAATCACCAGCTTCCCGTTCGCGACGACGTCGCCGCTCGTGCGCGTCGCGCCGTTCAGCGTCAGCGTGCCCATGGCGGTGACCGCCGTCGTCCCCGAAAGTCCGTTCAGCGTCACGTCGCCGCCCTTGATCTTGCCCGCGCCGTCCGCGATCGCGGTCGTCACTTCAAGCGCGTTCCACGTCGTGCCTTCACCTTCGCCGGTCTTCGCCGTCAGCAGCGCGTCGCCGTGAATCTCCAGCGCTTCGAGCGTCGTGCCCGCCGCCTCGAGCGTCACGGTCGTCGTGCCTTCCTCGGCGGCGTTTTGATCAAAGGCGTTGATCCGGATTTTCGAAACCGTCCCCGCGAGCGTCGCCGTCGCGCCGTGCGACGCGTCAAGCGTGCCGGAAATCGCGCCGTCCGCCGTCTGCGTGAAGTTCGCGCCCGAGCCGGCGACGCTCACGTTCGCCGCGCTTCCGGAAAGCGTCGCCTCCGCGTTCACCACGGAAAGCCGCCCGCTCACGGAGCCGGAAATCTCGCTCGCCGCGAGGTCTTCCGCCGCGTTCTCGTCGCGTACGACGCGCACCGTCTCCGCCTCGCCCGCGAGATTCACGCTCGAATTTTCCGCGTAGAGCGAGCGGACGGTCGAGTCCGCCGACGCCGTCAGCGTTGAGCCGTTCGTCAGCTCGAGGTGATTCGCGATCGTTCCCGCGATTTCCGCCCTGCCGCTTTCGACGTAAACCGCCGCGCCGATGCTCGCGCCGCGTTCCAGAACGAAGGTCGAATCGACGACGTCCACCGCCGTCGCGCTCAGCGTCGCGCCTTCGGTCTGCGTCACGACCGCGCCCGAGCCGATTCTGACGCGGTCCGCCGCGTTCTCGCCGTCGAGCGAGAGCGTGCCGCCCGTCGCCGTCAGCGTTCCCGCGATCGTCGCGTTCGAGAGATTCAGCGCGTTCGTCGCGTCGCCGCTCAGCGTCACGTTCCCGGTCAGCGTCGCGCCGGAAACGCTCACCGTCGCGCCCGTCGAGTCCGCCGCGAAAACGACGTCCGCCGTCGCGTCCGTGTTCACTTCGAACATGCCGCCCGAGCTCATCGTCACGTTGCCGAGTTCGCGCGAAACGCCCGCCGCGCCGTCGAGCGTCAGCGTGCCGGAAACTTCCGTCGCGCCCGCGGAGACCGCGCCCGAAAGCGTCGCCGTGCCGGAAACGGCGAGCGTTCCCGCGACGATTTCGCCGCCCGCGTTCGTCGTTCCCGCGAGCGTCAGCGCGTCCGTTCCCGCGTCGAGGTCGCCGTCGAGCGTCAGCGCGGAGCGGATCGTCGTCGCCGAGGAGTCCGACGTCAGCGCGAGTTTCGTTCCCGCGCCGAGCGTCAGCGCGCTCGTCGCGTCGTCCGTCCAGTTTTTGACGTTCAGCGTCACGCCCGAGCCGGAGAGCTCGACCGTCGCGCCGTCGAGAAGCTTGAACCCGCCGTCGAACGTGTTGGACGCCGCGCCTGCGTTTTCGAACTTCGCCGTCGTTTCCGCGCCTTTCACCGTCGCCGTGCCGCCGACGTAATTGACCGCGCCTCCGGTGAACGTGACTTGCGCGCCGCCGCTGATTTCGAGCGTGCCTCCGGCTCCGCTCGAGGGCACGAGCTCGACGCCGCCGCCGAAGGAATACGTTCCCGCGTCCGTGATGACGACGTAGAGCGCGCGCAGGTCGTTCGCCTCGCCGTCCGCGGTGTTGCCCGAAAACGTCGACTCGGAGCCGTCGCCCCAAAATTTGACGTAGCCTTCCGCGTAAATCGCGCCGCCGGCGGTTGCCGCCGTGTTGTTTTCGAAAGTCGTCTTGCCCGAGACGAGGACGTTCCGGTAGGCGAAAATCGCGCCGCCGGCGGTCGCCGCCTTGTTGCCGGAGAAGAGCGTCTCGCCCGAGACGGTGACGTCGCCGCCCACGTCGCCGAAAAGACCGGACGGGAACATGACGAATGTTCGAATCGCGCAGATCGCGCCGCCGTAAGAGACGCCGTTGGGCTGGGTCGTCTTGTTGTTCGTGAAAGTCGTCGTGCCCGAAACGGAAACGTTTCCGGCGTACGCGAGAATCGCGCCGCCGCTGCCCCACACATTCGACTGCGCCTTGTTGTTCGAGAAAGTCGTCGTGCTCGAAACGGCGACGTCGCCCACGTCGGCGAAAACCGCGCCGCCGCGATTCGAAGAAGCGCAGTTCTGAATCGTCGCGTTGTCGCCGACGATTCTGATTCCGTCCCAAGAGGTCTGCGCGAACGGGTTGGTCGCGTAGCTCGTGAGCGAGAGATCTTTCAGATTCAGCGTCAGCGCGCCGGTGTCGACGGAAATCCCCGACGCCTCGACCTGCGTCCCCGCGACGGCGGACTGCAGCGTGAGCGTCGTGTCTCCCGTGAACGAGAGCGAGCCGCCGCTCACCCGGCCGCTCGAGAATTCGACGACGTCGCCGTTTTGGACGGAAGCCGCGACGTCGCCGAGCGAGTCGCCCGAAGCGCGCTCCGTCGTGCCGTCGGATTCATAGACGGTGACGTTCGCGGCGCGCGCGGGAACGGCGGAAACGCCGAGCGCGATGGCGGCCGCGAGCAGGAACGCGGGAACGCCCGCGGCGACGGTGCGTCGCGAGCGCGCGACGGAACTGAAAAAGTTTGAAGAACGGCTGCGTGACTTCATGGCGAAAATTTTCCTTTCGTGAGCGCGATTTTAAGATTTTTTCCGAAAATCCCGCGAGTGAAAATCCGTCGCTTTCGCCGCAGATGCCGCGGATGAGCGCAGAAGCCCCGACGGGACGAAATCGCTCAGCGTAGTTTTTTTACCCTACGAAAACTTCGCCTCCAAAAAACGCTTCGGACGCAAAAAAACGTTCCCGCGGGATTGAGCGGGAACGTTTTTCGTGCGGAACGCGGGAACGCTTATTTCGCCGGGACGGCGGCGGAAGCGGAGGCGTCCTGCTCGGGCGCGTCCTTTTCGACGGAACCGGGCGCGAACACGTCCACGGGAGGCGCGGGAACGGCGTGCGCCTCCCCGTTCTTTTCGACTTCGACGTTTTCCGGGGCGAGCATGGACACCTTTTCCGCCGCGACCTCGTGCACCGAGCCTTCCGCGCGGATGGGCGTGAACACGCCGAGATACGCGAGCAGAATCATCATCGCGTAGGTCAGCAGCATGCCGAGCAGGCCGATGATGACGCCCGTCTTCGCCATGCCCTTCGTGTCCACGAGTCCGGTCGCGTGCGCGAGCGCGTTCGGCGGAGTCGAAATCGGAAGCGCCATGCCGAGCGACGAGGCGAACGCCACGGAAACGAGCAGGGCGACCACGCCGCCGAGCGCGTCCATCGAAGCGCCGACGTTCACGCCCACGACCGCGATAATCGGGACGAGCAGGGAAGCCGTCGCCGTGTGCGACATGAAGTTCGCCATGAAAAGGCAGATCACGCCCGCGCCGACCATCAGGCCGAACGCCGGCCACGTGTCGAACGGAATCGCGCCGATCAGGTGAGCCGCGAGCCCCGTCTTCTGCAGGCCGAGACCGAGCGCGAAGCCGCCCGCGACGAGCCAGAGCACGTCCCAGCTCATGCCGTTGAGGTCCTTCTTCGTGATGACCTGCGTCAGCGCGAAGACGGCCATCGGAATCATCGCGACCATGTTTGAGTCGATGCCGACGATGTCCTTGCCGAGCACCCAGAGCAGCACCGTTACCGCGAACGTGACGTAGACGATGATCGCCTTGGGCGTCTTGAGAAATTCTCCGCCGACGTTCAGCTCCATCTTCTTTTTGGAAATCGGGAACATCCACAGCAGCAGCGCCCACGCCGCGAGAATGAGAATGATCACGTAGGGAATGCCGAACGCCATCCATTTGCCGAAGGAGACGGTCGCGTTCATGTCGCCGAGCGCCTTGAGCGCGATCGCGTTCGGCGGCGTGCCGATTGGCGTGCCCATGCCGCCGACGTTCGCGGCGATCGGAATCGCGAGCGCGAACGCCGCGCGTCCCTTGTCGTCTTCGTCGAAAAGCGAGAGCACCGGCGCGAGAATCGCGAGCATCATCGCCGCCGTCGCCGTGTTCGACATGAACATCGAGAAAAGCGCCGTGATCGCCATGAGCCCGAGCAGGACGAACTTCGGATTCGTGCCGAAGGGCTTCAGCAGGAAGCGCGCGAGATTCATGTCGAGCTTGTATTTCGTCGCCGCCGCGGCGAGGAAGAACCCGCCGAGGAAGAGCATGATGATCGGGTCCGCGAACGTCGCCATGATGCCCTTGTAGTTCACGAGATTGGCGAACTTCTCTCCCGTCGCGGGATCGGTCTGGAAGGAGAACAGCGTGTCCCCGCCCGCGCTGAACATCAGCGCCTTGTCCGACACCGTGAGCAGCATCAGCACGATGACGAGCATCGAGGTCGTCCAGATCGGGAACGGCTCGAGAATCCAGAACAGCGCCGCGAGAACGAAAATCGCGATGACGCGGATTTCGACGGCGTTGACGGCGTGAGCGCCGACCAGCCCGAGCGATTCATAAGGCAGGAAGAGACAGCCGACGGCGAGCGCGATCGCGATGACGGCCTTGACGAATTTTGCTTTGTTCATGGGTGGGAGATCTGAAAAATGAAAGCGCCGATGTTACCGATTGTTCCCGCGCCTGAAAAGCTCCAAATTTCGCACGGCCGCGCGGCGCGCGGAAGGTGATGAGGTGATGCGCGCGGAAGGTGATGAGGTGATGAAGTTATGGAGTTATGAAGGTTCTTTGCGCTCGGCTTCGCCGAAAGGATTTCGAAAAATTTTTCGCGAAGCGAAACGCAATCAACCTTCATAACCTCGTAACCTTCATTACCTCCTCACCTTTATCGCCTCCCGTTTCGCCTTGCCAAAACGCGCGGGCGCAAATATCTTCTCAAGCATTATGCAGGAAAATTATCTGCCCATTCTCATTCAGGCGCTCATCGGGATCTGTCTCCCGATTCTGATCATCGTCGCGAGCCACATCACGGGACAGTCCGGACGCTCGAACCGTTCCCAGAAACTGCCCTACGAATGCGGGCTCAAGGGCGAAGGCACCGTCCATCCGCGCTTTTCCGTGCGTTTTTATCTGACGGCGATGCTCTTCATCCTCTTCGACATCGAGGTGGTCTTCCTGATTCCGGCGGCGCTGATCTACCGCGAATTTCTCGGGGCCGGCGTTCCCGTGGTCTGGACGGTGGCGGTGTTCCTGGGCATCGTGATTTTCGGCCTCTGGTACGAAGTGAAGAAAGGAGCGCTGGACTGGGAGCGCTGACGCCGAAAGAAAGCAGGCGCGCGGCACCTGCTTTTTTTGTCTCGACACCTTTTTGACCCCAAACCGTTCGCCCCATGCGCATCGACCGATTCTTATCGCAGAACCGCATCATCGAGCTGAAGAGCCGTGATTTCGCGGCCGCGCTGGGCGAGCTTCTGGACGTCGCGCTGCCCGCGGGAACGCCCGCGGCGATGCGCGACACGCTGCGCAGGACGCTGGAGGAGCGCCAGGCGTCGATGCCGACGAGCGTCGGCGGGAACTACATCACCGTGCCGAACGTGGTCGCGATGATCGATCCGCCGTTCGTGTTCGCCGTCGGCCGGCTGCCGGATGCGGAGCCCGTCGTTCCCGCGCCCGAGCCCGCCGCGCCGGCTCCCGCCGAAGGCGCGCCCGTTCCCGCGGTTCCGCCCGCGGAAGCCGCGCCGCGCGCGCCCGTCGCGGGAACGCTCAACGCCGGGCCGCGCATCATTTTTCTCGTGCTCGCCTCGTCGAAGACGCGCATGTATCACCGCGTGCTTTCCGAAATCGCGCACGCGCTCGCGGACGCCGATTTTCTGACGCGGATCCGCGGCGCGGCGTCGCTGAAGGATTTCCGCGCCGAAATTTCGAAGCTGCTGAAGGGCGTCTCCAGGCAGGCGCAGGACCACGAGTCGGGCATGAACCGCCTGATCGGCAAGGCGGCGCAGCGCCTCGCGCGCGGCACGAAATGCTCCGTGATGCTGATGTTCGCGGACACGTTCCGCACGCCGCCGCTGCTGGAGCACTTCGTCTATCCGACGTTCAAGGTCGTCATCGTCTCCGAGGAGAACTACGATTTTCATTCCGACGCGGGCGAGAAGCCCGAAGTCATCACGGTGCGCTCCTTCGGCAATCACCGCATGTCGCAGCTGCGCGCGGCGATGTTCATCGGGCTGATGCGCGGCATCATCCGCCCGAGCGACCGCGTCTGCTGCATCGGCGGGACGAGCCGCAGCAACCGCCTCGACTCGGTGCTCGTCATCGACGTCGCCAACGAATTTCCGACCGTCATGACTTCGCGCGCGAACGATCTCGTGCCGCAGAAAGTGCGCCCCGAAGTGCTGGAACGCACGATCGCGCTCGCGACCGAGCTCGCCGTCGAGGGCCGCGAAGGCAAGCCCGTCGGCACGATGTTCGTCGTCGGCGAATGCGAAAAGATCCGTCCGCACACGCGCCCGCTGCTGCTGAATCCGCTGAGCGGCTTCGCGCGCGAGGACCGCAACATCACGGGCGCCTTCGTCGAGGAGACGGTCAAGGAACTCGCGCTCATCGACGGCGCGTTCGTCATCGACCACGACGGCGTGATCGATTCCGCGGGCAGCCAGATCACGGCGACGTATCCGGGCGCGAAGCCGCCGCTCGCGAGCGGCTACGGCACGCGCCACGCCGCGGCGTGGGCGATCTCCAAGGCTGTGGACTGCGCCGCCGTCGTCGTTTCCGCGTCCGGCCAAATCACGCTTTTTCGGCACGGCGAACCCATCGTGCTGTTGGAACGCTCCGCCTCGCGGACGATTTGAGGAAAGGAAGACGCGACCATGGCGAAGAACAGGCACCGCATCGCGCGCGCGAAGTTTTTCCGGGAGATTTCGCGCTTCTGGTCGCGTTCCCGCAAGGCGCTGCTCCGCGTGTTCCCGTTCGTGTCGCGCCCCGCCGTCTCCGAAGAAATCGACGACGACGAGGACATGTTCGAAATCGGGCGCGAGCCGGGGCAGCTGCCCGTCGAATCGCCGTTCGACAATCTCGAATCCGCGCAGTTCCGCGTCATCTGCTACGACGAAAACGGCTATTCGCTGGAGGAATTCACCGACGTCGATCGCCTCGCGAAATACGCCGAAGCCGAAAAGGGCATCGTCTGGGTGCAGATGATGGGCATGAAGGATCCGCAGCTGGTGCACGTCGTCGGCGCGCTCTTCAACATCCCGATGCTCGCGCAGGAAGACGTCCTCAACGTCTGGTCGCGCCCGAAATTCGAGGAATACGGCGACGACATCATTCTCGCGGTCGCGCGCGCCGTCCGCCTCGGTGTCGAGGAAATGCAGCCCAAAGGCCAGCAGATTTCTTTCGTCGCGGGAAAGAACTTCCTGATCTCCTTCCACGAAAAACGCGAGCTCGTCTTCGAAAGCATCGAACGGCGCATCGCGGAAAACTCCGGCAAGATCCGCAAGTGGGGCTCGCCCTACCTGCTTTACACCCTCATCGACACGCTCGTGGACCGCATTCTTTACCTCACCGAAGAAATCGAGGACGCGATTTCGGACCTGGAGGACGAGACGGTGCGCGCCGCCGACGGCGACAGCGACGGCGAGGACATCCGCACGATCTACCACCTGAAGCGCCTCGTCGTGCGCATCGGCCGCATGATCTACCCGCTGCGCGACATGGTCCGCACGTTCGAGCGCTACGACCATCCGCTGCTCCCGCCGGAAATGGACATGTATTTTTCCGACCTCTACGACCACACGCTGCGGGCGTTCGACCGCATCGAGCATTCCCGCATCATTCTCCAGGAACTGCAGGATTTCTACCACTCCGAGCACGAGCGGCGCACCAGCGAGATCATCCGCTTCCTCACCGTCATCACCTTCATGTTCATCCCGACGACGTTCATCACCGGATTCTTCGGCATGAACTTCACGCACATTCCCGGGCTGGAATCCGAGGCGGGCGTTTACGTCGTCGGCGGCCTCATGGCGCTCTTCTTCATCGGTTCCGTGATTTTCTTCCGCGTGAAGAAGTGGTTCTGAGCTTCCCGCTCCCGCAGGTTTTTACGGGAGCTGAGCGTCTCGCGCGCCTCCCGAAATCAACAGGGATTACGGGGATTTTCAGGGATTTTTCGGCGGGAACGCAAAGGAGGGCGAGCGTCCCGCTTGCCCTTGAAATCTCCCGAAGAAAATTTTCCCGCCAAGGCGACAAGACGCAAAGATTTTAAATCTTATATTAAAGAAAAGTTTATTAGTGGAGAGGCGACATTCTTGTCGCTTCCTCGAAAATCCGTCCGCAGCAAGTTTCCCCGCCGATTTCGCCTCCGAGCCCAGATTTTATCAGGGAAAGAACGCCGTTCCCGTGTTCAAAAACAAGACTGATATTTATTTGTCGTGGCAAACCTTGATGAATAAAGGGCTTCGCGGCGTTTACCCCTCGGTTTCAGAGACCGAGGCAAGGGAGTTTTTGACCACGGAATACACGGAAAGATCCGGAATTTCCAGCAAATGCGACGTTCTTGCCGCTTCCTCGAAAGCCTTTCCATGCAAGTTTTCCCGCCAAGGCGCAAAGACGCAAAGAATTTTAAGTCCACGAATTGCACGAATTTCACGAATTTTTTTTCCGTGACGCTGTGCAAATTTTTAGCCGCAGATGTCGCGGATGAGCGCAGATTTCGGGAAGGTGCCGTCGCCCCGCGGTCAGCCCTTGTTCGCCCGCGTTCGCGGACGCCTCGAAATGCTGCCGAATCCCGCGCAATTCGATTTTGGGGCAAATCCTTTTGTTCAAGCGGTCTGGACGGCGTCTTCTCCTCGGTCTCTGAAACCGCACATAATCGCGCCCAAAACTTACAGAATAACCGCACAAATCCACAATCACGCAATGAAACCCTCAAAACTGTTTATCACCTCCCTCCTCGCCGCCGCCGCGATGAGCGCCGTTCCCGCGTATGCGACCTCGCTGACGGACGCGACGCTGTTCATCGATTCCTTTGATACGGAGACGATCAACAGCATCACCGATCTTGGCTGGAGTCTCTCCGGCATCTCGGGATCGGATACCGGCATTTATACTTCGACCGGCACGCAGGCGACGATTTCCGCGGGAACGTCCGGCGCGTCGCTTACGACGAATATGCCGAGCGGAAACACCAACCGCTACACTTATTCCGCGATATTCACGGTGGACGCGAGCGTTTTTTCCAGTTCGAACAGCGACGCGGTTCTTCTTGCGGGCACGAATACCGGAACCACGGGCGCGGCTCTGAAAAGCGGAGGGCTCGCCGGGGCTTGGGAGAACGAGGTTTGGGATAACGATACTAGCAATACGCCGATTGCGATTGATAGCGATTGGGCCGTCAATGGTCTGATCACCATCGGCATTTCGTTCGATAACGGCGGAACGAATCTTTATGTTTACGGGAAGGACGGGGTGAAGACCTACAGCGGTCTCAAGGGCTCCGGCAACATCACTTCCATCGGCTTGGCCAAGAGGCTTGCAGGCGTGCAGTATTCCAATCTTTACTGGTTCAATTCCAAGCTCGAACCCTCCGATATGACGAGCGCGATGTCCATCGTCGCGACGGGGACGGACACGAGCTCGACGTCGTATTTCTGGGCGGGAACGGGCTCAAACAATGCGTGGAACACGACGGACACGAACACGAATTGGACTTTGTCCGGGAACGCTTCTGCGTTCGTGAACGACGGGAACGTCTATTTCGGCTCGGACGACGCGCTCGCGAAGACCGTGGCGATCGATTCCGACGTCAGGGCGGGAACGATTTCCGTCGCGGACAATTACACTTTCGCCGTCGGCACGGACGGCTCGCTCGCCGCGACTTCCATCGCCGTCGCCATGGGCAAGACGGCGACCGTGAATCTTGCGGCCGCAAAGACTCTCGCGACCAACATCACTTCCGGCGTGGTCAAGAAAACCGGCGCGAGTGCGCTGACCTACTCGGGCACGATTTCCTCGGGCGCGACGCTCGAAATCGCCGAAGGCGGCACGATTTCCGTCGGAGCAAGCGGCGCTGGAACGCTTACGGGCGCGAACGTGTTTTCGGGCACGCTCAATAACGGCGGAACACTGAATATTTCCGGCGGCGTGACGAACGTCACGGGCGTCGAAAAGCTCAACGGTAACGTCGTCATCGCCTCGGGCGCGACGCTCTACAGCGCGACGACGGATGCCGTCACGTGGCATAATTCTGCTGCATCTCAGATTCTCAACGTTCTCGGCACGTTGCATTTGGACGCGCGTTGGTCGATGGGATCCGGAAAGAAAATCGTTCTTTCGGGCGGCACGATTACGGGAACGGGGGGGCAGAATAATAATCAGACCGTCTCCTTGGATTATTTTGGTAGCGGCACAATCGCCACGGAAGTCGGGGCGACCAGATCGCAGATTTCCGCCAACATTCGGATAAAGGATACGCTGACGTTTGACGTTGCCGCGGATTTGGCGGTGAGCGGCGATATCGTAAAGACAAACAACACCAACGCGAAAATCGTCAAGCAGGGCGCTGGAACGCTGACGCTTTCCGGCAGGAACACATATCGCTCGCTGGAGATTTCCGCCGGCAAGCTCGTCGCGGCGAGCGCGGGCGCGCTCGGCTCGGGGGCAATCGCAAACGCGGGAACGCTCGAACTCGCCGCTGCGACGGGAACGGTTTCCAACGTGATTTCCGGTGCGGGCGAGCTTACGAAAACTGGCTTGGGCACGGTGACGCTCGCGGGCACGAACATGTACACGGGGCAGACGACTGTTTCTGCGGGCACGCTTGTCGCGGGCAACGCGTCCGCGCTCGGCAGGGGCAACGTTGTCGTCGCGGACGGCGCGACGCTTGCGCGCGGATTGACAAGCGGCTCCGTGGCGATCGGCGGTACACTGACGACGAACGGCGCGGCGATTCTTTCGACCGGCGCGCTGAACGCGGGCACGGCGGCGTTCGCCGTGACGGGCGCCGTGACGCTCGACGCGGGAACGATTTTCAATCTCAGCGCTCTTGAAACCGGAATGCTGATTTCGGCGGGAACGGTGACGTTCGGCGACGGCTCCGCGACGCCCTCTTTGGCGAACTTCCTCCTGAACGGCAATGTTTTCGGAAATCGAACGAATTTAACGGTTTCCAACACCGACGGCGTGCTCGCGATCGATTCCGTGACGCAGAACGCGCTCGCGCTCACTTGGGCGGGCGGAGATTCCGGCACGTGGAAGGCGAACGGAAGCGGTTGGAGTGTGACGACGTCCGGGAGCGCCGAGACTTTCCAGGTCGGCGACAGCGTCGAGTTCACGAGCTCCAATGCGGGAACGGTTTCCGTGGAGGGGAACGTCACAGTCGATACGATGAAGGTTTCTTCGGGAACGTATACGTTCGACGCGGCGTCGGGCGGCGGAAAGATTTTCTCTACGGGCGCAGTGTCGGTCGAAAGCGGAGCGACGATGAATCTGAACGGCGGCGTGCTCGGTAGCCTTGGCGGCGGTTTCGTCGTGCAGAACGGCGGCACGCTGAACGTCAATGCTGCCGTGACGACGTCGAGTGCGCTGAGCGTGGACGGCACGCTGACGAGCTCGGTTGCGGTTTCCGCGACGCAGCTTTCCGGCTCGGGAAGAATCGACCTCGGCTCGACGGGAACGCTGAGTCTGTCCGATTCGACAAAGTTCAACAATTGGATGGGAACGGTGGCGTTCAAGGACAGAACGATTACTCATACTGCGTTTTTCATGGCGAATTACGGCACGACGGGGTCGACGATTGAGTTCTCGGGCGTGGACGGCGTTTTCGCCGAATTCGCCGAAACGGTGAATGCCAATCTGCATCTCGTCAATTCGACTACGAACGGTAAAAATTACGGCTACAAGGTCACGAACGGAACTTCGACCGGCGCCGTGACTTTCGCGGGAAAGATTACCGGCACCGGCGATATCGTGATGGCGTGGGGCACGGGAACGGCGTTCACTTTCACCGGAAACGTTTCCGAGTTCGAGGGAAAGTTTTCCAACACTGGAAAGACTTCGGGCGCCAATACCAACGTCGTTCTGACTTTTTCTGGAACGCCTCAACTTTCCGAAGGACAGAGCTCCGTTTCCGGAAAAGGCAACATCGAGTGGGGGAACAACTGCTCCGTCGTTTACAATTACGGAGCTGCGGATGTTCAAGCCGACAATAAAATCGTTTCCGCCATTCTCAAGAAGCAAGGAACTGGTTCGCTGAAGCTGACGCAGGCGAACACCTACACGGGTGGGACGACGGTCGAGGCGGGAACGCTGATCGCGGCGAACACGAGCGCGCTCGGGACGGGGCCGGTGACGGTGAACAGCGATGCGAAACTGCAGGTGAAAGCCGGCATGAACGTGACCGTTTCGACGGCAAACAGCACGACTGTGACGATTGCGGAAGGCGCGAAGCTCGTGATTGATTTCGCGGGCGTCGATCTTCCCGCGGGCGCGGAAGAGCGGACGTTCGCCATCATGACGGCGGCGGTGTTCTCGATTTACGGGACCACGCTTTCCGGAGATGACGTGACGACGAGGATGGCGGACGCGTGGGAGCTCCTCAACGGAGACGAAGCGTGGCTCAACAGTGCGAAGTGGACGCTTGACGGCAACACGCTGCAGCTGACGCTGACGATTCCGGAGCCGTCGGTGTTCGGGCTGTTGGCGGGGCTCGGGGCGCTCGCGCTCGCGGGAACGCGCCGTCGCCGGAAGAAAGCTTAAAAGTTTAGGAGTGGAGGAGTTTAAAAGGTAATTACTTTTCAACTTTTTAAATCTTCTCTACTCCTCGACTTTTTCTCATCCATTTTTTCATAGTGTGTGTTAGTTAGTGTGTGCGTCCCCGGGGAGAAATCCTCGGGGACGTTTTTTTGTGCGCCTTGGGAGCGGAGACGTCCGCGTCTCCGTCGCGGCGGCGCGCGCAAAGGAACAGGGATTTCGGGGATTTTAAGGGATTGGATTCACTCCCGCGGGAACGGCGTACCGGGAAAACGTCGAACGTTTCGGGCGGTTGCGCCTTTCAGGCGCGGCGCATATGCGGTTTTTCCCCAAGCGCGCGCGTTGTCGCGCGCATGGGGTTATGTTTGTTTCGCCCCGTCGGGGCGGTGAAGTTTCCGTTCGCGGTTTTTCGCAGGGCAAGCGGGACGCTTGCCCTGCGTTCCCCTGTTTCTTCGTTCCTCTGTGTTAAAGAGCTTAAAGCTTAAAGGGGTAAAGCTTAAAGGGAAGTTTGCGTTCGCGGATTCCGAAAAGCGACAAGTAAGCGAAGCGTGGAACCATGTCGCTTCCCCTTTAAAAACTTTTCTTTAACTTTCTTTGACTTCGCGGTTTTTCTTTGTGCCTTTGCGTCCTGGCGGGAAGTTTCTGCGGGAAGGATTTCGGGAGCAAGCGGGACGCTTACCCTCCCGTGAAATCCGCGAGATCCTCGGGAAAGTTTGTGCGAAAGGGAAGGGCGGACGGCTTTTACCTCAGACGGCTTCGAGGACGGTCTGCGGGGAGAGCTTCGCGAGGTCGCCGTCGGGCGCGACGAGCACGCGGTTGCCGGGGCGCGAGAGCGGGAACGGCCCGTAGAGGCGCGGCGAAGTCGGCCCGAAAAGCCCGAGCACGGGAACGCCCATCGCCGCCGCGATGTGCATCGGCCCGCTGTCGTTCGTGACGCAGCGGCGTGCGCGCGCGATCAGCGCGATCACGTCCGCGAGGCGCGTCTTGCCCATCAGATTCACGAAGCGCGGGTTCGCGTCCCACGCGGGATCGCTCCGCAGCGCGCTCTGTCCGACCCAGACGACGGGCGTCTTCGGGAAGCGTTCCAGCAGCAGCGGCGTCAGCGCGACGAAGCCCTTCCATTCCTTTTCGGCGCGGCGCGAATCCGGGAAAAGCAGAATCGGCGCCTCGTCCGTTCCCGTCGCGGCGAGGCGTTCGGCAATCGCGTCGGAAAGTTTCGCGCCGGGGAATTCGACCTTGCCGCGCGGCTCCGCGGGCAGTCCGAGTTTCGGGAGAAACTGGAGCAGGATTTCCACCGCGTGCGCGTTTCCGAAGCCCGCCGCGGGCGCTCCCGCGAGCTCGCGGAAACAGAGCCGCGAGCCTTCGCGCCCGTCGCCGCGTCCGATTTTTCTCGGCGCGCGCGCGCAGAGCGCCCAGAACGCCGAGCGCGCCAGCCCCTGCATGTCGAGCACGAGGTCGAAGCGTTCCCGCCGCAGCCGCATGCCCGTTTCCCAGATGCCGCGCAGCCCCTTGCCGCGCTCGAAGACGATCGTGCGGTCCACCGTCGCGCACACGTTCAGCAGCGGCTCGAAGATGTCGCGCACGAGCCAGGTGATTTCGACGTTCCCGCGTCCGCGGTTTTCGCGCAGAGTTTCGACGACCTGCAGCGCGTGGAGAATGTCGCCGAGCGACGAGGGTTTGATGACGAGAATTTTTTCCATGGCGGATTCTGCGTCCATTTGAACGCAAAAGCCGCGTCTCCGCAAAACGAAAAACCGCCGGAGGAGACCGGCGGTTTTCGGCGCGGGCGCGCGGGCGCGTTCACTTGATCTGCCACGGGCACTTGCCGCACTGGCGGCAGGCGTCCACCTTCTGCGTCGTCATGATGTCGAGCGCGGAGCATTTCTGCGGGATGAACGGCAGCACGTGCGGCCCGTAGGGCACGACGACGTCGAGCACGAACGGTCCGGGCGTGTCGAGCATCTCGCGGATCGCGTCGCGGAGCTCCTCGCGCTTCATCACGCGGCGGCCCTTGACGCCGAAGCCCTTGGCGATCGTCACGAAGTCCGGGTAGAGCCCGCCGGGATTGTCGGGCGAGCCGACGTTGTTCACGTCGCCGAGCAGAGTCTGCCCGCGGTTGGAGCCGTAGAAGCAGTCTTCCCACTGCGCGACCATGCCGAGGTGCTGGTTGTTGAGAATCATCGTTTTGACGGCGAGCTTTTCGATCGCCATCGTGCCGAGTTCCTGAATGTTCATCAGCACGGAGCCGTCGCCGTCCACGTTGACGACGGTCTTGTCCGGATGCGCCGCGGCGACGCCGCACGCGGCCGCGAAGCCGAAGCCCATCGTTCCCGCGCCGAGCGAGGAGATGAACGTGCGCGGCTTGTTGAACTTGTAATACTGCGGCGTCCACATCTGGTGCTGGCCGACGCCCGTGCAGACGATCGCCTCGCCCTTCGTCTCTTCGTAGAGCGTCTCGACCGCCTCCTGCGGGAGAATGTGCGGGCAGTCGCCGCGGTCGTAGCGGAACGGGAAGCCGTGTTCCTTCTTCCAGCCGTCGATGGTCGCGTACCACGCGGAAAGGTCGGGCTTGCGGAAGCCCGTGCGTTTGATGAGGTCGATGAGGCGCGTGAGCGCGTCGTGCAGCTCGCCCTCGATCGGGAACTGCACCTTCTTGTTCTTGTTGTGCTCGGAGCGGTCGATGTCGAAATGGACGATCGTGGCGTTGGGCGCGAATTTTTCGACCGTTCCCGTGATGCGGTCGTCGAAGCGCGCGCCCATCGCGATGAGCAGGTCTGAATAATAGACCGCCCAGTTGCCGACGACGGTGCCGTGCATGCCGAACCAGTAGAGCGACTGCGGATCTTCCGCCGGGAACGCGCCGACGCCCATCAGCGTCGAGGCGACGGGAATGCCCGTGAGGCGCGCGAACTCGCGCAGCAGCTCGGAGGATTCGGACGAGATCACGCCGCCGCCGATGTAGAGCACGGGCTTCTTCGCCGAGGAAATGAGGTCGAGCACGAGCTTCAGCTCGTCGTCCATCGCGTGCAGCTTGCCGGGAATGCGCGGCGCGAGGTCGTCCGTCGAGGCGGGGAACTGCGGCACGAACATCGCCTGCTGCACGTCCTTCGGAATGTCCACGACGACGGGGCCGGGGCGCCCGCTCGTCGCGATCTTGAACGCGCGGAACATCACGCGCGGCAGATCCTCCGCCTTCAGCACGAGGAAGCTGTGCTTCACGACGGGCAGCGTCATGCCGTAGAAGTCCGTTTCCTGAAACGCCTGCTTGCCGATGAACTGCGAGAACACCTGCCCCGTGATGAAGACGACGGGAATGCTGTCCATGAACGCGTCGGCGATCGTCGTGACGAGATTCGTCGCGCCCGGTCCGCTCGTCGCGAAGCACACGCCGCACTTGCCCGTGGAACGCGCGTAGCCGCCCGCCATGAAGCCGCCGCCCTGTTCGTGGCGCGGCAGAATCGTGCGGATCTTCGTCGAGCGCGTGAGCGCCTGGTTGAGCTCTATCGCCGAGCCGCCCGGATACGCGAAAACCGTGTCCACGCCCAGCTTTTCAAGGCAACGGACGACGACGTCGGCGCCGCGCATGGGCGTTCCCGCGGGAACGGATTTTTCGTTGATGAACTTGGGTTTTTCGGAATCTTGACTCATGACGAATAATTTTGAAAAGAGAGATTCTAAGCTTTTCCCCGCCCCGGCGCAAGCGCGTAGGCGCGCGCGGGCGGGCGCGCTCTCCGCGTCTGCGCGGGAACGTCGGAGGCGCGCGTCAGATTATCTTTTCGCCGCGGGCGCGGAGGGCGCGGAGCGAGAGCGCGTCGGAGCGCTTGGCGAGGCGGCGGCCGTGCTCGTCGAGCACGAGCGGCGCGTGCGCCCACGCGGGAACGGCGGCGCCGAGCGCGCGGTAGATCAGGATCTGCCGCGCCGTCGATTTCAGCAGATCCGCGCCGCGCACGACTTCCGTGATTCCCATGCGGACGTCGTCGGCGACGACGGCGAGCTCGTACGCGGGAACGCCGTCGCGCCGCCACACGACGAAATCGCCGAAATCCTCTCCCGCGACGAAGCGCTGCGGCCCCTGGAGCGCGTCGAAGAACTCGATCGCCTCGCCGTCGGGCACGCGGAAGCGCCAGTTGTAATCGCCGGGCGCGTCGAGCTCCGTTCCCGTGCCCGCGGGCGGGCGCCATTCGGGCGGAAAGATCGGCTCGGCGGTCTCGTCCTCCGCGTGCGGCGCGCGCGCGGCGGCGGCGACGTCCTTGCGGGAACGGCGGCAGGGATAAATCGCGCCGGCGTTCTTCAGGCGTTCCCAGATTTTCAGAAAATACGGCAGGTTTTCGGACTGCACGTAGGGCGCGCACGGGCCGCTGACGTCGGGACCTTCGTCCCACGCGATTCCGAGCAGGCGCAGGTCCTCGATCGCGGCGTCGGCGAACTCCTTTCTGCAGCGCAGCGTATCCAGATCTTCGATGCGCAGGACGAGCGTTCCCGCGGCTTCGCGGCAGCGCCGCGCGGCGAGCGCGAACGTCCGCGCGTGCCCGAGATGGAGCAGCCCGGTCGGCGTCGGAGCGATTCTGCCGCGATAGGTCGCCATGGCGTTTTCGTCAGCCGCGCGGCGACGGCGCTTCGCGGAACGTGTAGGCGTGGCAGAGCGCGGCGGCGGCGGCGTCGGACTCGTCGAACGGGAGCGATTCGGCGAGGCGGAGAATCTGCTTCGTCATGCCCGCGACCTGCGCCTTGCCCGCGCGCCCGAAGCCGACGACCGCCTGCTTGATGCGCAGCGGCGGGTATTCGAAGATCGGGATGCCGATCACGTTCGCGGCGGCGATCGCCGCGCCGCGCGCCGCGCCCAGCACCTGCGCGACCTTGAAGTTGTTGACGTAGATCGTCTCTTCGAGCGAGACGTGGCGCACGGGATATTCGTAGCAGCAGTCGGAGCAGAGCTTGTAGATTTCGCCGAGGCAGTCCGCGAACGGCAGCTCGCGGGCGAGCCGGAGCGTGCGCGAAAAATGCAGCCTGGGCTCGCTTCCGCGCGCGAATTCGACGACGGCGAAGCCGCTCCCGCGCAGACTCGGGTCGACGCCGAGCACGAAGCCTTCGAAGGGCGTCCGCGCGCCGGGAAGCGCCGGCGCGGAGCGCGCGCGGCTGCGGCTTTCGGGAAGGCGGTCCACGAGATTCGTGCGCGGCGAGGCGGCGTTCCCGCCGGGCTTGCCGCCGCCGAGGATCTTCTGCGTCCAGAGACTGCGCGAGGTCGCCATGTCTTTTTCGTGTAATTGAATTTCGGATGCGTTTCGCGCGTCGCGTTCCCGCCTGCGTCAGCGGACGCGCTCCGCCATCGCGCGGATGATGCCGACGAGGAATTCCGTGTTCCCGCCGAGCTTTTCGCAGGCGGCGACGGCGCGCTCGGAAAGCTCCCGCGCGCGTTCCCGCGATTTTTCCATGCCGTGGAAGCGCGGATACGTCAGCTTGCGGTTGCCGACGTCGGCGCGCACGGGCTTGCCCATCGTTTCGGCGTCGCTGGTCTCGTCGAGCACGTCGTCGACGATCTGAAAGGCGACGCCGACGTCGCGGCCGATTCCGCGCACGGCGGCGACGGCTTCGGCGGGCGCGTTCCCGAGGCGGAATCCCATCTCCAGCGCGGCGGAAATCAGCGCGGCGGTCTTGTTTTCGTGGATGAAGTCGAGGCGCTCGGCGGAAGCCTCGCCGCGCTCGCCGAGCATGTCCTCCACCTGGCCGCCGATGAGCCGGCGGGAGCCCGCGGCGTCGCCGAGCGTGCGGACGAGCGCGACGGCGAGCTCCGGCTTCGACGCGTAGGCGTCGGCGAGCAGCGTCAGCGCGTGCGTGAGCAGCGCGTCGCCGGCGAGGAGCGCGAGCGGTTCGTCGAACTGCTTGTGGCAGGTGGGCTTGCCGCGGCGCAGGTCGGAATCGTCCATGCACGGCAGGTCGTCGTGAATCAGCGAATACGTGTGCAGGCACTCGATCGCGACGGCGGCGGGCAGCGGATCGTTGTCGGACGGGAACGCCTCGAACGCCGCGAGCAGGAGCACGGGGCGGACGCGTTTCCCGCCGGCGCGCAGGCTGTAGAGCATCGCGCGGTGAATCGGCGCGGGGCGCGCGTCCTCCGCGGGAACGTGAAGCGCGAACGCGGCTTCGACGCGCGCGGCGCATTGTCTGATTTTTTCCGAAATCGTCATGCCCGTTATGGAAGCACGAAACGCGCGGCTTGTGAACGGCAAAGGAAGGGAGACACGGGAAAAAAATTTTGCCGTTCCCGCGAAAAAAGGTTGTGATGCTCGGTCATGGCAAAAGTAGATCTGGACATTTTACAGCTCGTGCTCACGCGCAACAAGGTGGACGCGCGCATGACGGCGAAGATCATCTCCGAGATTCAGGAGGAGATCAAGCTCGAGCAGCTCGAGAACAAGGAGAACAAGGTTCCCGCCGCGAAGAAGAAGTTCGTCTTCGTCGCGTGCGACCCCGAAGGCGCGCTCGACGGCGTCGAGCTCACGGGCTACGTCGTGCAGATTCCCGAGGAGGACAGCGAGTTCACCGCGACCGAAAAGATCATCGTCGCCGCCTACGAATACAACCGCACGCGCAAAGGCCGCCGCAACCCCGTGAAGAGCATTTCCGAAGCGTGCGAGTTCGTTCCCGCCAAGTTCTTCAAGGACCAGAACGTCTGGGTGAAGAACAAGGAGGCGGCGTTCCTGCTGCCGACGGACAACGTGATTCCGACCGAGACGAAGGAAAAGCCTTTCGAGTGAGCGCGCACGCGTTCCCGCGCGAGAGACGCCGCGAATGCCCGTATTTTAAAGGGATTCGCGGCGTTTTCGTCTTTCCGCGCGAGGCGGAGAGCGGGAACGCGCGCAAGCATGAAGACGGGCGGAGCACAAGCGTTTTTTTCGCGCCCGGCGCATTATTTTTTTTGCGTTCCCGCGGAGGAAAACTGTTGACGCAATCGCCGTTCAAGCCTGTATTTATCTGCGTTAACAAAACGTTAACGACCTACAACAATACTTACCATCATAATTATGAACAAAGGTGAACTCATCGAAAAAGTAAAAGCGAGCCTCGGCGGAGATACCTCCAAAGCCGCCGCGGAACGCGCCGTCGAAGCCGTTCTTGACGCGATCAAGGCCGGCATCAAGGCGGACAAGGCCGTCCAGATCATCGGCTTCGGCACGTTCTCGGTCGCCGCGCGCGCCGCGCGTCAGGGCGTCAATCCGAAGACGGGTGAGAAGATCAAGATCAAGGCGTCGAAGTCGGTCAAATTCAAGGCCGGTTCCGCGCTCAAGGCCGTCGCCGCCAAGACGAAATAAGCTTTACGCTTGTTTTTTCCCCGAAAGGCCTGTCCGCTCGTCGGACAGGTCTTTTTTCACGCCTCCGCGGGAACGCGCCGCCGGAACCGGCGCCGCAGCAGAATCGCGCCCGTGAGAATCACGCCGTAGGAAAGCAGTTCCGCCCCTTCCTCCGCGACGACCTTGACTTCCCGCATGTAGCTTTCGCCCATCAGCGCGCGCCAGAAGCCGCTCATGCCGAAAAGACGCGACCAGACGAGCAGCAGCACGACCCCGGCGACGACCACGAGCATCGGCGAGGCGAGCAGCGCCAGCCCCTCCCGCAGACAGGCGCGCCGGTCCCGAAGCCCGAAGAACAGCGCGACCGCCGTCGCGCACAGCGCGGGAACGACCCAGAAGCCGTGCACGACCGCGTCCAGATAGCCGTCGCATTCCCGGACGAAGATCGCGCAGAAGAAGCCGACGACGAGCGCGCACGCGTGCCGGAACTCCGGCCGTTCCCGCATGAAGCGGACGAACGTGAAGATCGTGAGCGCGACGAAGAGCAGCTGCGCGTTTTCGGTGAACGACATTTCGCTGCGGATGATGCCGAGGCGAAGATCCGCCCACAGCGTCAGGTTCGCGATCAGCGCCGTCGCCGCGACGCAGCCGACGAAGACTGCCGCGTCCGCGAGCGCGTTCCTGTGTTTTTGAATCAGATTCATGCGTCCGATTTTATCTTTGTCGAACGTTTGTTCAAATAATTTTTTTCCGCGACGGGGCTTCGCCGCGTTTTCGGTTTCAGTTTTCGCGGCTTTGAAGGCATGATGCTCCGCCTATGCGTTTCTCTTTTTCTTCGCGCGGGAAAGGCCGCGAAAGTTTCGAGGACGTCCGTCGCGAGTATCTCGCGGCGCGGACGCGCATCGCGCGCGCGTTCATCGCCGGACTTCCGCTCGTTCCCGCGCTTTTCGCGACGGGTTTCGGCGTCGCGGCCGTTTGCAGGTTAGGGGAAGATTTCGTCGGGCTGTTCGGCGCGGAAGGCTCGAAGGGCAACGTGCTGTTCCTCGTTCTCGCGGTAGCGTTCGGTCTCGGCGTAGTCGCGTTTTTTCTCCGCTTCGCGATTTTAGCGGTCCGCGTGCTGCATCTCGTCTTCACCGCGCCGCCGTGCGGGAGCGTTCCCGCCGAAGCGCCGGCGGAGGACGCGCCGGATGCCGCCTCCGCGCCGAATCCTTTCCGCGGCGAGGAAAACGCGGAGGAGGCGGAGCGCGCGGCGGAAAATCCGTCGCTCGCTCCGAAAATCGTCTTCAGTGTTTTCGGGGCGGTTTTCTGCGTCGTCGGAATCTGCTTCATCGCGTCCGGCGTGAAGACTTGCCTCGCCGAAAACGACGCCGCGGCGACGTGGGTTCCCGCGCCCTGCCGCATCGTTTCCTCGAAGCTGAAAAGGCACACGAGCGAAAAAGGCGGGACGACGTATGCGCCGGAAATCGTCTTCGAGTTTTCCGTCGGCGGAAAGACGTTCCGCGGCGACAAAATCTTTTTCACGGGCGACGTCTCGTCGAACGATCGTGCCGCCGAGGCGGCGCGGCTGGAGCGCTTCCGTAAGCTGAAAAACTGCTGGCACGATCCGGAAAATCCGGGCGAGTGTTCGCTGAAACGGCCCGAAGGCGGCTTCGCGGCGAGGAAGATGATCACGCCTCTTTTCGGCGCGGCGTTCGCGGTCTTCGGCGCGGGTTTCGCCGTGCTTCCGCACATCGGCGGGCGTTCCCGCGAAAGGAGGCCGCGGGAGCGTTCCCGCGCGCTCGGCGAGCTCGAGCCGGCGGCGTCTTCTTCGAGCCCGTTCGCCATGATCGTCTTCGCCGTGATGTGGAACACGCTGATTTCCGTGTTTCTCGTCTTCGCGTTTTCTCGTTTCGAAGAAACCGGATTTTCCTCCGTGCACTTTTTCCTGATTCCGTTCGTGCTCGTCGGAATCGGTCTCGCGGCCGCGGCGCTGCGGGCGATCGCCGGTTCTTTCAATCCGCGCTACGCGCTGACGCTCGCGCCCTCGGGACCGCTGCCGCGCGGCGGAAACGCGCTCGTGTCGTGGCGCGTCGTGCGTGGCGATCCCGCGAAGATGCGTTCGCTGAAAATCGCGCTCGTGCTTTTGGAGCCGAGCGGGACCGTCGTGAACGGCAGACCGGAAATGAAGATCGACGAGGAAATCGTCGTCGCCGAAACGCGTTCCCGCGCGGGGCTGCGTTCGGGCGAGGCGCCGTTCGCCGTTCCCGAGAATCTTCGCGCGGCGGGAACGTGGGCGCTGCGCGTTTCCGGCGAAACGACGGCGGGCTTTTTCCGTCCGAACTTCGAAACGGATTTTCCCGTCTCCGTCTGAGCGCGGGACTCAGAGCGGGAGCTCGATGCGGAAGCACGTTCCCGCGCCGGGCGTGCTTTCGACGGCGGCGTTCCCGCCGTGCAGCTGCGCGACGTGCTTCACGATCGCGAGGCCGAGTCCCGTGCCGCCGAGCTTCTGCGAGCGTTCCTTGTGCACGCGGTAGAAGCGCTCGAAAAGGCGCGGCAGGTGCTCCGCCGCGATGCCGACGCCGAAATCGCGCACGGAGACGACGGCGACGTTCCCGCGGCGCTCGAGCGAGATTTCCGCGCGGTCGCCGCCGCTGTATTTCACGGCGTTGCCGACGAGATTCACGATCGCCTGTTCGATGAGCTGGGAGTCGCCGTTGAGCTCGACGGCGTCGTTGCGCGTGATTTCGAGGCGGAATCCCGCGGCGTCCGCGAGGTCGCGGCACGCGTTCACGGCGTTTTCGAGCGTCGCGTCCAGCTGCACGGGCGTGAATTCCTTTTCGCCGGAGACTTCGCGGCGTTCGAGCGCGGCGAGGCTGAGAATGTCGCGCACGAGCGCGTTGAGGCGCTTCGACTGCCCGTGGAGAATCTTCAGGAACTTCGCGGCGTTTTCGGGCGAGCGCAGCGCGCCGTCCTGCAGCGATTCGACGGCGCTGAGGATGCTCGTCAGCGGCGTCTTGATTTCGTGGGAGACGTTGGCGATGAAGTCGCTGCGGAAGGATTCGAGGCGGCGCAGATTCGTCAGATCCGTGACGGTGAGCAGCAGGAAGCGCTCGCCGCCGCGCTCGATGATGCCGCCCTGCGCGAGCAGCGTGCGGCGCAGGCCGTTCGTTTCCGTCTCGATTTCGCGGTCGATCTTCGCGCCCGTCAGGAACGCCTTGTGGACGAGCCGGATCAGGTCCGGCGAGCCGCAGCGGAAGATGTTGATTTTCTGCGCGTTGGGGTAGGGCGCGAAGAGTTTTCTCGCCTCCTCGTTGCAGAGCACGACGTTCCCGTCGCGTTCGATCTGCATCGCGCCCTCGGTCAGCGAATTGAAGATGAATTCGCGTTCGTTGCGCTCCGCCGTGATTTCGCGGATCTGCGTCTTGAGCTGTTCCGCCATGCGCGAAATCGTCTGCGCGAGCTCGCGCGCGATGCCGCTTTCGGGCACGACAATCTTGCGTTTCAGCTCGCCCGCCGCGATCGCGGAGGCTTCCCGCTGCAGCGTTTCCAGCGGGCGGCGCACCTTCAGTAGGATGTAGGACGTGAGCAGCAGCACGATCGCGCCGCCGAGCACGAGCGCGAGCGCCGTGTTCGCCTTGCCCAGCGAAAGCACGCGGGAGACGTCGTGCGAGCTCTTCGCGACGCGCAGCGCGTAGAGATCGCCCGCGGTCGTGCGGACGGGAATCGCCGCGTAGATCATCCACGCGTCGAGCGTCGCGCTGTAGCGCTGCGTCGAGTTCGGCGTTCCCGCGAGCGCGGCGTCGATCTCCGGGCGGGAACGGTGGTTGTCCATCGTCGCTTCGCCTTCGACGGAAGAGTCCGCGAGCACCTCGCCCGCGGCGTTCACGAGCGTGAGGCGCGTCTTCGCGTCCTTGAAGCCGTTGCAGAATTCGACGGCGGCGAGCACGTCGCCGCGTTCCAGCGCCGGGCGGACGGCGGCTTCCGCGAGCCGCGATTCGCCGTCGAGCAGCTCGCCCTGCGCCTCGCGCAGATAAGCCCGTTCGAATTCGGACGTGTGCCAGAAAAGCGCGCACGCGAGCGCCGCGACGCCGAGCGCCGCGAGCAGCGGCACCGCGAAAAGAATTTTGTCCCGATTCTTCATGCCGGAGATCTCCGTTTTTTTTGGAAAATGCGTTCCCACGCGCTCAGAGCTCGCAGTGCTTCATGCGGTAGCCGACGCCGCGCACGGTCTCGATGTTCGCGCCCCAGGCGCCGAGCTTGCGCCGCAGCCCGACGATCTGCACGTCGATCGCGCGGTCGGTCACGGGATAGTCGTCGCCTTTCACCTTGGAGACGATCTGGTCGCGCGTGAAGACGCGCCCCGGACGCTTCGCGAGCAGCTGCAGAATGCCGTATTCCGTGAACGTGAGCTCGATCGGCTTTCCGTCGAGCTTCGCCGTGTGCTCCAGCGTGTTCATCACGAGCGCGTCGCAGCGGATTTCGCCGCTGTGGTCCATCTCGAATCCCTGGCGCAGCTGGGCGCGGACGCGCGCGACGAGCACCTTGTTGCTGAACGGCTTGGTGACGTAGTCGTTCGCGCCCATCTCGAGCCCGAGCACGATGTCGCTTTCCTCGCCCTTGGCGGTGAGCATGATCACGGGAATGCCGCGCGTCGCCTCGTCCCGCTTCAGCTCGCGGCACACGCTCAGCCCGTCCAGCTTCGGCATCATCAGGTCCAGAAGCACGAGCGAGGGCAGCTCCCGCCGCGCGAGCGCGAGCCCCGCCTCGCCGTCGCCGGCGGTCAGCACGTTCTTGTAGCCGTTGTTTTCCAGCGTGAAGCGGATCACGTCGCGGATCGCTTCGTCGTCTTCAACGATGAGGATTTTCGTCGCCATAACAAATTCTTTCTTCCGCGATTATGCGCGGAAAAAATTCGGAAGCGATTCGGGAATTGTTAGATTTGCGTTAGCGCGCTCCGCGGGAACGCGAAGCGGGGCGCGACGAAAACGCCGCGCCCCGTCTTTTCCGCTCCGGCGGCGGGATCAGTCGTCGCGGAGGATGTCTCGCGTCTTCGAGCCGGTCTGCGGCGGGCCGATCCAGCCGCGTTCCTCGAGAACGTCCATGACGCGCGTGGCGCGGCCGTAGCCGATGCGCAGCTTCGTCTGCAGCCACGACGTGGACGCGCGCTTGGTCGTGCGGATGATCTCCCACGCCTTGTCGGCGAGCGCCTCGTCGTCGTTGATGTCCACGTCGTCCTCGTCGGCGCCCTTGCCGCCGTTCTTTTCCGCCTCCGCCTCTTCGGCGGCGCGGTCGATGGCCTCCTGCACCTCCTGCGCGTATTGGGGTGCGCCGTTCTCGTCGTACAGGTAATTGACGATGGCGTCGATTTCGTTTTCGGAGACGAAGGAACCCTGCGCGCGGCTCAGGACGGACGTTCCCGGCGGGAGGATGAGCATGTCGCCCTTGCCGATGAGCGATTCGGCGCCGACTTCGTCGAGAATGATCTTGCTGTTCACGGCGGACGTGACCTTGAACGCGACGCGCACGGGCAGGTTCGCCTTGATGACGCCGGTGACGACCTTCGCGTCCGGCCGCTGCGTCGCGAGAATGAGATGGATTCCCGCCGCGCGCGCCTTCGCCGTGAGGCGTTGGATGGCGGAGTCGATTTCGGGTCCGACGACCTGCATGAGGTCCGCGAATTCGTCTATGATGCAGACGATGTAGGACATTTTCCGCTTGGCGGCGAGCTCGTCGAGCACGCCTTCGTCGCGCGGGACGGAGAGCTCCGCGCGCGTTTCCTCGCCTTCGGCGATCGCGGCGCGCTCTTCGGCGGAAAGTTCCTTTTCGATCGCGGCGGCGCGTTCCCGCGCGGCGGCGGCTTCTTCGCGGTCCTTGATGAGTTTGGCGTTGAAGCCGACGATGTTGCGGACGTTCGCCGCCTTCAGCAACTGGTAGCGGCGCTCCATTTCGTTGATGAGCCACTTGAGCGCGCCGGCCACCTTCTTCGCGTCGGTGATGACGGGAATGAGCATGTGCGGCACCTTGTTGTACATCTGCAGTTCGACCGCCTTCGGGTCCACCATGACGAGGCGCACGTCCTCCGGGGACGCGGAATAAAGAATCGAGGTGACGATGCCGTTGATGCAGACGGATTTGCCCGAGCCCGTGGAGCCCGCGATGAGTCCGTGCGGCATTTTCGCCAGATCCATCAGCACGGGCTTGCCGGTGACGTCCTTGCCGAGCACGATCGGGATTTCCATGTCGTTTTCATGCCAGGCCTTGGATTCGAGAATTTCGCGGATGAAGACGGGCTTCGGCTTGCGGTTCGGCACCTCGATGCCGACCGTGCCGTGCTCGGGAACGAGCGCGAGGCGCGCGCTCTGCACCTTCAGCCGCATCGCGATGTTGTTCTGCAGGCTGAGAATCTTTTCGACGCGGACGTCGTCCTGCGGCGTGATTTCGTAGCGCGTGATCGTCGGACCGACCTGGACGGTGGTGAGCTCCGACGAGATCTTGAACTTCGCGAGCGCGGAGACAATCTGCTCGCCGCGTTCGCGGAATTCCTCGTGGCTGGCTTCGGAAATCTTTTCCTCCGGCGGCGCCTTGAGCAGCTCCATCGGCGGGAACTTGTACGCGCCGCGGCGGAGCGGTTCATCGGCGAGCTCCGCGCGCTCGATCGCGTCGTTCTCGATGACGCGGAATTCGGCGGGCGCTTCCTTCGCGGCGGGCGCGGGAACGGGCGTTTCGCGCGGCGGCGGCGTCTCCTCGGGAGAGGCGGTTTCGGCTTCGGCGGCGGGAACGGGCGCGGGGGCTTCCGTCTCTTCGCGCGGGAACGGGCGCAGCGTGCCGAGGATTTTTTCCGGCTCGGGAGCGCGTTCCTCTTCCGCGTCGGCGGCGTCCGTCTCCGCGGGCGCTTCGGGTTCGGGAGCGCTTTCGGGCATTCCCGCGGCGCATTCGGGCACGGCGTTTTCGCGGACGGGAACGTCGGAAAAATCGATTTCGTCGTCGTCGGAAGATTTTTCGGGAAGCACGGCGACGGGCGCGCCCGCGCGCATGGGCACGGCGCTGCTGGCTTCGATCTGCGCCTCGCGCAGCTGTTCGCGGAGCGCGAGCGCGTTGCGGCGTCGCGCCTCGATCAGGCGGCGGCGCTCTTCGCGGAGCGCGCGCGCGCGTTCGCGGCGGCGGCTCAGCGCGGCGGCGACGGCGTCCGTGAGCTTCGCGAGAATGCGCTGCGGCGGCGCGACGAGCAGCGACGTCAGGCAGAGCAGGTACACGACCGCGCCGAGGCACGCCGTTCCCGCGACGCCGAGGAGCGGGCGACAGAGATCGCCGAAAAGCAGCCTGCCGAAGCCGCCGCCGACGCCCTCGGGCATGACGGCGAAGCGTGTCGTCTCGTCGAAGAAAAGCGTCAGCAGCAGCGTTCCCGAGGCGAGCAGGAAGAACATCAGCGTGCACTTCCAGTACATTGAGGCGTCCGCGCGGGAACGCAGCATCCAGAACGCGATGAGAAACGCGAAGAACGGCAGCATGAACGCGCCGACGCCGAAGAAGTTGAAGGCGAGCACGGCGAAGGTCGCGCCGAGCTTGCCGCACAGATTGCCGTCCGTGAGCGGGCTTTCGAGCACGAAGCCGTCGAGCAGGCTTTCGCTGAAGAAAAATTCCTGGCGGGGCGAGAACGACGCCAGAGCCGTGAGCGTGAACGCGCCCAGCAGCAGAAAGACGAGAAAGAGCGCCGGGCGCGGCTCGGCGGCGAGGCCGCCTTTGGGCGCGGAGACGGCGGCGGCGTCCGCGGGCGGGCGCCTGCCGTTGTCCGCGTCGCGGCCGTTGCGGGAACGCGGGCGTTTTTTGGGAGCGGGCATTTTTTCAGAAAAGCGACGGTTGTTGCGGCGGGGGCGGTTCGGGATCGGTCTGCGGGCGCGCGGCGGCGCTTCCGGCGAGCGCGCCCGCGTGCAGGTGGCGCGGCGGCTGGGCGATCTGCGACTGCAGCGCGTAGTCGCGCTCCTTGCGGATGCGGTTCACCATGTCTTCGAGGCGCATGCAGAGCCAGTCGAACGTGAAGTCCGTGTCGCGGTAGTCGTTCGGGCCGTAGCCGTTCACGCGCTTGCATTCCTGCAGCGTGTCGTTCTGGCGGCGCTCGGCGCGGGACTCGCGCGAGTACACCGCGTAGGCGAAGCCGCCGCCCTTGCGCACGACGGAGAACACGGGAACGTCGCTCGGGCCGTCCGCGACGTACACCATGTTTTCGAACGGCACGCGGCGGTCCTGCGGGCGCACGACGGCGTTCACGTCGATTTCGGGATTCTTGTTCGAGCCCTTGTTGATTTCGAAAATGAAGCGCGTCTTGATCGTGTTGTCCACCATGACGCCGATCTGGGAAATCTCCGACGGCAGTTCGAGCGCGAGCTCGTCCTGCTCCGTGTAGTGCGGCGGGAGCGGCTGTTCGATGAACTCGCAGCCGTAAATGCCGTCTACGTGCGGCGCGACGGCGCTCCCGCGGATCATCTCCGCGAGGCCGGTGCTCACGATGTAGTGCTCGAGATCGATGTCGAGACTGCGCTCTTCGCCGAGCTTCTTCGCGTAGTCGCGGAGCTTGCCGAACACCTCGGGAACGCCGGGGCAGAGCGGGATGCGCGCGCCGAGCTCGCGGAGCTTCTTGTTCGTGAGCCCGCGCAGCGGCCCGTTCTTGACGTAGCTGAGCAGGTGGTTCAGATAGACCGTGTCCTTGGAGACGTGGATGCCGCGCCGCGCGTAGAGCTCCGGCAGGCGGTTCACCTCGATCCAGAATTTCGTCTCGTCGATGCCGTATTCCTCGAACAGCGGCACCTGCATGTAGCCGGGAGTCAGCGTCTTGTCGAAGTCCCAGATGCAGGCGAGCGTGTGATGCGTGCGCAGATTGATTTCGGAAGGATCCATGAGCGAATGGCGTTCCCGCGCCGGTTCAGAAAATTTCGTTCTGCACGATCTGGTCGAGCGTCTGGCGGCGGCGGATCAGCCGCGCGTTCCCGTCGGCGCCGATCAGGACTTCCGCCGCTTCGGGGAAGCTGTTGTAGTTCTTCGCGGACATGCCCGCGCAGTACGCTCCCGCGCCGCCGATGACGCACAGATCGCCGATTTCCACCTGATGAAACGCGCGCGTCGCGAGCTTTTCCGGCTCGCCGGGCGCGCACGAGACGAGGTCGCCGGACTCGCAGCAGTGCCCCACGAGCACGTAGTTCACGACCGGGCGCGGCGGCGTGTTCGGGCGCAGCAGACTCGGCACGAGCATCGTCGGATGCTGCGCGCCGTAGAGGCTCGGGCGGAGCAGGTCGGTCATGCCCATGTCGAGCTTGATGAAGCTGCGGCCGAACTTGCCCGTGTCCGTCACGTCCTGCACGCGCGCGACGATCGAGCCCGCGTTCGCGACGAGATACGTGCCCGGCTCGATCTCGAAGTGGAGCCGGCGACCGGTCTCTTCGGCGAGCTTCGCGATCGCGTCGCGCACGGGAGCGCCGCACGCCTGCAGGTCGGTCGTCTTTTCGCCGGGAACGCGCGCGACCTTGTAGCCGCCGCCGAAGTCCAGCGTCTCCACGGTCGGGAAGCGCCGTACCATGTCGAGCGAGGAAATCGCGGCGCGCTGCCACACGGCGGGATCGCTGCCCGAACCGATGTGCGTGTGGATGCGCTCCAGCGTCAGCCCGTGCTTGCCCAAAATGCATTTCACCGCGTCCGCGTATTCGTGCCAGACGCCGAAAGAGGAATCCGGACCGCCGACGTTCGTCTTGCCCGTCGCGCCCGAGCCGATGCCCGGATTGAAGCGCACGCCGACGCGCGTGCCCGGAAACGCCTTGCCGTAACGGTCGAGTTGGTCGAGCGAACACGCGTTGAAGCGGATGCCCGCCTTGATCTCGTCGGCGAAATCCTCCGGCAGCTCCTGCGTCGAGAGCGAAATCTTTTCCGGCGCGATTCCGGCGCGCATCGCGCGGCGCACTTCATAGATCGAAGAGGCGTCGAAATGCAGCCCCATCGAATCGAAGAGCCGGAGCACGGCGGCGGTCGGGCAGGCCTTCATCGCGAAACGGACCGTGAGCCCGAACGCGTTCGGGAACGCGAGGCACGCCTCTGCGTTGCACCGCAGCGAATTTTCGTCGTAAACGTAAATCGGCGTGCCGAAGCGCTTCGCGATATCGCGGACTGTTTCGTAAGAGAGAAAAGGATGTTCGTTCATGCTGTTCAATTTATCGCCTCATCATAAAGAAAACCCTCCGCGCATTGAAGATTTTTTTGAAGCGTTCCCGCCGCTGGAGGTAGCGAAGTGATGGAGTTATGGAGGTTATGAAGGTTCTTTGCGTTTCGCTGCGCGAAAGAGTTTTTCGGAAATCCTTTCGGCGAAGCCGAACGCAATCAACTTCATAACCTCATCACCTTCCGCGCGAAGCGCGCCTCGCGCGGCGCTCTTTCCGCTTCCCAAATCCGCGGGAAGGTGTTAGCATGCGCGCAAAATTTCATTTCTCATGCCTCACGCAAAAGAAACACGCATCATTTACAAACGCATCGGGACGCCGGGCTACACGACCGACATCGACTGCTACATCAGAAACGGCGGCTACGAGACGCTGAAGAAGGCGATGAAGGCGGGCGATCCCGCCGCGCTCTGCGCCGAGGTCGAAAAGGCGGGCATCAAGGGCCGCGGCGGCGCGGGCTTCCCCGCGGGCATGAAGTGGAAATTCCTCGACCGCAAGTCCGGCAAGCCGATCTACTTCGTCGTCAACGCGGACGAATCCGAGCCCGGCACGCACAAGGACCGCTGGGTCATCTACTACGACCCGCACCAGCTCATCGAGGGCATCGTGCTCTGCTCCTACGCGACGCAGGCGAAGCAGGCGTTCATCTTCATCCGCGGCGAGTTCATTCACGGCGCGAAGATTCTCGAAAAGGCGATCGAGGAGGCGCGCGCGAAGAATCTCGTCGGCGAGAACATTCTCGGCAGCGGCTTCTCGCTTGAAATCGTCGTGCACCGCGGCGCGGGCGCGTACGTCTGCGGCGAGGAGACGGGCCTGCTCGAAGCGCTCGAAGGCAAGCGCGGCCAGCCGCGCATCAAGCCGCCTTACTTCCCGGCGGTGCTCGGCCTTTACAACTGCCCGACGGTCGTGAACAACGTCGAGACCGTCTGCCAGTGTCTGAACGCGATCGACATGGGCGGCGAAAACTACGCGAAGATCGGCGTGAAGGGCGACGCGGGAACGCGCATCATGAACGTTTCCGGGCTCGTCGCGAAGCCGGGCGTCTTCGAAATCGCCACGGGAACGGTCACGGTCGGCGAACTGCTCAACGACATGTGCGGCGGCCCGCTTCCGGGGCGCAAGTTCAAGGCGATCATTCCCGGCGGCTCGTCGATGAAGCCGCTGCGCTTCGACGAAAAATACAAGATCAAGGACGCCGCCGGCAACGAGAAGGAAGTCTCGCTCGAAGACGTGCCGCTCGACGCCGCGAGCCTCATGGCGTGCGGCTCCTCCATCGGCACGGGCGGCATGATCGTGTTCGACGATTCCGTCGAGATGATCCAGGCGCTCGCGAACCTCAACGCGTTCTACAAGCACGAATCCTGCGGCCAGTGCACGCCCTGCCGCGAAGGCTCGATGTGGATGGCGCGCATCACCAAGCGCATCTGCGACGGGAACGGCGCGCCCGAGGACATCGACACGCTCAAGGACGTGGCGGACACCATCTGCGGGCGCACGATCTGCGCGCACGGCGAAGGCGAAGCCTGGCCGGTGCAGGGCGGCATCGCGAAGTTCCGCGACGAGTATCTCGAATCCATCCGCCGCCGCAACAAGGGCGAGCCCTCGCCGTTCACGGGCTACCCGCTGATCTGAAGCATTTTCTTCGTTAACTGAAACAACAAACCTATAAAAACAAAAAAACATGAAAAAGAAAATTGCCATCATCGCCACGGCCGTTGCTTCCGCGCTCGTTCTCTCGGGCTGCCTCGGTGATTCCAACAAGACGTCCGGCACTTTCGCGTGCGTCAAGACGGTCTACAAGTACAACACCGGGGAAATCTCCAAGAACAAGTGGGTGAACGAAATCCTCTTCATCATCCCGGGCGGCATCTGCTACGGCATCGGCGGCTTCCTCGACGTCATCATCTTCAACTCGATTCAGTTCTGGACGGGCGAAAACCCGCTCCTCGCCGAAACGACGATTTCCGACGCGGACGGCACGGAATACCTGCTCGCGAAGCAGGCGGACGGTTCCGTCAAGGCGACGAATCTGACGACCGGCGAAGCCGTCGAGCTCCGCTACAACGCGGACGAGAAGGTCTGCAACGTCGTCGGCGCGTAATCTCGACGATTCCGCATTCGAAAGACGCGGGAACGCTTTGCGGCGTTCCCGCGTTTTTTTTTGCGTCCGCGCGTTCCCGCAATCGCGCACTTACGGCGCGCATGGGGCTTCGCGTTTTCCCCGCAGGTTAAAACCTACTTTTTGGGGGCGAAGGCATTCCTGCCTTCGTTCCCGCGCCATCCGGACGCAAGGAGACGCATTTTCTTCGCGCGGCGTTCCCGCGCCCCGCGACGGAGACGTGGACGTCTCCGCTCCCATGTGTCCCGCGGACGCCGCAAACCCGCATCACGTATCCATTATTCACTATCAACTATTCATTATCAATTGTCCATTATCCACTATCCACTATCCGCTTTCCGCGCTTGCCAAAAGTCCGCGCGGCGCGTTTCATGGTTAAACTACTTATTATAGTTTTAATCTTCCCATGATTTCTCCGAAAAGTGCGTTTTCAAAAATTCTCCGCTCCTGCGCGTTTCCGGCGTCCGTGCTGACGACGGGGCGGTATTGGCGGACCGTGCTGAAGCTTGCGGGCTGGGCCGTGCTGATTTTCGCGGCGCTGTTCGCGCTGTATTGTCTGGTCGGCGGCGCCGTCGGCTGGAAGCATCTCGCGGAATGCTGGGGCGAATTCACGTCGGGGACGGACTGGATTCCCGACCTCGGCGAAGATCGCTACGGCTCGTCCTCGCGGCTTTTCGCCGCCGCGTTTTTCGTGCGTCTGGCGGGACTGGTCTTCTTCGGCGGCGTCTTCATCTCCGCGGTCACGAACCTGTTTCTGAGCATCAGCGACGAGCGGACGCGCGGGCTCTTCCGCTATCGCCGCGGCTTCTTCCGGGATCACTTCGTCATCATCGGCAACGGCGAGGAGACGGAGGCGCTGATCTGCGCGATCTTCAAGGGAGAGTTCGGCGCCTACGCGGGCGAATACATTGTGATTATGACGCATGCGGACGTCGAGAGCGCGCGGGAACGCCTGCTTTCCGAACTCGCGAGCGAGAGGGAAAACCGACGCGGAATCGTCTTCTACTACGGCGACCTGGACTCGAAGGAATGTCTGCGCGATTTGGCGCCGTGGAACGCGCGGGAGATTTTCGTGCTCGGCGACGCGGACGACCTTTCCGGGCGCGACGTGCGCAACATGTCCGCGATGCGCCTCCTCGACGACATCGTCGGCAGGCGCCGCGGGAACGCGTGCGCTTCCGTGAAACGCATTCCCGTGAACGTGCAGATCTGCAGCGTCTCCACCTACAGCGCGATTCAGAAACTGGACAACTTCGACCGCGGCGACCGCGGCGACGTCTTTCTTCACGTCGCGCCGCGCATCTTCAATTTCTACGAAACCTGGGCGCGGCGGCTGTGGGGATTTTTCGGACAGCGCGACGGCGGCGCGTATCATTACCGCGATCTGGACTATCTGGCGATCCGCGCGGCAGACGACCCGCATCACGTGCACCTCGTCGTCGTCGGGCTGAATCAGATGGGGCTCGCGCTCGTGCTCGAGGCGCTCCGCATCTGCCATTACGCGAACTTCGACGAGAACGCCGGCGGTCCGAAGACGCGCGTCACCGTCGTCGACCGCGATCCCGCGCGCAAGCTTTTCTTCGAAGCGAATTATCCGAATCTCGCGCAGATCTACGACGTGGACGTCGATTTCGTCTGCGCGTCGGTGGAGTCTCCCGAGGTCCGCGAGCTGATTTCGTCGAGCGCGCGGGAACGGCATTGCCTGCTCACCGTCGCGATCTGTTTCGAAAGCGACGACGCCGCGCTCGCCGCGGGGCTCAGCCTGCCGGACGTCGTCTTCGAGCACCGCGACGACGACGCGAAGCATCGGAGCATGAAGCCGGGCGGGAACACCGTGCTGATCCGCCAGGCGCGGCGCAGCGAAATTTCCCGCAAGCTCGACCGCGACGGCGACCGCTACAAATACGTCCGCCGCTTCGGCTACGCCAATCCGGAATTCGAATCGGAATTCATCCGGGACGACATGCCCAAGCTCGTGAACGCCCTTTACGGCAAATGGCAGGATCTCGTGAACCTTTCTCAAGACGAAAAAAAGGAGCTGAAGGAGGGAATGCACGCGTCGTGGCTGAAACTGGAAGAATACAAGCGCTGGAGCAACCGCTTTCAGGTGGATTCCTACAGAATTTACCTGCGCATGCTGGGATTCTTCGCGCGGAAGCGGCAGAAAAATTCCGCGGGCGGGGGCGAGGCGCTTCCCTCCTTCACCGGAGAAGCGGAATCCCGGATCGCCGACATGGAGCACCGGCGCTGGCTCGCCGAACGCACCCTCTCGGGAACGCGCTTCTGGGACAAGCCGTTCCCCGACGACGAAAGCGGCGACACGGTGCAGGACAAGCTCTATCGTCTCCACAACTGCATTCGGAAGACGAGCGCGCTCCCGTTCGCCGTCTTGAGGAAGGACATCGCGCCGATCGTGAACGCGCCCGTCCTGCTCAAGGACGAAGGCTACGAATTCATCAGAATTTCGGAGGAGGAAGAATGAATCCGAAAAATGAATACGTTCCCGCGCCGGCGGACACGCGCGCGGTCGAAATTCCGCGCGAACTCGCCGAGCTCGCCGAAATGCTCTCGAAGAACACGCACGAAGTCTGGGCGCGGACGCGCCTCGAACAGGGCTGGCGTTGGGGCGAGACGCGCGACGACGCGCGGAAGCTCCATCCGTGCCTGATCCCCTACGAAGAGCTCTCCGAAGACGAAAAAACCTTCGACCGCAACACGGCGCTGGAGACGATCCGCCTCATCCTCGCGCTCGGCTTCAGGATCTCGCGCTGACGCGCCGGGCGTTCCCGCCGCGGCTCAGTATTTCGAGGGGGCGGGTTCCTTCATGGCGGCGATGCGCGCCATGACGCGGCGGGAGGCCTCGCGGAAACGGTCGGGGCAGTCCTTGCCGGGATCGAATTCCTCCGGAGACATCGGCTTGCCGAAGCAGACCGCCAGGTTCGCGCGCTTCGGCAGGAAGGTTCCGCGCTGCAGCACCTGATTCGTGCCGAAAAGCCGCACCGGCACGACGGGAACACGCGCCTTGCACGCGATCAGCCCCGCGCCGCCCTGCGCCTTGCCGAGCTTGCCGTCCTTGCTGCGCGTGCCTTCCGGGAACACCAGAATCGCGTGGCCTTCGCGCAGCACGCGGAACATCTTCTTGAATGCCGCGACGTCCGAGCCGCCGTCGCGGTCCACGGGAATCACGTTGCAGTGGGGCAGCACGCGCGCGAGCACGGGATTGTCGTTCAGCGTCTTGCGCGCGAGAAAGAACATCTCGTGCGGAATGCAGCAGCCGATCAGCGGCGGATCGATGAAGCTCATGTGGTTGCCCGCGAAGAGGCAGCCGCCTTCGGGGATGTTTTCTTCGCCGTAGACGTCGAGCCGGCCGAACGTGTTCATGAACGCGCGGGCGGAATAGTAAATCAGCGAGTAAACGAGTTTGTCGGTGAAAAGTTCTTTCATGGTTTTCGGGGGATTTTTTTGGGTGAGAGCGTTCAGGCCTCGGCGCGGATTTTTTCGAGGATCATCGCGGAGATCTTTTCGACGACCTGCTCCAGATTCAGGAAGGTGCTGTCGATCAGCGTCGCGCCTTCGGGGCAGGCGAGCGGCGCCGTCTTGCGCGCGGAATCGAGGCGGTCGCGCTCGGCGATTGAGTCGGCGATGCCTTCCGCGGCGCGGCGGCGTTCCCGCGCGGCGGCGTCCGCCGTCAGGAAAACGCGCAGATCCGCGTCGGGGAAAATGACGGAGCCGATGTCGCGGCCGTCCATGATGAGCCCGGCGAATCCGTGTTCCCGCGCGACGTCCGCCTGCGCGCGCTGGTAGTCGAAAAGAAAACGACGCACGGCGGGGATCGCGGCGAATTTGGACACGACCGCGTTCACGGCGTCGTTGCGGATTTCCGCGCTCGCGGGAACGCGCCCGCCGATGCTCATCTGCGCCTCGTTGCCGTCGATCCGCGTGCCCGTCTTCAGCGCGGCGAGCACGCCGTCTCCCGCGGCGGCGAAGGCTTCGGGCGACGTCACGCCGTTTTCCAGCAGCGAAAGCGCGATCGTGCGGTAGTGCGCTCCCGTGTCCACGTGGAGCAGGTTGAAGCGCGCCGCGAGCGCGCGCGACGTCGAGGATTTTCCGGACGCGGCGCCGCCGTCCACGGCGATGATGAGGAAAGGTGAGCTCATGCCGAAAATGAAACAGCACGCGCCCGCGCGAGGCAAAAAAAAAGTGATCGTCGGGAGCGCGTTCAGTTGCGGAGCAGGGCGGCGTCGAGGCGCGGGAACGCCGCGTCGAAAGCCGCTTCCGGCGCGAGCAGCGAAAACACCAGGTGCGGCGCGGGCGCGCATTCCAGATCGTAGAAATAGCCCGGGTGCGCGACGACGCCTTCGCGGCGCAGCAGATCCGTCGCGAGCGATTCCTCTTCGACGCCTCGCGGCAGGCGCACGACGCCGTACCAGCCGCCTTCGCGGCGCAGCAGCTTCAGGTCGCGGGAACGCGCGCACCACGCGGCGAGCCGCGCCTCGTTCGCGTCGAGACGCGCGCGGACGCGTTCCCGCACGGCGGGCGCGTCGCGCAGCAGCGCCGGGAGTGCCGCCTGCGCGGGCGTGCTCACGGAAAGAAACGTGTCGGCGACGAAGTCGAGGCGCCTCGTCGCTTCGCGGCGGAAATCCGCGTCGCCGCGCGTGAGAATCCATCCCGCCTTGATCTGCGGGAGCGCCGCCGTCTTGGAAAGTCCGCCGAGGACGAAGACCGAGCCGCCTTCCGCCGTCGCGAAGCTTTCCGCCGCCGCGCCGTCGCACATGTATTCGAGAAAGACTTCGTCGACGACGAGCGGCAGGCCGCGTTCCCGCGCGAAGGCTTCGAGGCGCGCGCGTTCTTCCGCGGAGAACACGGAGCCGGTCGGGTTGTTCGGGTTCACGCAGAAGATCGCCTTCACGCGCGGGTCGTCCGCGGCGCGCGCGAGCGAGTCGAAATCCGGCGTCCAGCGTTCCCGCGCGTCGTCCCGGACGAGCGCGTATTCGCGCGTATCCGTATTTTCCATACGGCACAGAAACGGGATGAGCGGGTACGAGGGCACGGGCATCGCGACGGCGTCGCCGGGCTCGCAGAGCAGCTTCAGCAGCCAGGCGTAGGCTTCGCTCGTGCTCGCCGTGAGATGGATTTCCGCGGGATCGACGCGCGCGCCGTGCGTCTCGGCGTAAAACGCGGCGACGGCCTCGCGGGCGGCGGGGCTTCCGCGCGGGTTCGGGTCGTAGCGCGCGATTTCGGGCGCGGCGAGCGCGGCGGCGAGCGTTCCCGCGTCCCACGAAAGCCCGGCGGCGGTCGGGTTGGAGACCGCGAGGTCGAGCAGGGCGCGGCCTTCCGCCCGGGCCTCGCGCAGCGCGCGCGTCCAGCGGTTGGGCGTCATCGGGAAATTGAAGCGCGAAGAAAACACAGCGCGTCGTCCTCCGTCGCGGCTGTTCATTCGACGAAGAGGTCGAGGATGCTTTCTTCGCCGACGCGCAGGTGGTAGGCGTTCCAGCCGCGCGCGCGGGCTCCGGCGACGTTTTTCGGGTTGTCGTCGATGAAGAGCGTCTCCGCGGGAAGGACGCCGGCGAGCGCCGCCGCGCGGTCGTAGATTTCCGGCTCGGGCTTCACGGCGAGCAGCTCGTCGGAGTAGAAGGTCTTTTCGAAAAGCGCGTCGAATTCGCCGCCGCAGGTCTCGCGGAAGATTTCGCGGAAGCGCGCGCGGTGCGGCGGGTTCGTGTTGCTGAGCACGAAGATGCGGTAGCGGCGTTCCCGCGCGAGCGTCCGCAGCAGGGCGACGCGCTCGGGCAGGAATTCGCCGAGCAGCAGGTTCCACGCGCTCCAGATCTTCTCCGCGGGCATCGCGTCGCCTCCGGGAATGCGTTCCCGCAGCCTGGCGAGAAAGGCGTCGCTCGAGAGCGTGCCGCGCTCGTGGTCCTCGAAGAACGTTCCCGCGCCGACCTGGGTCTCCTCGACGCTCAGGCGCGTCACGCCCATGGCGCGGAAGGCCTCCACCGTGCGGGAGAGCTCGACGTCCATGATCACGCCGCCGAAGTCGAAGAAGACGTTGCGGATCGTTTCGGGAAAATCGCTGCGAAGTTTCATGGCGCCGAGCGTATTTCCCTGCGTCCCGAAGTTCAAACGCAAAGAACGCGCTTCGAGCGGAAGGTGATGGGGTTATGAAGGTGATGGAGGTGATGAGGTTATGGAGGTTATGAAAGTTCTTTGCGCTCGGCTTCGCGAAGCGAAACGCAATCAACCTCCATAACTTCATAACTTCATCACCTTTCTTTCGCCGACTCGCGTCAAAAAAAGTTTGCGGGAACGGCGCGAGTCGGCACGATTGAAGCAAACCCCCGTCTTCAGCATGATTTCAGAAAAACAGAACGGCGCGTCCCGCCGCTCGTCCTCCATCGAGCGGATTCTGGGACGCCTTGACGATTTGGATTCCACGAATCTGACGATTCTCGTGCAGCGGCTCGCGCGCGAACGCTCGCTGCTCGAGACGGTCTTCGACGCGGTCGAGGAAGGCATTCTGGTCATCGACGCGGCGGGAACGGTCGATTACGCGAACCGCGCGGGCGCGGCGATCATCGGGCTGAACCCGAAGGACGTCGGCACCGCCGTGCTGTGGAAGCTCGTGCCGGACCTGGGGCGCTCGCTCGATTTTCTGCGCGAGGACGGTCCCGCGCCGAACGTCGCCCGCGACGTCGAGATCTTTTATCCCGAGCACCGCTGGGTGCGCCTGCAGATTTCCCGGCTGATGCTCGGCGGGGACGCGGCGCGCTTCGGCGTGATCGTGCGCGACGTCACGGACGAGCGCGAGAACACGGAGGCGATGCTCGAGAGCGAGCGGATCAATTCGGTCTTCACGCTCGCGGCGAGCGTCGCGCACGAAATCGGCAATCCGCTGAACTCGATGAAGATCCATCTGGAGCTGATGAAGCGCAAGCTCGCGAAGCTCGACGTTCCCGCGGAGAAGACGAAGGCGCTCAAAAACTCCGTCGGCGTCTGCCTCGAGGAAATCGGGCGCCTCGACGAGATTCTGAAGAATTTTCTCGGCGCGATCCGCCCGCAGAAACCGATGCTCGCGAAGACGAATCTCATGGAAATCGTCTTCGACGTGCTCGCGGTGCAGAAGGCGGAGCTGGAGAACCGGAACATCCGCTGTTCGGTGCGCCAGGGCAAGGAGCTGCCGGTCGTGCTCGGCGACGAGTCGCAGCTGCGGCAGCTGATCTTCAACGTGACGAAGAACGCGATGGAGGCGATGCAGGACGGCGGCTCGCTCGATCTCGCGGCGGACTGCGACGACGCTTTCGTCTATCTGCGCGTGCGCGACACGGGCTGCGGCATCGAGCGCGACGCGATTTCGCGGATCTACGAGCCGTTCTTCACGACGAAGAAGGGCGGGCACGGGCTCGGCATGATGATCGTGATGCGCATCATGCGGGAACACGGCGGGCAGGTCGGCATCGACAGCACGCCGGGCGAAGGCACGCTCGTGACGCTGCAGTTCCCGCGCCCCGGCCGCCGCGCCCCGATGCTGAACGTGATTTAGACCGAGGCGGGAACGCGCTTCGCGCCCGGCGCGCGCGGAGCGAAGTTCTTGCGGGGAGGCGGGCGAAGTGGTAGCCTCGCGGCGTTATGAAAATCGCCGTCATCGGAAGCGGAAACATGGGCGGAGCGATCGCCCGCGGCCTCGCCGGAAAGGGAATCGTTCCCGCCGCGCAAATCATCTGCACCGCGCGGACGCGCTCGACGCTCGACGCGCTCGCGCGCGACGTGCCCGGCGTCGGCGTCTCGCTCGACAACGCCGCCGCCGTCGCCGACGCGGATTGGGTCTTTCTCTGCGTGAAGCCGTGGCTCGTCGAAGCCGTCTGCCGCGAAATCCGCGACGCGCTTCCCGCGGACGCCGCCGTCGCGAGCGTCGCCGCCGGCGTTTCGCTCGGCGAGCTCGAACGGGCGCTCGGCGGAGACGATCCGACGCGCCGACGCGCGGTTTTCCGCGTCATGCCCAACACCGCCGCCGTCTGCGGCGAAAGCGCGACGTTCGTCTCGGCGGCGGAGGGCGCGCCGCGGGAACGCCTCGCCGAGCTCCGCGGAATCCTGGACGCGCTCGGCGAGACGCGCGTCGTTCCCGAAGCGAAGATGGCGGCTGCCGCCGCGCTCGCGTCGTGCGGAATCGCCTTCGCGATGCGCTACGTCCGCGCGGCGTGCGAGGGCGGCGTCGAGCTCGGCTTCTATCCGGACGAGGCGCGCGAAATCGTGCTGCGCACGCTGCGCGGCGCCGTCGCCGTGCTGGAGCGGAGCGGGGCGCACCCCGAAGCGGAAATCGACCGCGTGACGACGCCCGGCGGCGTGACCATCCGCGGGCTCAACGCGATGGAGGCGGCGGGCTTCACGAGCGCGGTCGTCGCCGGTCTGCGCGCCGCGGCGGGAAAAGCAAGCGACAGGTGACAAGAGAACACCGAAAACAGGAATGCAAACTCTTTCAGCATGAAACGCATCACGGTAAAAATCGGTTCCAACGTGCTCGCGCGCGCCGACGGCACGCTCGACGTCACGCGCATGTCCGCGCTCGTCGATCAGGTCGTCGCGCTGAACCGGCGCGGCGTGCAGGTCGTCGTCGTCTCCTCCGGCGCGGTCGCGTCGGGGCGCAGCGAGCTGAGCGTTCCCGCGGATTCGCTGGACGCGGTCTCCGCGCGCCAGCTCTTTTCCGCCGTCGGCCAGGCGAAGCTGATGAACCGCTATTTCGACTTCTTCCGCGGGAACGGCAGCGCCTGCGGGCAGGTGCTCACGACGAAGGAATTTTTCGCGACGCGCTCGCACTACGATAACCAGAAGCGCTGCATGGAAGTGATGCTCGCCAACGGCGTCGTGCCCGTCGTGAACGAGAACGACACGATTTCCGTCACCGAGCTGATGTTCACGGACAACGACGAGCTTTCCGGCCTCGTCGCGCGGATGACGGAGTCCGACATGCTCGTCATTCTCTCGAACGTCGCCGGCATCTTCGACGGCGATCCCGCGGCGCCGGGCTCGCGCGTGATCCGCGAAATCCGTCCCGACGACGCCGACCTTTCCGTCTGCGTGACGCGCGGCAAGTCGCAGTTCGGGCGCGGCGGAATGCTGACGAAATGCGGCATCGCGCGCCGCGTCGCCGCCGAGGGCATTCCCGTCGTCATCGCCGACGGCAAGGCGGAGAACATTCTGCTGCGCCTCCTCGACGATCCCGCGGGAACGCTCTGCACGCGCTTCGTTCCCGCGCCGAAGCCGCCGCGCGGAGCCGACGCGCCCGCGCGCCGCGAAATCGTCGTCTCCGACGCCGCGCTCGCCGAGCTTCGCGCCGGGCGCCCGCGCAGCCTGCGCTCCGACGACGTCGTGCGCTGCTGCGGCGAATTCTTCCGCGACGAGCTCGTGCGCGTGCTGAACGCGGACGGCGCCGTCATCGGCTACGGCAAGGCGCTCTGCAGCGGCGCGGAGCTGCTTTCGCTGCTCGAAAATCCGCACGCCGAAGCGCGCGAGATCGTTCATTACGACTACCTTTTCCTGGACTGAAACGCCATGCCGACCATCGAAGAAATCTGCGAAAAAATTTTCGACGAAGCCCGCGCCGCGTGCGTGAAGATCGCGTGCGCGGACGACGCGACGCGCTCGGCGGCGATCCGCGCCGTCGCCGACGCCGTCGAGGCGCGCGCGGAAACGATTCTCGCCGCCAACGCCGAGGACTGCGCGCGCATGTCGCGCGACGATCCGAAATACGACCGCCTGCTGCTGACGCGGGAACGCCTCGCCGCGATCGCCGAAGACATGCGTCGCGTCGCCGCGCTCCCGTCGCCGCTCGGCAAGGTGATTTACGAGGACGTCCGCCCGAACGGCCTGCGCATCCGCAGATGGACGGTGCCCGTCGGCGTGATCGGCGTAATTTACGAAGCGCGCCCGAACGTGACGCTCGACGTCTTTTCGCTGTGCCTGAAGAGCGGGAACGTCTGCCTGCTGAAGGGCTCCCGCGACGCGGAGGCGACGAACGCCGCGCTCGCCGGAATCGTCCGCGAAACGCTGGAGCGGAGCGGCGTTCCCGCGGCGGCGTGCGCGCTGCTGCCGACGCCGCGCGAGGCGACCTTCGCGCTGCTGCACGCGGTCGGGCGCGTCGATCTGGCGATTCCCCGCGGCTCGCGCGCGCTGATCGATTTCGTGCGCGAGAACGCGCGCGTTCCCGTCATCGAGACGGGCGCGGGCATCTGCCACGCGTATTTCGACGCGTCGGGCGACGTCGCGAAAGGGCGCGAAATCGTCTTCAACGCGAAGACGCGCCGCGTCGGCGTCTGCAACGCGCTGGACTGTCTGCTCGTCCACGCCGCGCGCGTCGCGGATCTTCCCGAGCTCTGCGGAAAGCTCGCCGAAAAGAACGTCGAGATCTTCGCCGACGAGACGGCTTTCGCCGCGCTCGCGGGAACGTATCCGGAACGCCTGCTGCGCCGCGCGACGCCGGAGAGCTTCGGCACCGAATTTCTGGACTACAAGATGAGCGTCCGCGTCGTCGCCTCGATCGACGAGGCGCTTGCGCACGTCGCGCGCTTCGGCTCGCGCCACAGCGAGGCGATCGTCGCCGAGGATCCCGCCGCGATCGCGCGTTTCCAACGCGAAGCGGACGCCGCCTGCGTTTACGCGAACGCCTCGACGGCGTTCACCGACGGCGGGCAGTTCGGCTTCGGCGCCGAAATCGGCATTTCCACGCAGAAACTCCACGCGCGCGGGCCGATGGGGCTGGAGGCGCTCACGACCTACAAATATCTCATCGACGGCACGGGGCAGGTCCGCCTGGCGTGAGGCGGACGCCGAAAATCCGGAAACTCACCACCTCATAACCTTCATAACCTTTCTTCCTCCATGCGAAAAATCATTCTACTGGGCGCGACGGGCTCCATCGGAAAAAGCACGCTCGAAGTCGTCGACGCGCACCGCGACGCCGTCGAGCTCGTCGGCGTCGCCGCGAACGTGCGCTGGCGCGAACTCGCCGCGATCGCGAAAAAATACGGCGTGAGGAACGTCGCGATCTTCGACGAAACCGCCGCCGCGGAAGCGCGCGCCTCCGGAGACTTCCCCACGGGAACGCGCTTTTTCGTCGGTGCCGAGGGGCTGGAGGAAATCGCGACGCTCGCCGAGGCGAATCTCGTGATCACCGCCGTCGTCGGCACGCTCGGGCTGAAACCGACGCTCGCGGCGATCCGCGCGGGCAAGGACGTCGCCGTCGCGAGCAAGGAAATCCTCGTGCTCGCGGGGCGCTTCGTCATGGCGGCGGCGCGGGAACGCGGCGTGAAGATTCTGCCGATGGACAGCGAGCACAACGCGATTTTCCAGTGCATCGGCTCCGAGCCCGCGCGGCGCGTGGACCGCATCATCCTCACCGCGAGCGGCGGCGCCTTCCGCGACCTCACGCTCGAGCAGATGGCGAAGGTCTCGCCCGCCGACGCGCTGACGAATCCCAACTGGAGCATGGGGCCGAAGGTCACCGTCGATTCCTCGAGCATGGCGAACAAAGGGCTCGAGCTCATCGAGGCGACGTGGCTTTTCGACGTTCCCGAATCGCGCATCGACATCGTCGTGCATCCGCAGAGCGTCGTGCATTCGATGGTGAAGTTCACGGACGGCTCGATCCTCGCGCAGCTCGCGCCGCCGTCGATGACGTTCCCGATTCAGCACTGCATCTTCTGGCCGGAACGCCCGGCGGGAACGCGCCCGTCGCTCGATTTTTCGCGGGCGCTCTCGCTCGAGTTCCGCGCGCCGGACTACGAAAAATACAAGTGCCTGCGGCTTGCGCGCGCCTGTTCCCGCGCGGGCGGCGTCGCTCCCGCCGTCTTCAACGCCGCGAACGAAGTCGCGGTCGCCGCCTTCCTCGACGAAAAAATTCCCTATCTCGCGATTCCGGAAATCATCGAAGGCGCGCTGGCGAAAATCCCCGCCCGCGAACCCGCCGACCTGAACGACGTGCTCGCCGCGGACGCGCTCGCCCGCCGCGTTGCCGCCGAAGCAACCCTCCGCGCCGCGAAGCCCGGAGCCTGAGGCGCTCCGCCGCGTCGGACACGAAAAAAGCGTTCCCGCGAAAACTGCGGGAACGCTTTTTTGCGGACGTTCGCGGGAACGCTCAGAAGCGGATGCCGCCGCCGAACTGAATCACCGGATAGACATACATGTCGTTGAGGAAATCTGCGACAGTGCTGACGACATCGCGGACGTTTTTGTCGAGGTTGTTGAGGGTTTTCATGGCGTCCGTGTCGCCGGCCTCGGGAACGGCGGCGCCGGCAGCCCAATCTCCCGGATCGGAACCGATCCACGTGCCGTCGCGATAGAATTTAGGACGACCGGATTCCTTGTAGGAGCCTTCCCCAAGGTAAGCGATGCCGATGTCGATGGTGAAGAACAACGTGCGCGCCTGTCCGCCGTCCGTGGACCAGCCGAAACCGAGATAAGGCTGAATGTCGTTTTCCCATTCGCCGTCCATCAGATAGTCGGAGTAGACGTCGTATCGCGCGGGTGTCGGAACGCCTCCGACCGGCGTGTGGTAGGCCGTGGAGGTGCCGTGATATTTCGCTTCGATGCGGACGCGGGGATCCATGCGGATCAGACCCGCCGTGACGTGGAACTGCGATCCGCGCGGGTGCCAGTCGAAGAAGACACCGAAATTGTTGTTGTTTTTCCACGAGGTGTCGTAGGTCGCGTCGGAGAGCGTTCCTTTGTGGCTGATCTTGCCGCTGCCGTAGTGCGCGCGGATCTTGAAATACTTGTTGAACTCGTAGCCGACCTGAATGCCGAGACCGAGCGTGCCGATGTCCGGCGCGATCGTGACGCCCCAGGCTTCGCCCCAGCCCCAGTCGGAGACGTCGTTGCGGTTTTCGTAGCTGAGGAAGAGCTTGTGCGCCTCGCCGAGCAGCTTTTCGACGGATTCGGTCTTTTCCGGGCTGTCCAGCGTTCCCGCCATGGTGTCCACGTAGTCGTCGCCGAAGACTTTGGCGATCGCGTCGCGGCGGCCTTCGCCTTCGGGGAATTTGCGGTTGATCGCCGCGGCGATGTCGCGGAACTGTTCGTCCGGCGGGAGGTCTTCGAGCGTCCACGAGCTGAGCTCGAGTTCGTCGATGATGGCTTCGTCGGCTTCGATCGTCTGCTGCATCTTCTGAAGGGCGGCGACGGACATTTCCGTCTTCGCCGGCGGAAGATTCTGCGCTTCGCCGGAAGTCGGCGTCGCGGCGATCGCGGGAACGGTCATTGCTGCCGCGAGGAGCGCGGTCGGGAGGAGGACTGATTTCATAGGATCTTTTGGTTTTTGAGTGAAGATTTTTAACAAAATCGTAATGAAAGTCTGACAAAGCTGACATATATTGTTTGACGGGTAAAGCCAAAAAAGTTTGACAGCATGTCAAATTCCGGACGAGGGGCGAAGAGCGTTTTCAAAAAACGATTTTGCCGGAAGCGGCGGAAGTCTTCGCGCTTCCGCCGCTTCCGGCAAAATTCCTGCGGGAACGTCCTCGAGGCTCTTCAGCCGACCTTGGAGACGGATTTGCCGACGAGTTCCCAGATCTTGAGGCAATCGTCGAGCAGGTCGTCGAGCGCCGTGAGCGGGAGCTGCGTCGCGGAGTCGGAAATCGCCTTCGCCGGTTCGGGGTGCGTCTCGAGGAAGAGGCCGGACGCTCCCGCGGCGACGGCGGCGCGGGCGAGGGCGGGGACGAATTCGCGCTGCCCGCCGGAGGAACCCAGCAGCGCGCCCGGCAGCTGCACGCTGTGCGTGGCGTCCATGATCGTGGGGCGGTTGAGGCGGTTCATGATCGGGAAGGAGCGCATGTCCACGACGAGATTCTGGTAGCCGAACGCGGTGCCGCGGTCGGTGAGCCAGATTTCGCGCGCGCCCGCGATGGAAAGCTTGTCGTTCACGTAGCGCATTTCCTGCGGGGAGAGGAACTGGCCTTTCTTGACGTTGACGCAGCGGCCGGTGTGCGCGGCGGCGACGAGCAGGTCCGTCTGCCGGCAGAGGAAGGCGGGAATCTGGAGCACGTCGCAGACCTGGCGGACCTTTTCGCACTGTTCCGGCAGGTGCACATCGGTGAGGACGGGGAATTTGAACTCGCGTTTGACCATGGCGAGCAGCTCCAGCCCGGCTTCGAGCCCGGGACCGCGCGCGCCGTTGATGGAGGTGCGGTTCGCCTTGTCGAACGAGCCCTTGAAGACGATGTTGAGCTGCGGGAACTTCTGCCGAAGCACGTCGAGCTTCTGCGCGACGCAACGGCAGATGAATTCGTTTTCGAGGGAGCAGGGACCGGCGATGAGAAGGAATTTTTTGGAATCGTAAATCATGGGGGAAAAACGTGAGGTCTCTCATTTTCCAAAGAAGCCGCGCCGGCGCAACGACAAAAACGCGCGGGAACGCGGGAGTTTCCCGCCGCGCGAGCGAAAATAGAATTCACACGGCGGGGGTTTTCATCTATCTTTGCGGGAACACGTTTATTTTCTCCGAACAAACCATTTTTTTTGAATCGCCATGGCACTCACAAAATTTCGCAGCCAACTCATCGCCGACACCGGAATCAGCACCGGAGACGAAGGCAAGGGACGCCTCATTCCCGAAGTCATCCGCGAACTTCAGGCCGAGACCGGCAAGCGCGGCGTCGTCTCCGTCGTGATGAAGGTGAACGGCGGGGCGAATTCCGGGCACACGGTCGGCGGGCTCAAGCTGAACCTGCTGCCCGCGGGCGTGATCGAAAAGGACGTCGCCGTGCTCGCGATCGGCGCCGGCGTCGTCGCCGACCCGCGCAAGTTCCACTGGGAGGCGCGCCCGCTCGAAAAAATGGGCATTCCGATTTACCCGCGCCTGCGCATCGACGAGCGCACGATGCTCAGCGACGTCTCGCACCGCATGCTCGACCTCGCGTTCGAGGATTACCGCGTGAACGTGCTCAAGCACCTGCCGCGCGGCTCGACGGGGCGCGGCATCACGCCCGCGTACTGCGACGAAGTCGGACAGTGGCAGATCACCTACGCGGATTTTCTCGGCCCGAAGGAAATTTTCGTCGAAAAAATGAACGCGCGCCTCGACCGCGCCGAACGCACGATCGAGCACGTCTGCCGCGTCGCGCCGGAGCTGTGGAGCGAATTTTTCAAAAAACTCACGGCGGCGGAAGTCCGCGGGAACGCGCCCGCGATCAGGGACGGCGTCTTCGCCGAGGCGGATTTCGACTTCACGCAGTTCGACGCGGGAACGCCCTTCCGCTTCAACCGCGAAAAGGTCGTCGAAGTCTATTGGACGGCGGGACGGGAGCTCGTTCCCGCGATCTGCGACGTGCGCGATCTCGTGCTCGACACGATGAAGCGCGGCGAATACGTCATCGGCGAGTTCGGCCAGGCCTACTGGCTCGACAAACGCCACGGCTTCCCGCCGAACGTCACCGCCTCGCACACGTTCACGCCGGAATTTTTCCAGTCCGCGGGAATTCCCGCCCAGCTCGTCCACACGATGGGCTGCTGCAAGGCCTACGACACGAAGGTCGGCACGCACGTCTTCCTCACGCAGATGGACGACGAACACCCGCTGTGCCGCCGCCTGAAGAAGCTCGAGTTCGGCGTCGTCTCCGGGCGCCAGCGCATGGTCGGCTGGTGCGACTGCGTCGAAAAGGCGGACGCGCTCCGCTACGGCGGCTATCAGGACCTCGTCATCAACAAGCTCGACGCGCTCTCGCCCGCGGACGAATGGCGGGGCGGCGACCTGCTCGTGTGCGTCGCCTACAAGGGCCCCGACGGAAAAATCTACCGCCACGTCCCGCGCAACGACGCGCTGCGCCAGACCCTCGTTCCCGTGTACGAGGCGCTCCCGGGTTGGACGGAGGACATTTCCGGCGTGCGCTCGTTCGCCGATCTTCCCGCGAACGCCAAGCGCTACGTCGCCTTCGTGATGAAGACCATCGTCGAGCTCGCCGACGCGCCCGCGCTCCCGAACCTGCGCTACATCGGCGTCGGCCCGCTCCCCTCCCAAATCATCAAGGACGTCCCCGAAACCGCCGAACTGATTAAGTTGGATGCATCTCTAAAATAGGTGAAAACGGAGGTGTACGAGTTTTTACGGAAGACAGAAAAGTTTTACGAATCGTTTCGACGGGGCGTGAGAATTTGACAGGAAAGACAAACTTGGAGAGGAAAATGGAAAGGCGCGTTTATCGAGTGCATTCTTTAGAACAATTGGAAGATTTTTTCGGATAAGAAATGAGCGGATTTTCATCGGATAAACAAAGTGTATGATTTATTATGGGATGTAAAAAGCCTAAAATAAGAAATAAACGTGTTGAATATGTAATAGATGAGATTCTCGATCAGTATGCGTATGCTGATGAGTCGACCCGACCATGGATTATAGGATTCAGTGGAGGAAAAGATTCAACAGTATTATTAATGCTTGTATGGATTGCGCTCGAAAAATTAAAAGAACTACCGGGGCCGTTTCAACTTCGTAGACCGATATACGTAGTATGTAATGACA